>DATBGU010000345.1:0-21674 GCA_036557825.1 Gemmataceae bacterium
TGTCCGTCCAGTCCCGCGCCGTTGCGCTTGTCGCGGGCCTGCGCCGGTTTCGGCAGCACGGCCAGCACCTCGGCCGCACGCTTGAGTTGGTAGCCGCTCGCCGACCAGTACATCTCCGGCAGGCGGTTCCAGATGGCCTCGTTGTCCTGGTCGTTGCCGGGGGCGAACTGAAACATCTGATGCGTCCGCCCGATCGGGGTCAAGGCGAGACGATACCTGTCCGCGATCTCGGCATCGTCGGGCGGCTTGTCGCTGGTGATGTCGATGGGCAGCACATCCTTGAGCGGCGAGTCCTTGTAGGCGAACGGAGCGTGACGCTCGCCGGCGATCATCAACAGGCCGCCGCCGCGCTCGCGCACGAAGTCGGCCAGATCCTTCAAATGCTCCGTCATCTTCGGATCGGACGGCGACTGCGGATCCACGTCGCCGAGGATCACCACATCGAAAGCGTTCAACTCGGCCTTGGACGGAAACTCGGAGAGCGCGGTGCGGTCCTGCACGGCGAAATCGGGGTCGGACTCCAGCAGCAGCACTTTCAGATCGATGCTCTTGTTGCCCTTGAGGCGATTGCTCTCGCGCTCCAGCAGCGTCTTCAGGTAGTGGTACTCCCAGCGCCGATAGCCCTCGACGTACAGCACCTTGATCTGCCGCGTTTCATGGACGAACACTTGCCGCTGGAGGCGGTTGTTCTCCGTTGTGATCTCGTCCTCCTGGCCGGGCACTTCGATCTCGTAAACCTTCTCGCCTGGTTCGGTCGGCTGGTGCATCAGAATTACCTTCACCGTTTTGGTCGTGCCGTCGAACTGGACGTCCTTGTGAGCGAGTACCGCATCCTTGCCCTTCTCGCGCAGCTTGACCTGCGTGGATAGGCCGTTGTAGCCCTGCGCGGTAAGGTTGACGGTGAAGATGAGCCGATCGTTGACGTAGGCGCTATCGGCGGACGTCAGGTCGTGCAGGTACAGGTCGCGCACCTCCTGCGAATCACCGATGCCGACGAAGAACAGCGGCACGCCCATTTGCTGGGCGTACTTAGACACCTTGACGAGATCCTCGCCCTCGGTGGTGACGCCGTCGGTGAGCATGACGACGGCGGCCAGCGACGAGCCGCGGAAATCGTTGAGTACTTGCCGGACGGCCATGCCCAGCTGGCTCGAATCGTGGCTCGGCTCGGCCTGTAAGGCGTTGATCGCCTCCAGCGCCGGCCCGATCTCGTCGTGCGCCGTCACGTCCTTGAGCCGATGCGCCCGGCCGGAGCAGTGGTAGACGTGAACGCGGACTTTGCGCCGCGTCAGCATGGCCGTCAGCCAATCTTGATCGCCGCGCGTCAACAGCGCCTTGGCCAATGACAGCCGTTGTGCATCGGTCATGCCATCGTGTTGAGCGAGGCGGTCGGCCACGGTTTTGACGCGCGTGTCCTTGTATTGATCGACGGTGGACATGCTCTGCGAATCGTCGATCAGGATGACGATGTCGGGCCAGCTTTGGCGCTCGAACCAGAAGCGATCGCGCGGCAAGAACACCGCCAGCAGGAGGAACAAAAGTCCCATGCGCAGGCTGAGGCGAAGGATTCGGCCCCCGGTGTCCTGGCGACGCAGCGTTTGGCTGCCTTCGCGGGCATAGATAGCGGCGAACAGACAAAGAGCGCCGATGGCCAGCATCGACGCCAGCCACGGATCGGCCCGGCTGTCCCAGAGATACGGCCGATACTCCAGGCGCCAGTGGCTGCCCTCTCCAGGGGCTGGCGGCTGGATGCCGAAGAGGTGTTCGATGAAGCGCCGCCCTGCATCGGGCAGGAGGGCAAGGAAATCGTTGGTGATCTCGTTGTGGATCAAAACCCCCGCGATGCCGAGGACACAGGCGAACAGCAGCCACGGCAAGACGAGCAAGGCCCATCGCGCCGGCGTGCGCGTCCGCGGTTGAGCGCCCTCCTCCAGCGGCGTGACGCCGGCGCTGTAGTGGCCGAAACGCCAGGCCAGTACGACCTCAGCCACGATCAGACCAAGCAGGACCAGCAGCAGCCAGCGTGCGACAGCGTCACCCAAAGGCATCTGCAATAGACGCTCCGGCTCCCCCTCCCCCGGCGGCGCGTGCTTGACCTGGCTTGGTTCCGTCACGACCTGTACTTCCCATTCGGGATAGGTTTTCTGCAAATCCTCGCGGTCGGTTCGCGTCAGGTCGCTCTCACTGAGTTGCTGCGCCTCGTTGATGGCCGGCACATTCACGGCGAAGAGATGCTGCCGCGGATGCTGGCCGACGACGACGCTGTAAACGCCGCTGATGTCGGTGTCCGTCCAGCGCACGACGCTGGCGTCTTCTTGCGTTTGCGTACGCGCCGTCTCGGTGCGGCCGTCCGGCGTGCTGATGGTCGCTTCCGCGCCGGCTACCGTGTCGGGAAGATACAACTCGATCGGCTCGCCGACCTGCACGACCTGCTCGCGCAGCCGGGCGGCCGAGGCGTAGTAGAGCAATTCCTGCATCAAGGCCGGGAAGGTCGGCGAGGCGGGCCAGTTGTTCCAGTCCGAGTTGACGGTCGTGGTGACGAGCACGACCCGGCCGCGCATGCGTCCCGCGTTAGGTTCCTTGCCGGCCGGCGGTCGCCAATCGAGGACGGCGGGTCCGCCCGACAGCGGCGACGCCTTCGGCTTCCCCGGAATGGCCGCGGGCACGAACGACAAAACGCGGCGCGGCCCGGCGCGCGAAACCGGCTCCGTCTGGATGAACTGCTGGAACCGCGAAGCCAGCAAATGCTCGCGGGCCGATTCGCTGCGGAACGGTTTCAGCGGGTCTTCGCGATCGGCGTCGGGGTCCATCGCCAACTGGTAGTTGTAGCCGCTGTTGGCCTTGGCGTAATCGGTCAGGCGGGCCGGCAGCAGTCCCTTGCCGTCGCGGAACAGCATATCGTTGTACGAAGTGCGGTCCACGTTAGGTCCGAGGCAAAAGACGACGCTTCCGCCGCGGCGGACGTGGCTCTCCAGGCGGCGGACTTCGGCCAGACTGAAGCGCGGCACATCGCACAGGAAAACGCAATCGTAGGGCGTCAGGTCGCCCAGCCCTTCGTCGGCGAACTGCGATTGCGACAGCACCTTCGGCCGCGCCGCCACTCTCGGCGGGGCCGCGCCCTCGTCGTAGGGATTGAGGGCGACGCGCAGCCATTCGGTGGCGCGATCGAACGCCTCGACGGCCGGCTTGCCGTTGACGAGCATCACCGGCACCGTGTTCTTGACCGTGACGACGGCGCTGCGCATATCGTCCAGTTCAAGATCGTCGTGGGCCACCTGCACGAGCAGCACGTAATCGCCGGGCGCGGGGAATTTGTACGTGAAGGCGACCGGCGTCGCCTCGCCGCGCTTGACCTGCTTGACGGTCGATTCCTTGACTTCGTGCAGATCGTATGCCTTGTCGGCCGCGGTGGCGCGGGCCTTGCCGACGAACAGCCGCACGCTCACGTCGGTGCGCGTATCGCCGTGATTGGTCAGCATGGCGACGATCGGCGTCTGGCTACCGGCGACCGCCATCGAATCGTCCAGCACGAGGTTGGTGACAGCGAGATTGCTGACGCCTTCGCGGCCGACATCGACGAAGATCGTTTGCGCGCGCTCCTTGATCTTTTGCATGGTCGCCGACAGCGTCGCTGGCTGGCGGGCGATCCAGGTCGAAGTTTGCAAGTCGGTGAGGAAATACACTTCGCGGGCGGGATACTTGCCGGGCGAGGCACGCACCAGGCTCTCGACGGTGTTGAGCGTGCCGGCGAGGTCGGCGTTGCCGTGCGTCAGACGCAGCCTTTCGATCTCGGCGACGACCTTACGGGCGTCCTCCGACGGCTCCGGCACGACGCGCTTCGGCGGCGACGCCATGAGGACGACGCTGAACCCATCGCCTCCGCTGGATTCGCGGACGATCTGCGCGGCCAGGGCGCGAGCGCGATCGAAGCAGGTACCCTCGCCGTTCTTCAGCCCCATGCTGAACGAGCTATCGACGACGAGAATCTTGTGCGTGCGTTGACCGCCGGCGGCGAGGGTCGAGCCGCCCTCGGGCGCGAACCAGCGCCACATCGCCTCGGCCCACGGCGTAATGCTGGCCATCGCCAGCACCAGCAGCAGCACCATGAGGCAGCGCAAGGCCAGTAGTAAGATTTGCTCCAGCCGCATTCGCCGCGAGTTCTTTTTCTGTGCGGCCAACAGGAAGCGCATGGCCGCCCAGGTGACGACCTTAAAGCGTCGGCGGTTGAGCAGGTGAATGATGATGGGGATGGACACCGCGCCGCCGGCCACGGCCCCGGCGGTCAGCAGACCGTCCACGAAAGCAAACGGGAGCCAGTTCACGAGTACGCTCTCCCGATCAAGGAAGTTAATGATGACGGCTGCGCGCCAACCGATGCGCCAAATAACCGGATAACACCACACCCAACTGCATATCGGTCCGCATGGTCACATAGTCGATGTTCTGCGCCAGACAACCGCGTTGCAATTCGGTCATGAAGCCCTGGATCTGTTCGAGGTAGCCGTCGCGCAGCGAGCGCGGATCGGTCAGCATCTCCGGGTACTGCTCCAGGCCGCGAAACAGTGTCGCATCCTGAAACGGAAACTCCAACTCGGCCCGGTCCAACACATGCATGACGATGACTTCGTGCCGCTTGTGTCGCAGGTGTTTCAGGCCGTTGAGGATGTCCGGCAAATCGTCGAAGAAATCGCTGAAGACGACGATGATGCCGCGGCGCGTGACGCGCTCGGCGAGGTCGTGAAAGATCGGTGCCAGGCTGGTGCGTTCGCGACCGGCTCCCTTGTTCAGACAGGCGACCATTTGCTTGAGGTGCGACGGTTGACTGGCCGGCTTGAGCAGTTGGCGAACCTGATTGTCGTAGGTGACAAGCCCGGCGGCGTCCTGCTGATGCAGGATCAGATACGCCAAAGCGGCGGCGCCCATGCAGGCGTAATCGTATTTGCTGACCAGCGGCTTGCCGTCGGCACCGACCGGCCCGGAGCCGTACTGCATCGACTCGCTGGCATCCACCAGCAGCCAGCACGCCAGGTTCGTCTCTTCCTCGTACTGCTTGAGGTAGAACCGTCCCGTGCGGCTATAGACTTTCCAGTCGAGGTGTTTGAGGTCGTCGCCGGGGACGTACTCGCGGTGCTGGGCGAACTCGACGGAGAAGCCGTGATAGGGGCTTTTGTGCATCCCCGACAGATAGCCCTCGACGATGAGCCGCGCCTGCATCTCCAGGTTGCGGACCTTCGCCAGCGCGATGGGGTCGAGATATTGGTGAGTATCTTGCATGGGTGTTTAGGAGTCAGTAAGCCGTTTTCGCAGGCAGGCCTCGGCGTAGGTTTCCTCGAAATCCACAGGAATGACGAGATCGGCCCTCAGTCCGAGCGGCAGCGTGGGCAGTGCCCGACCCAGTGCCAAAGGCGAGCGCCAGACGTCGATCACATCCTCTTTGCCGCGTCGCAGCGGCTGGTAGGCCACCGCGTACAGGTTCGACTCCGGCGACAACTGGAGGCTGTCGGCGCCTTCCATAAGCCGCAGGATCTCGTTGTGCAGATTGGGCCGGCGATTCGTAACAATGTCCACAATGATTACGCTGATCCCCTGATACAGATAACTGGCGCACTTGATGGCGAAGCCCCGTCTCTCGGTTGGCCGGTCTTTGTTGCCGGGACTGATCAACTCGATGGCCGCGACCAATTTTGGCCCCGTATCCGTACACAGCACACGAACCTCGAACGTATCCGGGAACGCGGCGGCAAAAGTCCCATCGGCAACGGGCGGCGTCCACACCTTCCGTCCCACGGTCGCCACCGCCCCAACTCCTTCCGCGGAGGCTGACGCCGTTTCCCGCTCGAAGCTGCCCACGTCAATCTCGACCGATGGACCGAGGTGAGCGTGTTCTTCGGCGATGTAGTTCGGAGGCAGCCAGCGCTCCGTGAGCGCGTCGGCGAGCCGAGTGGCCCAACTGGAGTGGAACGATTCCCAGTGCCGCTCGGTACTCAACGGTGGATGAAAGTGATCGAGTAACGGCATAGCTTCTCTCTCCAGCGATCGGATAGAATCGGGAACCTTTTTGGGTAGGAAAAGGATTAATAAAGGCCCCTGACACCTTTTTCAGTCTTCTGCCGGAGTGCCTCTTTCGGCGTCGGTGATCTGAGCGCGGACCACCTGCCAATCGGCCCAAACATTCTCCGGATCGAGATCATCGTACCCGCGCTTCTCAGCCAATGCTTGGGCGCGTTCCACATGCATCATCATGCAGATGCCCTGGTCTCGGATGGCGAGAACTTCCTGTTCGGTCAGGGAACTGCCTTTCAGCCGTTCCGCGTGAATCAAGAGGGTCACCAGGGCGGGCATGAATACTGGGATCAACTGCGGTTCGACCATCCGCACACCCTCCGTCCCCGAACGATAGGATCTTTTTCCTAACTTCCCGTCTGCGCCGCGCCGACGGCAGCTTGCTCATTGGGATCGCGCGGAATACGGTCGATGAGGCGACGGACAATATCATCCGGCTTGATGCCTTCGGCCTCGGCGTTGAAGTTGGTGATGATGCGATGACGCAGCACCGGCGGAGCGACCGCCCGCACGTCCTCGCAGGAGACGTAATAGCGGCCGTGCAAGACGGCGCGGGCCTTGGCCGCGAGGATCAAAAACTGCGTCGCGCGCGGACCGGCGCCCCAGGTGACGTAATCGCGGATGAAGTCCGGCACGTCCACTTCCTTCGGCTTCGCTCCGCCCGGCGTCGGCGTGCCGGTTTTGTCCGAGGCGACGCGGCTGCCCTTGCGCGTCAGGCGCGTGAACTTCATGGCGTAGCGGATCACGTACGGCGCCACCGGCACCTTGCGGACGATGTCCTGCATTTCCAGAATGTCCGTCGCCGACAGCACGCGCTCGATCTGCGGAACGTGCGTCGTCGTCGTCTGCTCGACGATACGAAATTCTTCCTCCTCTTCGGGGTAATCCACGAGGATGTTGAACATGAAGCGGTCTTGCTGCGCCTCCGGGAGCGGATAAGTGCCTTCCTGCTCGATGGGATTCTGCGTCGCCAACACGAAGAACGGATCGGGCAGCTTGTGGCGCGTGCCGCCGACCGTGACCTGTCGCTCCTGCATGGCTTCGAGCAGAGCGGCCTGCGTTTTCGGCGGCGTGCGGTTGATCTCGTCGGCGAGGACCACGTTGGCGAACAGCGGGCCGTGCAGGAACTTGAACATGCGCTGCCCGGTCGTCTTGTCCTCCTGCAGTACCTCGGTGCCGGTGATGTCCGACGGCATCAGGTCCGGCGTGAATTGAATGCGGCTGAAACTCAGACTGAGCGAGTCGGCCAGCGTGCGGATCATAAGTGTCTTCGCCAGTCCCGGCACGCCGACGAGAAGGCAATGGCCGCGCGCGAAGATGGCGATGAGCAGTTCTTCGAGGACTTTCTCCTGGCCGACGATGGCCTTGCTCATCTCCTTGCGAATGCGGCGATAGCCGCTGTTGAGGCGCTCGATGGCAGACAGATCGCCCTCGATGCGCGGCCATCCTTCCGTCGGGGTCGCCTCCAGGACGGGCAGTTCCTCCTCGGCGATCGGCTCGGCGACCGGCAGGTTCGCCTCGTCGCCGGACAACCACGTCCCGCAGCCGCACAACCGGCGTCCGCCGGCCGGAACCTGCACATTCAACCCACACGTTTTGCAACGAATGTTTGGCATCGTCTGTGTTGTAACCTCGATGCGGTGAAAGCAAGATTAACGTCCGGCGTCGGCCCGGTGCTTGTCGTCGGAGGCCGCGGACAACCCCCATACGCCCTCGCCGGCCGCGATCATCGGTCGCGGCGAATCGACCCGAACCATTGGGCCATGCTCACTCGCCAGTAAGGAAGACGTTCGCGCCATGAGGAATCGACCGCCGAACCTCTCTGTTGTTCGTCCTCGCCAGGTCGTTCTTGCCGGCGATTCGAGCCGAAAGTTCAACCGCTGGACGAGTTGCCCCGTCTTCGGATCGCGGCAGCCAACCGTGAAAACAGACTCTGGAGTCAGCAACGGACCCAGGTTCCATTGTAACGCCCCAAGCGGAGAGCGAAACCGGAATCGCGCGTCCTCCGCCGACGGTCGCGGCCAAACCATCAACGAATCTCCCACGCGCCGGACTTGCCAGCCACCGGCCCCATCCAGCGAGCGCTGCCACACAACTTTACCATCGGTCAGAGAGCGAGCGGTCAGCGAACGCTCTTCGATACCGTACACCGCCTCCTGATCGAACGTCCACGTGTTCAGGTCCACGGTCTTCCCCGTTAGCAGAATTGGATGGTCCCAAAGGGATTTCCCGGAGGCGCGATCGAGCCGCTGAAGGAAATAACCAATGTTCGCCGGCTTCACGACGAATAGCACATCGCCTCGCCCCAGCGCTTGCGGATATTCGCCGCTGAGTGTGGTTCCAGTGGGCAGAGTATGTGTCCACAGAGTTTGTCCCGTTCGGTTGTCGATCAACTCGACCCGGCGAGGATGCGGCACGATGCAAACGGTACGCTCGTCCAGTTCCAGAGGGCACCGCCGCCACAGATCGCTGCTGTCGGCAGCCTGGTGGATCAATCTCCCCTTCGCGGCGTCAAGGAGCCAGCGCTGTCCGGACATCTGAATGAGAACAGTCTCCGGTCCCGCGTGATAGCAGGGCGAGAAGCAGCCTTGCGGTTCCGGCAGCCGAAAGCCGCCGTCGGGCGCCCAGCGGTCCCAGAGGACCGCGCCCGTCGCGGCATCGAGGGCGAACAGCCGGCGCTGACCCTGGAGGAAGAACAACCGTCCGGAAACGAGGCGAAACGCCGTCAACGCTTCCGGCGTTCCTTGATCGACCACGATGGAAACCTCATCGAGGAAAGCAGTCGAAGTGCGGCTGGATGTGGGAGCGGGGAAGTACCAGAGCAATTCACCGTCCTCGCGGCGGAGTCCGACAGCGCCCGTCTCGCCGGCGGCGACGACCGTACCGCCGTGCGAGTTGGCCCAGCGCGGCGCGAAGGGCAAGGAATGCCGCCAGCGAACCGTGCCAGTCGAGGCGGCCCGGCAGATCAGTTGTTCCCGCGAGGAACCTGTCAGCAACAATTCGGGATCGCTCGTCTGCCAGCCGGCGAGGATCCATTCCTCACTGTTCAGCGTGACGTGCCAGGATCGGAACAACGGCAGAGCCGGCGCGCGTAGGTCAGGCTTTCCAACCTGACTTTTCGGACCGTCAGGCTGCAAAGCCTGACCTACACGGAGGGCAGCGATCGCAGCCGCCGGCGAGGGGCGTCCGTAGCGGTCGATTACTTGCAGGCGCTTCAGTTCGTCGTCGGCGAGGATCGACTGCCAGATGGCCCGCTCTCGTGCCGCTTGGCCGGCGTCCTTCCAAATCTGCGCCGCGCGGAGCAGAGCATGGAGTCGGGCGCGTGCGGACAGGGGAACCTCGGCCGCCTGCTTCGCGGCTGTCGCCGCGTCCTGCCAGCGCTTCGCCTTCGCCGCGCGACGGGCCGTTTCCAGCAATACGCGCTGTCGCTCGGAGCGTGCCTCGTGGAGCAGATGCTGGCGGCGCGATTTCGGCATGGTTACGGCCTTCGCCTCGACTTGGCGAAACGTCTCCAGCGCTTCATCCGGTTCGCCCGCGTCGGCCTCGGCACGGGCCAGCTGGAGCAGGCTCGGCGCCGATTCGGGATGTCGCTTCACGTCCGCCCGGCGCCGCGGCAGCAGCAGCCGGGGAGGCACGAACACCGACAGCGTCCGCAAATCCGCCACGACCAAACAGCCGTTGGCATACGCGAGATTGCCGGCCGGTAAACGGTGAAGCATCGATGGATCGCCGGCGGGCATGCCGTCGCGTTGGCGAACGGCGTACACTCGCGCCTGCTGGGAAAAATCGCCGTGCCTCACCGTCGGCCACAAGACCAAATCGCCGATCAGCAAACCGCGCCCCGCCGGCGTCAGATCGCCTCCGCTGTGGGGGACCATCCAGCCGGACGAATCCTCACCGTCGTCGGCGCCCACCGCCCGCAATCCGCCGGGCGTCGTGAAGATCAGCCGGCCCTGACCGACGCCGAGCAGATGGACGACTTTCATGTCCTCGCGCATCCACAGCGTCCGCCCCGTCCCCGGATCCAGGCACAGCAGATGATTCGAGTCCGCCGGCGCGACGTACAAGCGGCCCGTCGCGGCCAACACCGGCGCCAGATCCGTCAAGCCGTCTTCGCCGTCCTCGTCGCGCGGATAACGGATTGCCCAGTTCGTCCGCCCCGTCAGCGCATCGACGGCGACGACTGCCCCGTTGTGCGAGCAGTAGACGAGTTGCGTGCCGGCAAGTGTCAGCAGGTGATGACGGTGGCGCGGCTCACCGGCCTTCAAGTCCCCCCGCTCGCAGATGTCGCGTCGCCAGCGCAGCGGCGGACCCGTCGGCTCGTCGGCGGGATAGCAGTCGATGGCCGTGATGCCGCTGTCGTTACTGTAGCGCGTCGAGGCGATCCAGATTTGCCCATTGGCGACGAGCGGGGCGCCCTCGAACAAATGCACTTTCTCCTTCTTGTCCAGGATGCCGGGAACGTGCCAGCGGTACGCTTTCGGCTCGTGACCAGGACGCAGGCAGGTCAGAAATGTCTCATTCTCGCGGCGCGGTTTGCCCGGCCTTCCTGCTCGCGGCGGCTCCGGCGGTGTTTCCATGCCGATGTCTTGGGCACCCAGCCTGACGTAGATATTGCCGTTATCAGCAGTCAGCGTGTAACGCAGGTCCGGCAGGGCCGGCAGTTTCAGGTCCGGATTGACGCCGGCGTTGGGGGGCTTGACGACATCGTATAGTTCCAGACCCCTACCCGTGCGCACGTCGTAAGAGTTCACATAGCGCGCGTCGGCTATCACCACCTGATGCCCAAGAATGATTGGGTAAAAGGCCAGCGAGCGGGCCTTCGTGGCGTTGACGGCCGACTCGGGCGCCGATTCGGCAGGCCGGCCGTGCTCCGCGAGATTGAAACTCCACGTCGGGCCGTCGCGACACAGGGCGCTGAGCCGGTCGAGGATGTCGTCGGGCACGGGAACAACGCGGCCACGGCTCGAATCGCCGCCGAACGTCGGCCAGTCGAGCGGTTCCACGACCGCCGTTTTCTTTCGTTCGTCGGCCAACGCGGCCAGCAAGTCAGCGTAGCGTCCCTTGCGGCCGGCCAGCAGTCCCTCGGCTTTGCCTTGCCGGGCGCGATAGGCGTCCAACTCCGCCGGCCATTCACCGCCGCGCCCATCGAACAGACGAGCGAGCATTTGCTTGGCCTGGATGCGAGCGGGATCGAGGGTGAGGTCGGGGTAAACGAGGGCGAAGCCGCGCGTGGCGGCATCGCGGCGCGCATCGGGCAACGGCGACAACAGACGCCACCACTCCTCGGCCTCCTCGAAGCGGCCGCGCTCGAAGGCGAGATCGCCGAGCAAGTCGATCGCCTTCTCCGCCGCGCGCGTGCAGAACATTTCCTCGACGATCCGGCGGAGGAGCAGCGGGTCGCGCTCCGGCTTGGCTTGCTCCCAACTCTTTCCGGCCTGGCTTTCATAGCGCTGGCGATACAACCGCAGACCTTCCGGCGGCAGCCCGGCGAGCCGCACCTGACACAGACGCCGAGCCTGGACGAGATGCGTCGAATCGGGCGGATTGGCCGGCACGAGGTCGTTGCCGGCGCCATTGAGGATCGCCTGCAATTGCTCGATGGCCTCGCTCCATTTGCGCGCGTCGAATTGTTTCCGCGCCTCGTCGAATCGAGCGGTTGTCGCCTTGCTCTCGCCGTTGATTTTCACGATGGGAGTTTCTTCGCCGCGCAGCGGGGCGAGCGCCAGCACGACGATCAACAAACCGGCGGCGCGTTGCGGCAGCGGAGTGCGGCGACAGATCATGCCATCTCCCGGTAGCGACAGGGGCGATTCGTGCCGGCATTATAACAGCGCTCCTGGGCGCGACCAGCAAGCCATCACGTAACAACCACCTCGAATAGATGATGCCCCCACCCCCCCAGGTCGAGGTACAGACCGCGTGAGACCAGTTCATCACCGGAGCGTTCGTACTGCGCCGCACTAAGCAGGTCGCGCAGCATCACGCGCTTGCCGCGAAACTCCGGCAGCGGCAACTCGACGTAGCACTGCCCGCGCAGGGCGCCGAAATTGACCGCCGCCAGCAGTCGCGGACCCGGACCCGGCTCCCAGCCGAAGGCGATGAATTGATCGACGGTCGCGTTGCCCTGCCACGCCGCCCGGCGATTGTGCAAGCTCCAGCGCCCTTCCCGCACTTGCGGACGCCTCAGACATTCGAGCAGTCGATCGTAAAACGCCTGCACCGCGGCATCGACCGGCTCGGCGCGGCGACGCGCCAAATGAATCGAGGCGTGTGCATGTCGCCCTTCCAGTTGGCCCTCGTGCAGAAAGCGCAGTCCGGGCGTCAGATACACCAAGAGCGCGGCCGGCGCATGGGCTTCCCAGGGAAACACCGTCGCGGCGCGCTTCTCGTCGTGGTTCTCCAGAAAGCGGGCGCAGTGATTCTGAAACGACAGTGGAGCGCGGAGATGATCGCGCACCAGGCAAGCCTTGCGATCGCGCAGCCGGTCGTACAGCCGTTTGTCGTAGGTGTAGGCGAACCCCTGTTGTTGCAACACCCATTCCAGATCCCAGTACACTTCGGCCAGCAGCAAAAAATCGGGATGGCGAGCTAGCACCTCGGCCGTCGTCTGGGGCCAGAACGGTTCCTCGACGGCGGCGCTGCCGTCGCGGGGTTTGGAGGCGTTGCCCCATGTCCGCTGAAAAACGTCCGGCAGCAGCAGCATGGCCATGTCGCAGCGAACACCGTCGCAGCGCTCGGCGATACGTCCAAGCTCCGCTCGCATGGCCGCGCGCAGCCCCGCATGGCGATAGTTCAATTGCAGTGTATCCGGCCAGCCGGGGAAGTACGGATCGCGGCCATGCGCCAGAATCAGGGAACGATTGCCGCTTTGGATGCGCCGCCAGTTCTGCGGCTCGCGGGCCAGGTCCGCCTCGCTGCCGGATATGTAAAACTCGGGATGCGTTTGCGTCCACGCATGATCGAGGGCCGTGTGGTTGGGCACGAAATCGAGCAGCAGCCGCAGGCCGCGCTGGTGCAGGCGCTGGCGCAAACGGGCCAGCGCCGCGTCGCCGCCGAACTCGCGGTTCACCGTGTACTCCTGTACCGCGAACGGCGAGCCGCAAATGTCCTTGTCCGTCACGTCCGGCAGATCCAGCTTGTAGCCGCGCCGCCAATCGGCCTGTGTGCGCGACACCTCGCGTCCGGCCGGGCCGGTCTGCCAAACGCCCAGCATCCAGATCACATCGAAGCCCAGCGCGGCCAGGCGATCGAGCGAGGCGTCGGGGATGTCGTCGAGGGTGGCGCCGGGACGGATCTCGCCCAGCAGGATGCGCGTGTTGATCTGATAAAGCGTCGGATAGAGAGGGAGAGACTTCACGCGAGACTCCGGCGAACCGTGGTGCTTAGCGGCACTAACGAAAAGAGCTAACCACAGAGTCACAGAGAACACAGAGAAAATCACCGAGACGAGAGGAAGGGAAAGACACAAGACGCGACTTTCCTCTGTTGTTTTCCTTTTTGGTTTTGTCTTGTTCTGTGTCTTCCTCTGTGTTCTCTGTGACTCTGTGGTTAGCTCTTCTTGTTCGTGCCTCTTAACGCGACCCGTATCTCCCTCAATATAGGAAGGTGCCGGGAGAGTGGATAACGACCTTACCGCGCGCCGCGGCGCTGGAGACGCGCGAGCGATTCCTTGGCCTGCTGCGTCAGCTCGGCTTCGTCGATACCGCCGGCGAGCGTTTGCAGCACGCGGCGCGCTTCGTCGCCGCCGATCGCCTCCAGCAATTCGATGCTGCGGATCTCGCGCGGCGCGGCCATCACCATATCGGGACCGTCGCGCATCTCCACAAGCAAGTGCTCGATCCGGCGGCGCACTTCCAGCGACGGTTTGTCCGCCAGTGTTCGCCGCAGTGCTTTCTCGGCGACGCGGCCATAATGAGCGAGCTGCCGTGTCGCTTTTTCGCGGACGGCGAAATGCTCGCTGTCGAGGTCGGCGATCATCGAGGTGAAATCGGCACGCACCGACCGCAGTCGGCCGCGCAGATAGGGCACGACTTGCCCCGGCGCACGCGCCAACATTTGCAGCGCCTCATACGCCGCGGGAGCGTCGCCGGCCAACTTCTCCGCCAGCGTTTCGATCTCGCGTTCGGACAGATCGAGCCTCGGCGGAGCTTCCGTCCGCAACAGGCCGGTCAGATCCCAAACGAGCGCGGTGGTATCGCGGCTGGCGCTGGCGAGCAGCGGCGCTCGCCCGGCGAAGGACAGCATGGAGATCGCGCCGCGGTGGCCGCGGAAGACGTGACGCTCCTTGCCGGCGAAAGTGTCCCACAGGCGCACCACGCCGTCCTCGCCGCCGGTGGCGAGAAAGCCGCCGTCGGCCGTGAACGCGGCCGAGGTGATCCCCATCGCCTCGACCGCAAACGTCCTGCGCGGCTGGTTCGCGGCCAACTCCCACAGCCGGACTCGCCCGTCGCGTCCCGCCGCCCACAGTGAGCGGCCGTCGGCGGAGAAGGACAGGGCCAGCGCGCCCGCGAAGCGGCCGGTGATGCGCTGTTTCTCCACCCCACTTGCACCGTCCCACAACCGCAAAACTTGCGACTCGCTCGCCGTCGCCAACCTTTGGCCCGGACGGTCGAACGCCAGAGCCAGGTAAGCGTCCTCTTGCAATCCCATGTGCTGGAGCAACTCAACCTTGATGGGGTTCCATATGTCGATGTGGTGATCTGAATCGACCGAGGCCAGCGTCTTGCCGTCCCGGCTCCAGGCCAGGCGCTCCAGCCGGCGCGGCGCTTCGCCCTCGACCGAGCGCACCTCGTTCGTTCCCGGATCCCAGAAGCGCAGTCGATCGTCGTCCACCGACAACGCCAGCCGTTTCCCATCGGGCGAGAACGACGCCACGGAGACGCGCTGGCTTGCCAACGACGCCGGCAAGGGCAGCGAGCGGCCGTCAGCTGTGCTCCACAGGGAGAGCCGGTCGGGCGACTGGATGGTGACGAGCGTCCGACCATCGGCGGCGAGCGACACACAAGTCAGCGGCGTCGCCGGCTCGCGCTGCGGACTGATCTCGCGTCCCGTGGCCGCATCCCACAGCCGCACCGTGTTGTCCGCGCCGCCTGAAATGATCTGTTTGCCGTCCGGAGCGAAGCCCACGGCCATCACCCCTCCCCGATGTCCTTTTCCCTCCGCAACCTGTCGTCCCGTTCCCGCCTCCCACACGCGCACGGCGTTGTCCGTGCCCCCCGAAACCAGTCGCCGTCCGTCTGCGGAGAAACTGACGCTCAGAACGCCATTGAAGCAACCCGGCGGCTGCCGTTGGCGCCCCGCCAGAGCGCGAACCTCCTCGCCTTTCCATACTTCCCAGAGGACGAGGCGATTGTCGTTGTAGCCCGCCGCGAGGGTGCGGCCGTCCGGCGCGAACGCCAGTGAAGTGATGACACCCGCGCCGAGCAAACGGCCCTCCTTGCCCTTGAGCGAGTCCCACACCATCAGGCCGTGGGCCGCATGATTGGCGGCCAGCTGTTTGCCATCCACCGACAGCGCCAGGCAGTAAACTTGCCCTTCCTGCCGAAGACGGCGCAACTCCTCTCCCTTCTCCACGCTCCACAGAACGATGAGTCCGTCCGCCGTGCCCGCCGCCAGGGTCGAGCCGTCCGCAGCGAGGGCGATCATTTGCACTTCCTCCTTGCAGATGTGGAAACACCGCACTTCTTCGCCGGTCGGCGCGGCGCCGGCTGGCGACGAGGCGATTCGCCAGACACGCACCGTCCCGTCCGAGCCGCCGGAGATCAGACGTTTGCCGTCAACCGAAAAACCGATGCTCAGGACCGTGCCGGCATGTCCGCGCAAACGAGTCCGTTCCTTGCCGTCGGACGCCCATAAGCTGATGGTGCCATCGCGGCTCGCCGTAGCGATGCTCCGCGCATCCGGGGAGAAGACGGCCGACGTCACCGCGTCGCCGTGGCGAAAACGCGCTGTGCCGATACGGACCTTCGCCCGTGCCGGCAGAACGTCGCCCCACGCATCCCCAGCGGCGCCGCGCACGCCGTTCGCGATTGACAGCCAGAAGACACTGAGAACGGCAAGCCAAAGCCGTGGAAACAGGCGCATGAGAAGGTTTCCTCAAAGGCGGAACCCGCGCTATGTTGTTTGGACGCTGCGGCTCGGCCATAGTTCCGTTTCCCGACGCGAACTTCGCAGATGCCGTCGTCGCGCGCGCCGCGCGAACTGATCTGGCGTGGCAGCGAGTTCTTCGTATGATGCCGGCCCTTCGGGCCGGACATGCCGGCCTTCGCCAAGCCAAGGAATGGGCCATGCAAGAAGCCATCTGGAAAATGCTCACGTCGCGGAAGGCGATCCTGGGTTCCTTCGCCGTGCTGATTCTCGCCGTCGGCGGCCTGTGGCTGGTCGATCCCGACGCCTTCCCGATCAAAGGCCCCGAAACACAGGCCGACACGCCTTCCCCCGCAGCCGACGCCGGACCTCCGCTCAGCGCCGCCGAGCGCATCGCGCGTCTGCAAGAGTCCCTCGACGCCAACCGCAAGTATCTCGGCAATCTCAAGACCGAACTCAACGATCCGAACAGCGAGTACAAGCGGGCCGAGAAACGCTTTCAGGCCGTCGATGCGGAAATGCAGCAAGAACGGCAGGCGATCCAGGCGCTCAAGGATGCGGGCAAGCCGAATGAAGTATTGGCCCGCGCCGGCGCCCTGACGGAGTTGCAATCGCGCTGGCAGCAGAACCGCGAACGCTTCGACCTCGCCATCAAGGAGCGCAAGGCGCTGCAAGAGAACATCACCGCGCTAACGCGCAAGATCGAGGAGGACCAGCACGCGCTCGATCGCATGTCCGGCTCGGCCCCGGCGTCCTCCGACGGTCCGCCCAGCGCGACCGCCTCCGCCAAGCCTGCGCCGGCCGCGCCCGCGAAGTCGGAACCGCCCTCGAACGCGACGCCCTCCACGCTCTCCTTGCCCGAATCGCCCTTCGCGCTGACCGCCTCCTCTTCCGCGTCCACTCCCGCCGAGCAATCGACCACCCCGAAGACGCAGCCGGCCGACCATGTTTCGCGCGAGGTGGAGCGCGCGCGCGAAGAAGCAAAGCGCAAGGAAGAGGCCGCCAAGAAGGCCGAAACCAAGGCGCAATCCATCACCGAGCGCCTGGAATCGTTGCGGCAAAACATCGCCCTGGCGGAAAAACTTCTCGCCAACGCGCGTCAGCGCGCCGATCACGAACAGCAGACCAAGAATGCCCTCGACGCCGAGTTGAAACAGAAGACGGCCGCCCAGGCTCCCGAGGCGGAACGGAAAAACCTTTCCCGCGACATCGAATCGGCCCAGCGCCGCTTTCAGCAGGCGCTGACCGACGTTCACTCCGCCACGGACCACCTGCACGAACTGCAAAGCGAACTGAACACCGTGCAGGCCGCGCAGATCAAGGCGCTCCACGAGGCCGACGCCACAAAGCACGACGCCGAGGCCGCCGAAGAGAAGATCACCCAGCTGCAAAATCCCTTTCGGCCCCGCAACATCGTGCAGTGGCTGTTGCACCACGGCCCGCGTCTGTTCCTGATCGCGTTGGGGATGTTGCTTTTCTCGCGGTTGTCACGCCTGTTCAGCCGTCGCCTCGTCGTGCTGATGGCCCGCGGCGACACCGGCAAACGCGGCACGCGGCAGGACCGCGAGAACCGCGCCCAAACATTGGTCGGCGTCTTCAGCAGCGCCCTGTCGCTGCTCGTCCTCGGCGGCGGCACCCTGATGATTCTCGATGAGGTCGGCATTCCCATCGTGCCGCTGATGGGCGGGGCCGCCGTGCTCGGCCTGGCCGTCGCCTTCGGCGCCCAGAACCTCATCAAGGACTATTTCTCCGGTTTCATGGTGCTGCTGGAGGACCAGTACGGCATCAACGACGTGGTGCGTATCGGACCCATTTCCGGCCTGGTCGAGCATATTTCGCTGCGAACGACTGTGCTGCGCGATCTGGAAGGTGTGGTCCACTTCATCCCGCACGGCACCATCACGACGGTCAGCAATCTGACGCACGGCTGGTCGCGGGCGCTGTTCGACGTCGGCGTCGCCTACAAGGAGGACGTCGATCGCGTCATGCAGATCCTGCTCGAAATGGGGCGGGAGTTGCGTCAAGATGCCGCCTTCGGCCCGCTGATCCTCGAAGACCCGGAGATGCTCGGCGTGGACAATTTGGCCGATTCGTCGGTGGTCATCAAGTTCTTTCTCAAGACGCTGCCGCTGCAACAATGGACGGTCAAGCGCGAGATGCTGCGGCGCATCAAGAACCGCTTCGACGAATTGGGCATCGAGATCCCGTTCCCGCACCAGACCGTCTACCATCGCTTCGACGCGACGGCGCCCAATGCTCCACAGATAGCGCCCTTCGCCACGCCGCCCATGAGACGGGCGGGGTGAACCGGCGAGCGGGGGGCGTCAGCCCCCTGTTTCTTCGCAACAGGGGGCTGACGCCCCCCGCTCGCCAGTACTTCTGCGGTTACTTCGCCGCCCCCTTGGGCTGCACGTTGAACACCACGTCCGCCGACCCGGTGTTCCCCGCCGCATCGCGTACGCGCAGCACCACCACATAGGTTCCCGGCTTCAAACTCTCCGTCGTGAACCGGAACGTCTCGGCCTTGCTGTCGAACAGGCCGTCGGTCGGAAAGACGTTGATCCACTTCTTGCCGTTGACGGCGAACGACGCCGCGGTCAGGCGCACCAGCGGCGAACGGGCCGACGCCTCCAACACCACCCGATCGCCGTCGATCCCCGCCGTCTTCACCGTCACCGCCGGCGCTTCGTGGCAAACCACGAACGGAGCGCTGACGCGCTCGCCGGTGAGCGCCTCGCCGTCCGGGTTGTCCTTGCGGTCGCTGGCGATCACTTTCAGCCGATAGACGCCTGACGGCGTGGTCGTCGTGTCCCACTCGTAGTCGGTCTTGTCCTGGTCGTCCTCCAACTCGACCCAGTTCTTCCAGCCGTCCTTCCGCACGAGAACGCGATAAAAGAGATCGTCTTCGTTGGCATCGACGGCCGACCATTTGAACTTGAGCTTCTTGGGATTGTCCAGGTTGACGGCGTTGAGGTCGGGCACTTCGACCTTGGTGATTTCGGGGGCCTGGTTGCTCGTTACGTAGCGCAGCGTCACGGCCCGCACGGCCGGCGTTTTCGCTGCGTCGGTCGTAGCCAGCGACACACGGTATTGCAGAAAGCGGGCCGTCGGCGCGGCAATCGTCCCCTGTTCGGCGTCGCTCTGCTCGGCGGACCATTCGCTCCAGGTGTCGTCCGGCTCGGCGACGTTGCCGCTGCGCGTGGCCACGCTCGCGCGCGTGCCCTCCGGCGTCTCGCCCTCCCAGCGCAGCGCTCCCCACTTGCTGATGATCTTGGCGTCGAGCACATCCGACAGCACGCTGCCCTTCGCCGCGTAGCGACCCTGGAGGACGTACAGCTTGCCGGGGTCGCCGGCGCCCAGCACGATGGAGCCGTCGCGCCGCTGGCACATGCACAGGATTTGTCCGTGGTCCAACCGAGCGATCTCGCTGCGTTCGCGAGTCGCTTCGTTGACCTCGAACAGTTGGCCGTCCATGCCGGTGCCGACGAAGAAGCGGTCACCCTGGCGCAGCAGGCTCAGCACCATCGCCTTCTCGCGGAACACCTCGCGCACGGTGCCGTCGCGCGCGATGCGATACACCGAGTTCTCGCCGCTGGCCGGCGTCGAGGGCGCAGCGGCCGCGGTGGACTTGCTCTCTTCGCGGTCTGCCGACGCGGCCGATTTTTTGCTCGTTGCCGCCTCTTTTTTGTCCGTCTTTTCCTTCTTCTCGCTTGCCGCTTCGACAGCGGACCCGGCGGGCGTGTCGGCTCTCGCGCCGGCGCTGTCGGCCGCCGTGCGGCCGGAAGGACCGCCGCCGCCGCGCCGCCGCTGCGTCGGCGCGCTGGTGCCGACGTAAATCGCCTCCGGCGTCACCTTCAGCGTGCGCACCTCGGCCTGCTTCGCCTGATACAGCACAAAGCCCTTGCCGCGCGGGTCGATGCGATAGACGAGTCCGCCCTTGTCGGTGCCGGCGTAGACCATCTCGTCCGCCCCGGCGGCGACGCACAGGATATGCTCCTGCCGCGTCGTGTAAAACACCGCCGCCTTGCCCTCGCCGTTGACGCGATAGATGCGGCCGTGCGGTCCCGTGCCGGCGTACAGCGCCTGCCCCTTGGGAGCGACGGCCAGCGACCAGACGTAGGCTTCGCCGGTTTCGCAAAAGACCTTCGCCTGGCCGCGCGGGTCGATGCGGACGATCTGTCCGTTCGGTCCCGTGCCGGCGTAGACGCTGCCGTCCGACGCCGCGGCCAGGCACAGCACTTGACTCTGCTCAACGGTGTGGACCACGACCGGCTTGCCCTCCGGCGGCACCTTGTAAATCTTGCCCTCGTTGCCGGTGGCGACGTACAGGTTGCCGGCGCGGTCCTCGACCATGTCCCAGACGTGCGAGGCGTCGAGTCCGGCCAAGGGACGCAGCTGCCGCGACAGGCGCAGCGTGCCCTCGCTGCTGACGACCATCTGCCGGAACCGCGCCTTGTCGTACTGCGCCGGCGTGTGCTGATGCCACACCTTGACCTTGGCCGCGAAAAGCAACGACGGACACGCCAGCATCACGGCCACGACATACGCCCCGCGCGATCGCAACATGGGAACTCCTGCGTTATGAATCGGGATGAGAACTAGCGACCAGCCCGGAGCACCAGCGACGGGTTCTTCGGCCCGTCGCTGGCGCTCCGGGCTGGTCGCTTCGTTGTCGTTCATTCGTCCGTCGTCTTCTTGTGCCGAACGACGGTGAAGCGCACCGCCTCGGAACCCTGGATCACCCAGTCGGTCGGCTGGCGCGCGACCAGGGCGCTGTTCATCGTCTGGGCGCCGGTGCGCCGGCCGCTGCCGAGGATCTGCACCATGCTCGGCGGCAGATGTGGAAGTGCCTTGCCGTTGAGGGCCACGCCGGCATCGGGTACCGGCAGACGCAGCACCAGATTGGTTCGCCGCACGCGCGTCTGCACGCGCACCGCCTCGAACACCCCATCGAGGTTGGCCGGATTGCTCAGCGTCGGATTGTCGCGCATCGTCAGGCGAGCATTGACCAGATCGTCGCAGACGGCGGCGACGTACGGCCCTTCCGGCAGATCGACCGGGAGCTTCAGCGACACCGGCACGCGTTGCCGCACGCCTTTGTACGGCCGCAGAAACACCGTGGCCTTGACCGTCTCACCCGGTTCGTAGGTGTCAGAGGTCAACTCCACCGATTCAATGTCCGCCGTGCGCCGCCCCGGTTTGACCTGCGTCCGGCAGTCGATGCGTTCGATCCGCACCGGCTTGAACGAATTGCGCGTCAGGATGTTGATGACCGCGCCGACCTGGGTGAACAGCGCCTGCGGCGCCCGGTTGCCGCCGAAGCCGGAGAATGTGTCCTTGATGACGATCGGCTCGTGCCCCTCGATGCGGACGCGCGCTTCCAGCTCGGCCGTCATTTCGTCGGGCAGCTCGCCCTCCATGTCCACGGAATTGGACAGCGCGGTGAACACCAGCGTCGGCAGCATGGTCGGCTGGCGGGCGATCTCGACGTTGAAGGTGCGCGGCGTGTTGTCGTCGCCGAG
>DATBGU010000346.1:0-18145 GCA_036557825.1 Gemmataceae bacterium
AACCCCTTCGCGCTGGCGATCATCGAGCCAAGACAGAGGTCTTGTCACGCCGGAAGAACCGCGCCAGCCGCCGGCCCGTCCACACGACCACGAGCAAGACCAAGGCGAACGCCAGTACGGGAAGCAGGATCGCCAGCACCGCGAGTGTCCCCGAGACGGCGTCCTCCACGAAGCTCACCACCGGGTTCATCAGGCCGCCCGTCGTCACCGTCACCGCCGGGCGAACCGCCGCCCGCGCGCCGTGGGTGCCGCCTGCCAGAACCAGTCCGCAGATGACCGCGAGGACGGGATGCACGCCGCCGGCCGAGCTGTCGGCCGCCAGGGCCAAGAGGACCCCCACAGTCGGGTGGATGACGAGCCCGGCCGCGTGCAGCGCGTGGTCCATGCCGGGGATCTTGTCCGCCACGAAGTCGAGCACGGCCAGAATGGCGATCACAATCAGCACCACGGGGTGGCTGAGGAGGTCATAGGGCGGGTTGAGCGTGACGAGGTCCGTGTAGCGTGCCAGGAGGCCGACGACCAAGAGCGGGACGTAGGCATTGAGGCCTGCGGCCGTGGCAAGCCCGAAGGTGGAGAACAGGCCGAAGGGCATGGTCACGGTCCCCTTGCTCGATGGTCGCCTGCGGGCTGCCGTACGCGCTGAAGGGGAAGCCGAAGGCGAGGACGGGGAATGGAGAAGGCGTCGGGCTCCCTATCGATTGCACCGCGCCGCCGGTAGCCCGTCAAGGAGAAAGCGTCCGGGCGGCGGCACGGGGTGCGGCAAAATTTCCTGGCAGCTATAAGTTCTTGGCCAAAAAGGCGGTTCGTGTACCGGGCAAGTGAGAACAAGCGACCGCGCGTCGCCTGTTTGGAAAATAGGCCATCCCCGCGATTTCCAGCCTGGTTTTATGCCAGGAAAATTTGCCACACCCCCAGATTATGCGCTCGGCAGGCTCATTGTCCAGGAAGCAGGCCTCTCGCTGGTGGTTGGAATGCACCGCGAACAAGCAGCAGACAAGCAGAGGGACCGGGAATTCCACAAGGCCCGGTCTCGATGGGCCTTGCGGCGTGGCTGGCCTCGGTTTTCAAGACCCGTGCAATCGGCCGCTCTGCCACCCCTCCGAAGTCGTCGCAAGTGATTATAGAAACCGCAGAACCCGCGAGAAGCCGCGTTTCCGGCCTTTCCCGGCTCTCGCGCTGGGATCGTCCGAATCAAGCCAAAACCCGCCTTTGGCGGCCATGCCGAGACCCGCTCTCGACAAGCGGGAGACAAGAGGACGACAGGGCGGATCAGCCGGCGGCCCTCGGCGGCTCGTCCTGCCGGCGACCGTCACCTCCTTGAGCAGGGGCACCTCGCCGTTGAGCAGGAAGTAGGCGGGGAACAGCAGGGCCAGGCACATCAGCGCCGCGGAGGCCGGGGCCACGTCGCGCGGCGTTAAGGGCCGGCGGAACACGTCGGGGGGATCATGGTCGGTGGGCGATGGGACCGGCGTGTGGCGACCCAGGTTATCGTATCACCCCCGACTCCCGGGTAATCATGGCCGGCGAGCGCGCCCAGGTATGGCAGGGACTCGGTTTGATCGATCTCCCGCGCGAGGCGCCTTCGGGGCATTCGGGCTGTAATTCACAAGCGTTCATTGGCGGATTGCCCCGGCGAGTCACTCTCCGGCCGACACAACCGCGGCCGGCGGCGCATACGCCGGCGCATACGCCTATGGCGCAGCCTGCATGCGATAAGATGCGACAGCATGCGACGGGCCGAGGAAGATTCGCGTGTAAAAGTGGTGCGCACGAGGCACGCCGGAAGTCGCGTCCCCGACGCGGCTTCCGGCGCAAGCAGGGTTCCTGCAAGGAATAAGGAAGCGGAGAGGGAGGGATTCGAACCCTCGGTAGGATTGCTCCCACACCGGTTTTCGAGACCGGCCCGATCGGCCGCTCCGGCACCTCTCCTTGGCCAGCCAGCGCGGCATGCCGATCCGGCCAGCACCGGCATTCTAGCGGTCCCGCCGACTGCCAACAAGGTGCCTGGACCGTCCGTTTCCCAGTGCAGCTTGGAGCGGAGCGGTCACGGACGCCGGGAGACTTAACGGCCACAGCCGCAGCTGTGACAACCCACGAGGAGGAGAGAACTCAAGGTCATCGCTAGCGCGAAGAGTTTCCAACTCAGGCGAAATCGGTTGCGTGTCATCGCTCGTTGCTCCTTCTTGGGATGTTGCTTCATCGGTGAAAGTTTGTCGCCTCGCGGCGCTCGAGTACCATCGAGCAGGCGGCGCTCGTTTCCCTAACCTCCTCATCGGGACAGCACAAGGGCCGACTTCAACTCCGCGGGGTTGCTTCGTCTTTCCGGCGCCTCGACCGGCAGGCAAAGCGTCCCGACCCGTGCAACAACACCTGAATCATGCCGTCCCAGACTGCGGAGAGAGGTCGCCATCCAGCGATGGGCAACCTTGAAGATCAGGAGCAAGGACCAGGCGGCCTGCGTGGTGATGAACGCCGCCATGAGATGGGCGCTGTCCAGGGGCGAGGGCAGGACGACAAGGAGGACGACGAACACGACAGCGGCGATCGTCGTGGCCTTGAGCAGGTATCCCTGTTCCTTCACCGCTTTGAGCAGGGCCGACAGGAAATTGACGGCAAAATCGAACACGAAGAAGACGGCGAGCAAACCCATCAAGCGCACACAGTCCGCCAACACTTCCTCCCCAACCGGACCGCTCCCGACGAGCCAGGCGAAGGTGGGCCGAGCGTAGGCGAGGAAAAGTCCCCAGGGCAAAATGATCGCTAGCATCGCCGACAGAGCGAGACACCGCCAGGCGACGCGCGCCAACTCACCGGGATTGCCGCGGCCGACGGCTTGCGCGGCGGCGGCCCCCACAGCCTGCGACCCCCCCCAAGCGAAGCAGAACAGCAGCGGGTAGACGCCGGAATGGGTCAGCGTCAGGGCGGCGGACGTGATGGTTCCGGCGCGGTTCGCCATGAGGTACAACAGCAACACCAGGAGAGCGGCCACGACTTGCTGTAAACCGAGCACGCTTCCCTCGGCCAACATCGCGCCGAGTAGGGCTTTGTTGGGACGGCATATCAGGTTTCGGAGGCTCCCCAATTCGCCGCGAGCGATCGCGAACGCCGCCGCCGCCGCCGTCACCGCCGCACCAAGACGGGCCAGACCGGCGCCGGCCACCGACCACGCCAGCGGGCCAGTCAGCAGCCAGGCGAGCGCCAGGTGCAGCACAACTGGGACGAGGCTCACGGCCGCCAGCAATCGCGATCCGACGCGCATCGTGCCGGCGAAGTAACCGAGGAGCGCGCGCGTCGCCAGCAGCGGGGTGAGGGCGAGGCCCTGTGTCGCCAGGAAGAGGACGGCGTCCCGACTCGGACCCGCGACGAAGACCGCCGCGATGCCACAGGCTGCGGCCAGGACTACGCCGACCGCGCCGCCGGCGCCGGCCAGGAGCAGCGCCTGACCGGCCGCAGCTCGCGCGCCGGCGTCATCGCCGTCGCCGATGCGCCGTCCCACGACGAGCGGACAGACGTTGACCACGTTGGCCGTGAAGGCGTGCAGCAGACAGAACACCGTCCAACTCAGGCCGAGAGAAGCGGTTGCCACGGTGTTGGCGGCGAGAAAGAAGCGTTCGGCCAAGCCGCCGGCGTTCTGAACGGCAAAGATCAGAGCGTGCGACACGATTTGCGGCAGCAGGATGCGCACGGTGAATGTGTCCACGGGCTTGCCCATCAACGACACCTCCTGTGTGGGGCAGCTCGCCAATAGAAGGGGGTTACGCGCAGGTTGCCACCCGACGGCCCTCTTTGCGATGCCCGGTGCGCGAGGACGCGCGCACCGGGAG
This sequence comes from Gemmataceae bacterium, assembly GCA_036557825.1. Taxonomy (GTDB): domain Bacteria; phylum Planctomycetota; class Planctomycetia; order Gemmatales; family Gemmataceae; genus JAJPHU01. The sequence goes on from DATBGU010000346.1 coordinate 3,825, forward strand.
CGCCGTCTTGAAGAGGATGGGAGCCGGCGTCAACGGGATGTGCTGCTCAGGGTGGCGAGCGGCAATCCTCGACGACTTGTGTTTGAGGTAACGCGAACGGGACCCCATTCGCGCGAGTTGAGGTAGCGGATCAGGCCCTCCGCTTCGCGGCATAGCATGGCAACGTCTAACTCCGCCGCCTCGACGGACTCCGGCTCATGCGACACCGCCAGTTTTTCGACCCGGGTCAGCATCCCCGCGAGGGCGGTCAACTGGCAGAAAGCCTGGCTGGCCACGAGTTCCAGTCGATCGACTTCTTGCGCTGCCGCCGCAAGGAGGTTGCGCGCCTGGGCCACGCCGTTGGATTCCGGGGCATGTCGGGAGTTCATCGTCATCTCCTGGTGCGCGATCTTCGGTTGTTTGCCTCCTCTTCTCGTCCGTGCCCTGGCCGGTCGGCGGCGTTGTCGTCCGACCCTATCGGCAGCGGGGCCTGGTAAGACAAGGCACAAAACGGATGAGTTCAGGGCGCGAATTGTCAAAAAATGTGTGCGGAGCGCAGAAATGGGTTGTGGCGTCGTGGTAGGGTGGCCTCCTTCGTCGGCCCACCCTACTCGTCCGAGTCCGGTGCCTCATCGAGAGGGGTTCCGTCCCAGATCTTGATGGTCCGGTCCTCGCTGGCTGAGGCCAATTTGTTCCCATCGGGGCTGAAGACAAGAGCGCGGACGGCGTCGGTGTGCCCGCGCAGCGCCAGCAATTCGTGCCCTGCTGAATCCCACATCCTCACGGTGCTGTCGTCGCCCGCCGACGCCAACCGCCCTCCAGGACCGTACGCGAGGGCGCGCAACGCCCCCGCGTGCCCTTGAAGAGTGTGGACCAAATTCCCCGTCGCCGCATCCCAGATCCGAACGGCTTCGTCTCGACCGCCCGTTGCCAAATATCGACCGTCCAGGCTGAAGACCACCGCGTAAACCGGACCGTTGTGGTCGCCAAGCACGAGCAGCTCCTGCCCGGCGGCTTCCGCCCATAGCCGGACGGTCCCATCGTCGCCGGCGGAGGCTAGACGGCGACCGTCTGGAGTGAAAGCGACGGCGCGAATGGGACCGGCATGACCGCGCAGGCAGAGCCTCTCGCGGCCGGACATCGCTCCCCAAACGCGGATCGTTCCGTCGTCGCCGGCCGAGGCAAGGCAGTCTCCATCCGGTCGGAAGGCGACAGCGTGAACGGGTCCACCGTGACCCCGCAGGCAGAGTTTCTCCTGTTCGGTCGGCACCTCCCAGATGCGTATGGCTCCATCTCCTCCGGCGCTGGCGAGCAGGGTCGGAGTGGTTTCTTCTCTGCCGCCGGGGCGGAAGGCCAAACCATTCATGACTGTGGGGAGGCGCCGCACGGTAACGACGGCTGTCCCGGTCGCCAGGTTGCTGACCTTCAGAGCTTTGTCCCGAGCGGCTGAGGCGAGCCATTTGCCATCGGGATGGAAGGCGAGACTCGTGAACCCCTCGTTGGGGAACCTGAGAATCCTATCGTCATCGCGCCGGCTGATGTCCCATAGTTTCACCGTCCGGTCGCGGCTGCCCGAAACCAGGCAGCAGCCGTCGGGGCTACAGGCTACCGCTGTGACCGCCCGCCGATGCCCGCGCAGTGTAAAAGCGGGTTTGCCGCTCTTGGTGAACCACCCGTGGATGCTATTGTCGGCGGTGGCGGTGAGGATTCGGCCGTCCCGCCCTCCGAAGGCGAGTCCGGACACGCCGGCCTGAGTCGGGGTAAGGAACTCCTGGGCTGTTGACTTGTCCCACACGCGCACGACCCCGCCCGAACCGCCGATGGCGACCCACTGGCCGTCGGCACTGAGGGCCACACTCGTCCACGGCACGATCTGCGCGGGGTGCCCCTTGAAGTCGCGCGGGGAGGCATCAAGGGTGGTGGCGTTCCAGACGAGGACATTGCCATCGTGACCGGAAGTGACCAGGCTCCGGCCGTCGGCACCGAAGACCACCGCCGTGAGCAGGTTCGGACACGGTTTTCCGGCAAGAGCCTTTCCCGTTGTCGCATCCCAGAGTTTCAATTCCCCGCGCTGCTCTCCTCTTCCTGTCGAGGCCAAGCGCCCACCGGAGGGATCGAAGTCCAGTCCCGTAACCGCCGCGTGTGCGCGCCAGGTGACCACGATCTCGCCGCGGGCGGCATCCCAGACGCGCACCCTGCCATCGGCGCTGCCACTGGCTAGACGCCGTCCGTCGGGGCTGAAGACCACGGTCGTGACGGCGGCCGCATGGCCGCGCAGAGTAAAAATCTCCTGCAAGTTCTGCCGGTCCCAGACCTTGATGTTTCCCTCGGCACCGGCCGAAGCAAAACGCGAGCCGTCGGGGCTAAAGGCGACCGCCAGCACCTCACCAGCATGGCCGTCCAGGGTGGCTAGCTGCCGGCCCTGGAAAAGTCGCCGGAGGTAGTGCCACTCCCAGCCGCGCAACTCGGGGCGGCACTCGGCCAGCAGCTGTTCGGCCAGGCCGGCATTGCCGGCACGCCACTCGTCATAAGCCAGGGAGGCGGCGCGGCCGTAGGCCGTCCGCTGCTCCGCTAGGGTCAGCCCAGCCGCCCTCTGGTACTCTCCTTCGGCCCGCCGCCATTGCCAGCTCACGCCAGCGAAGCCTGTGAAGAAGACAAGCACGAGCAAAGCGGACAGAGCCGCCAGGGCGGGCTTCCGCCGCACCCACTTCACGCCACGCTCCAGTTTTCCCACCGGCCGCGCGAGGATCGGCTCCCCAGTCTGGAAGCGACCCAGGTCGTCGGCCAACTCGGCTGCACTGGCGTAACGCTTGGACGCCTCCTTGTGCAGGCACTTCAGGCAGACCGTCTCCAGATCGCGGGGCACCTGCGCGTTTAACTGCCGCGGCAGCACCGGCTCCTTGGACACGACCTGACTCAGCGTGTCCAAGGCCGTCGCCGCCTTGAACGGAGGCCGGCCCGTCAGGCACTCATACAGGATGGCCCCCAGAGCGTACACGTCCGCCGCCGGCCCCACCTCCCTGCTCTGGCCGTTCGCCTGCTCCGGCGCCATATAACTGGGCGTTCCCATAATGTCGCCGGAGATGGTGACTCCCTGAGTGTCCAACTTCTTGGCCAGGCCAAAGTCGGTGACTTTGGGCGTATCGTCGGCGGCCAATAGCACGTTGCCCGGCTTGAGGTCGCGGTGGAGCACCTGCGCCGCGTGGGCCGCCTGCACCGCCCGCGCCAGCTTCGCCACCAGGACGACGGCCTCGCGGGGCGTCAGTGGCGTGCCCCCCAACTTGTCCTTCAGGCTGCCGCCGGGGCAGAACTCCAGCGAGAAGAAGGGCAAGCCCTGGTGTTCGCCGACCTCGAAGACCTGGACGACGTGGGGGTGTTGCAGGCGGGCAATCGTTTCCGCCTCGGTGCGGAAGCGGGCCAACTCGGCGGGACCGGCGTGGGTGCCGGCCAAGATCATCTTGAGGGCGACCAGGCGGTCGGCGTTCACCTGCCGGGCCTTGTAGACGACGCCCATGCCGCCGCGGCCCAACACGCCCAGCAGCTCGTAGCCCGGCACTCGCGGCCAGTCCCCTGTGGATGTCGCGGCTGCCTCCTTTGGCGAGGGCGCCGTCTTCGGCTCGTTTTCCCCCTCACCGCCGGTCGTCGTGTCCATCGCCTCCTGCTGGAACGGGCGCAGGAAGCCGCTGTCCGGATCATGCCGCGACCATCTTTGGCCGCCATCTCTCGTCTGCTGCTCTTCCGGGGTGAGGCTGTCGCTCAGTTTTGCCAGCATTTCCTGGCAAGCGGCGCAGTTTTCGACGTGGTTCTCGATCTGCTCGCGCTCGGCACCGCTTATTGCTTTGGCCAGCAGCTGCCGGAGTTGTTCGGGTACAGGGCAGGCGTTCATGGCGTTCCCCCCGCTGGGTCCGGCTCGGGCCTATCCAAGCGACGCATTTCTTGCTATCGGGAAACTCTGCGTCCCATCCGACGAGAACGGCGGGAACGAGGAATGAATGATGAATTGAAGGCATTCAGCCTTCATCCTTCGTCATTCGGAATGGTGGGGGTTCCGTCCCAGATCTTGATCGTCCGGTCCTCACTGCACGAGGCCAGCTTGTGTCCGTCGGGGCTGAAGGCCAGAGCGCGAACGACGTCTCTGTGCCCTCGCAGAGCCAGCAATTCGTGTCCGGCCGCGTCCCACAGCCTCACGGACATGTCGTCGCCTGCGGTCGCCAGCCGGCCTCCTGGAGCGTAGGCGAGAGCGCGCACCGTCCCCGCGTGGCCCTGAAGAGTCCGAACCGAATTCCCCGTCGCCGCATCCCAGATCCGAACAGCTTCGTCTCGACCGCCCGTCGCCAAATAGCAGCCGTCCAGGCTGAAGCCCACCGCATACACCGGATCGCCGTGGTCGCCGAGCATGAGCAACTCCTGCCCGTCGGCTCCCGTCCATAGCCTAACGGTTCCGTCGTCGCCCGCCGAGGCGAGGCGACGGCCGTCCGGACTGAAAGCAATGGCGCGAACGGGACCGTCGTGACCGCGCAGGCAGAACCGCTCGCGGCCGGACGTCGCTCCCCAAACGCGGATCGTTCCGTCGTCCCCGGCGGAGGCGAGGCAGTCTCCGTCCGGCCGGAAGGCGACGGCGTGAACGGGTCCGACGTGACCGCACAGACAGTGTTTCTCCCGGCCGGCCGGCACCTCCCAGAGGCGTACCATCCCGTCTTCCCCAGCCGAGGCGAGCAGGGTCGGAGTGGTTTCCTCGTTGCCGACGGGGCGGAAGGCCAAACCATTCAAGACGGCGGGGAGGCGCTTCAGGGTAACAACGGGTTTCCCGGTCGCCAGGTTGATGACTTTCAGAACTTTGTCTTGAGTGGCCGAGGCGAGCCACGCACCATCGGGACTGAAGCCAATGCTCGTGACTCCCTTGTTCGCGGGCCTCAGAGTCACATCGTCCTCGAGGCGGCTGATGTCCCATAACCTCACCGTCCGGTCGCGGCTCCCCGAAAGCAGGCACTGGCCGCCCGGATCCGTGCTGCAGGCCACCGAGGTTACCGAGCGGCGATGCCCGCGCAGGGTGAAAGCGGGCATGCCGCTCAGAGTGAACCACCCCTGGATACAATTGTCAGCCGTGGCCGCGGCGAGGAATCGGCCGTTCTGTCCCGCGAAGGCGAGTCCCGTCACTCCGGTCTGGGTCGGGGTGAGGAATTCCTGGGTGGTTGACCGGCCCCCCCACACCCCCCACAAGCGGACGACCCCGCCCTCAGTGCCGGCGGCGAGCCACTGGGCGTCGGCACTGAGGGCCACACTCGTCCACGGGCCTTTCCGAAAGGACTGGCCTTTGAACGCGCTAGGGATGGCATCGAGATCGGCCGTGTCCCAGTAGAGAACATTGCTATCGGGGATTAAAGGCTGCGGATTGCGAGGATCGCGATCGACTGGAGCTCCAGCACAGGAGGTGTATAGGTGCCGGCCGTCGTGGCTGAATGCCACCGCCGTGAGAACGTTTCCCCACGTCCTGCCGTCGAGGGCCTTTCCCGTGGTCGCGTCCCAGAGTTTCAATTCGCCATCGGGAGATCGTTTCCCCTTCCCCGTCGAGGCCAGGCGCCCACGCGAGGGGTCGAAGGCCAATCCCGTAACTGCCGTGTGCGCTCGCCACTCAACGACCATCTCGCCGCGGACCGCGTCCCAGACGCGCACCATACCGTCGGCGCTGCCGCTGGCCAGGCGCCGGCCGTCGGAACTGAAGACCACGGTCGTGACCGCGGCCGTGTGGCCGCGCAGGGTGAAAATCTCGCGCAAGGCCCGCCGGACCCAGACCTTGACAACCCCATCGGCGTCGGCCGAGGCGAAGCGCGAACCGTCGGGGTTGAAGGCCACGGCCAGCACTTCAGCGGCATGACCGTCCAGGGTGGCAAGCTGATGGACCTGGAAGAGCCGCTGGAGGTAGTGCCACTCCCAGCCGCGCAGTTCGGAGCGGCACTCGGCCAGCAGCTGTTCGGCTCGGCCGGCGTTGCCCGCGCGCCACTCCGAGTAAGCCAGGGCGACGGCACGGGCGTGGGCCGTCCGCTGCTCGGCCGCAGTCCGGTCGGCTGCCCTCTGGGACTCTCCCTCGGCCCGCCGCCATTGCCAGCTCACCCCAGCGAAGCCAACGAAGAAGACGAGCACGAGCAGGCCGATCAGGGAGGCCAGAACCGGCCGCCGCCGCGCCCATTTGACCGCGCGTTTGCAGAGACCGGCCGGGCGCGCCTGAATCGGTTCTCCGTTCAACCAGCGTTCCAGATCTTCGGCCAGAGCCAGGGCGCTGGCGTAGCGCTGCTGCGACTGCTTGTGCAGGCACTTCAGGCAGATCGTTTCCAGGTCGCGGTTCACGCGCCGATTGAGACTGCGCGGCGAGGCCGGCTCGCGCTCGCGCAGCAACACGAGCGTCTCCAGGGGGGTGGCAGCGCGGAACGGCGGCTGTCCGACAAGCAATTCGTAGAGGATGGCACCCAGGCTGTAAACATCGGCGGCCGTGCTCACCGCTCCGTCCGCGCCGGCTTGCTCCGGGGCCATGTAGCTGGGCGTGCCGACAATCATCCCCTGCTGCGTCAGGCTCTCTTCCCCGCGTTTCGGTGCCAGACGCTTGGCCAGGCCAAAATCGGTGACGTGAGGCTGGCCCTGCTCGTCGAGCAGGATGTTGGCCGGCTTCAGGTCGCGGTGCAGAAGCCCGCGCTGGTGGGCGTGATGGACGGCGCGGGCCACCGTCGCCACCAGAGCCACTCCCGACCGCAGGTCCGACCGCAGACGCGGCAGGTGCGCCGCCAGGCTGCCTCCCTCGATCAGCTTCATGCTGAAGTAGTGCTTCCCGTCGTGCTCGCCAACCTCGTAGATCGGCGCGATGTTCGGGTGGTCCAGGCCGGCCCCCGCCTCCGCCTCGCTGCGGAATCGGAGCGCATCGGCCGCCGTGGTGAGGCGGTCGGGGCGGATCATCTTGACGGCGACAAGGCGCTGAAGGCTGAGCTGCCTGGCCCGGTAAATGATCCCCATGCCGCCCTGACCGATCTGTTCCAGCAACTCGTAATCGCCGAGGCGGAGGATCTTCCCGGCGAGCGCGGTTCCATCGAGTCTGGATGCGTCCGGAATGGTATGGGAGGAAGGCGACACGGGCGGACCACTCCGAACCGGCTGGCCGAGCCGCTCCATCTCGTCGCTGCCGGCGAAGTACGACCGCAGTTCGTCGGCCAATTCGGGGTGGCGGGCGAGGAGTTGCTCTCGATCGACAACCTCACCGCGATCCAGGCGCTGCATGTAATCCTCCAGGACTTGCTCCAGCAAGCTCTGCTGCGAGGAGTCGGAGGAGTAGGATGGCGTCATGGTTCGCTATTCCCCGTGCAGCCGGCGACGCAGCGTTTGCATGCCCCGTTTGATCAGACCGGCGGTGGCGGCCGGGCTGCGGCTCATATGGCGGGCGATGTCGGCCAGCGCCCAGCCTTCCAGATGGCGCAGTCGCACCGCCTCGCGCTGATCGTCGGGCAGCACGGTGAGCGCCTCAAGCAGTCGTTCCGCTTCCTCGCCCCGGATGGCCTTCTGGCTGGGAGAGGAGAGGCCGGCATCGAGTTGCTGTTTCAGAGGCACCGCGCCGCCGTGGGAATCGTCCATGGATCGGTCCCGATGCACGTTGCGCTTTTGCAAAAGGGTGTGATCGCGAATGGCGCCGGCGACTTTGTGATCGAGAATGATCTGCAGCCAGGCGGACAGTTCCCGCGCATCGAGTCCAGCGAACTGTGGGAAACTGCGATGCGCTTCCAGGAACGTCTGCTGGATAATGTCCGAGGCGTCCACGCGCACCGCGATCGGGCCGCGGAGTTGACGTTCGGCCAGCCGATGCAGGGCCGCCCGCTGAGACTCCAGTAACCGGCCCAACGCTTCCCGGTCGCCCTGACGGGCCTGTTGCAGCAACTCTTCGGGGAGGGTTTCCTTCATCGGTGGCCCCAGAGGATGGCCGGCAGCGCGGTTCCTTTTTCCATGCGGAATCCGAACAACCCAGGCGCGGGCACACCCACTCGAATAACGAGCAGGTCGCCATCTTCCTCGACATTGAAGAAGTTTGCTCAAGAAGAGAAACGGGGCGGGCGACGTGATGGTCGTTATTGTCCTGTACCGAAGGACGCCGGTCAAGCATCTGGACGGCGGATAGAGGAGAATCGCGTCTTCCCCGTTTCCCAGCCACCCGTTTCGCGGCGTTTCGCGACGAAACGATACAGACGAAGTTTCAAAACCTCCGTGGGGCAGGCGTCCAGCCTGCCCCACGGAGGGAAACCGCTTCCACGGGCGGCGCGGACAGCGTTAGACCAATGCGCCGGTGCTCGGGGGCGCCATCGTGCCGGTCGGCGGCGGCGGAGTCCCCACGCTCGTTTGGACCAAGGGGGCCACCATCACCAGGATGCTCTCCTGCATGCATACGCCGTCGGCGTCGGTTGCGCCCACCGTGACGGTCGAGGCTCCATAATGCCCCGGCGCGTACTGAAGGGTGAGATCCGCCTCCGAGAGGTCTGCCGTCACCAGGCCGGTGTTGGTGTTGCCCAACAATGAGAATTGCAAGCCGGTCTCATGCTGAAGGCCGCTCATCTCGGCGAAGACGAGATCCATGTTGAAGATGGATTCCGGGGAGTTTTCCACCACCGAAACCATCATATGATTCGCGCTTCCGGCCGGCGGGGTAGTGATTGGTTGCAGATTGCTATACGATCCGGGGGGCGCGATCGCCGGCGGCGGAGGGGCGGGAGGGGCAATCGGGGGAACCATGCCGGGCCATCCGGTTGGCATCACGCGGTCCTCCAGCACTTCGAGTTGCGGACGGGAGGAAACATGTCGCTCCGTCGAGAGCTTTTCTCCTCCGGATGGGCCAAGGTAGTTCTTCCGCAGCGTTCGCCACAACGAATCGAACATGGCACGGCTCCTCCGTTTCCGAGTGGTTGAAGGACCACGCCGCGCGGAGTGGGCAGTCACTCCCCGACGCGGGTAGGAAGTTTGGGTGCGCCGACTTGCGATGGCGACGCGGGAAAATGCGGGCCAGGACGTTCGGAGAGGCCAATCGAGCGGTTGACTTAAAGATCGCGGATCGTGGCCGTGGGCATCGGCCGGGCGATACCAATCCCCGAATTGGGATGCGATGCGGGCGAGTATCAGGCACAGCGACTTGACTTGGAAGCGTGGGCAAAGCTTAGGGGGCGGACATTACCTCATCCCGCCGCGTACGACAAGAGCAGTTTTTCCGGAAAACGATGCGGTCCCCGGTCCGATCCTCGGAGAGAGACGCGGATCGTCTTGATTGGTGGAGTCGAAGCCGTTAGGCTTTTCAAATGTCCCTGGCGGGCCACTGGCGGTGCCCTTTAGGAGAATCGGGAGAGCGCCGGCGTCATGCCGGGTTTGGGTGCAATCCCGTGACCTATCGGTCCATGGCCTAACGTCCGCACCCGTGTTCCCGCCAGGGACGTTCCTTGCAATCCACTTCTTAGCGCGCACCAACCAAGGGCATTTGCGGAGTTTGCAGTGGGGCCGCGATTGGCACCGGCGACGGGGCCAGCGGCGGCACCACGCCGGCCGACGGAGGGTAACCGCAGCAACAGGAGTCGCACGGCGAGCAGCACGGAGAACAGCAGCCGCGCCAGCAACAGTGGCGATGGTGACAACCGGCTGCCAGTCCAAGCACCGCGAAGGCCAGGGGGAGCAACAGGGAACGAAAGCGCATGGGAGGGATTCCTCTCTTCCTGGGAATGTTCGGCCACAGTAGGGTCGGACGCCACCGTCCTGGAGGACAGGCGGACCGTCGGCCGGACGACCAAAGGTCGCCATGGCGGGTCGGGGTAAAGGTGAGGGCCGGCGAGCGGTTCGGCACGGCGGCACCTTGCGAGACGCCGGGGCGACGGCGAACGCAATTCACCGTTGCGAGTATGCGCCACCCCAAACGAGAAGCAACAAACCCCCTACGGCCGACCTCTGATTATTCGCTATCGCTTGAGAAAGGCTGCGAGCGGCGCTAGCTGAAGCAGGCGCGCCGATCGCGCCGAGCAAGACGTGCGCACCCGAATTGCGGGCGAGACGGACCCCCGACTTCTTTTATCGGGCGAAGTCCGGTCCTCCGCCCGAAAGATCCCATTGCGAATGGGTCGATAGGAAGGGACAGCCGGGATCCGCGGCGGACCCCGGCCCGGAGATTCGCGTTCAATGTCCGTTGCAAGTGGGGCACGGCGCGGCGGGCGCGAATCCGGCCGACACGGGCGCCGGAGCGGGTGGGCCAGCCGGCACGGCTACCGGCCCGCCCGGCACGCCGCAGGGCGGAGGACAGGCGGCCACTCGTTTATGACAGCAACTACACCCGACCGACGCCGCCAACGCGCCCAGCAAGCCCGCGATGGCAAGTTTTCGCATCAACATGATTTCATTCCTCCACCGGAACAGCGCGGCGGCCGGAGTTTTCCACCGACGCCAAGAGCACGCGGTTGATCGCCGCAACGCGAGCGCGTTGCCCCTCGACGAACAACCCGTTCAAGGTCCAGGGTCCAGCGGTCCCCTCCGGTTCGGACGATCGATCGACGCCGTTGGCTGCCGACGGGGTGCCGCCCCTGCTCCGGGCTGCGACGGCCGAATGGGCCGTGCTTCTCTTCTACGGTAGGTTCGCTCGACGACGCAATCAACCGAAGTCGAGGCGACGCCTCGTTTTTTTGCCTCATTTTCAGCGGCTTTTGCCGCCTGACGCAACTGCGTCAATCCCGTTAAGATTGCCGCCCGCGCGGACGGCGGCGGTTGCGCCGGCTTTGTCCTCACCGAAACGCATCGCCGTCAAAGTCGGGACGAGTTCTTGACCTTGCCGCCCGCGATGTGGGACAATCTCATTCTTGTCCGAGGCGCGGTCCAATTCGTCTCAAGGGGATAGCCCATGTCTTCCCACGTCGTCGCCTGCCCATACTGTCATTCGGGCCTGCGGTCCTCCCGGCCGCTGCCGGAGAACAAAAAAGTCCGCTGTCCGCAGTGCGGTGCCTCGTTCACGACGCCCGCCGCCGTCAATGCCACCACTTCCACCGCCCCGCCTCCGCTGCCTCCCCAGACGCTGGAGGATGCGTCGAACTTGCGCCCCTCCACACGGGTGCCGGTCTGGGTGCCGGCCCTGTTCGCCGGCGTCTTCATCCTCGGCGGCATGACCGTCGCGGGTGTGTACCTCGCGCAGCCCCGTCCGTCGGTGCTGCCGTCACTCCCGCCAGCTGAGGAACCGAAAACGGCGAGCAACGAAGGCGAGGACAAGCGAAAGGGCGAAGACGACCGCCTGGCCGAGGAGCGCAAGAAGATCGACGAGGAACGGCGTCAGCTGGAGCAAGAGAAGCAAGCGCTCGCCTTCGCCCGCCTGATGCGGCAGGCCGAGGACGCCCTGACGAAAAAGCACTACGCCGAGGCGGAGAAAGCGTACCAGGAAGCTCTCAAATTGCGCCCCGACGACGCCGACGCCAAGAGCGGCCTGACCGCCGCCAAGACGTCGGCCCTCGCCGCCGAGGCGGTACAGACGCACGACAAGGAAGAACGGCAGAAGCGCGAAACCGAGATCGCCCGGCTTCTGGAACAGGGCAAGACGTCGATGGGCAAGAAGGAGTACGCCGCCGCCGTTCGCGCCTTCAAGATTGCCAAGGATCTCGCTCCCGACAACGCCGACGTGGGCAAGGCGCTTGAGGACGCGCTGGCCGCCGCGGACGCCGATGCCGGCGAGAAGAAGAAGTTGGCCGACTACCAGAACCACCTCGACGCCGGCCGGGCCGCCATGACCGCGCAGCGCTTCGACGAAGCCGTGCGTGAATTCCAGGCCGCGCTGAAAATCCTGCCCGACGATCAAACGGCGGCGCTCAACTTGAAGACCGCTCAAAATCGCCTCGCCGCCGGCGCCGATCTCGCCAAGCGCCAGGACGCCTACGCCGACCTGATGCAGCAAGCGCAGGCCGCGTTGAAAGCGAAGCGCCCGGATCAGGCGATTCCGCTTCTGAAGGAAGCGTTGAAGCTGTTTCCCGACGACAAGAACACCCAGAAGTTGCTGCGCACGGCGAAGCTGGACGCCGATTCCGCCCAGGCCGAGTACAGTCGATTGATGGCGCGGGCCGACGCGGCGATGACGCAGCAGCGCTTTGAGGAGGCCAATCGTCTGTACACGCAGGCCGCCCAGGCGCTGCCCGGCGATCCGACGGCGTCGGCCCGCGCCGAACAGGCCGCCACCGCCGCCACCGATCGCCGCGCCGCCCTCGTCGCCTATCAGCGCTACATGACGCAGGCCGGGCTGGACCTGGAGAATGGGCGAGTCGCCGCCGCCATCCGCAATTATCAGGAGGCGTTGCGTGTGATACCCGGCGACGCCAACGCTCTGCAAGGGTTGGCCGACGCCCGCGCCGCCGTCGCCGCGGGGGCGCGCCAGCGTGCGGCGTTTGACGCCCTGATCGCGCGCGGCGCGGTCGCCCTGCAAAAGCTCCAGTACGCCGAGGCGATTGGGATTTACAAGGAGGCGTTGCAAATCGCGCCGAACGACGCGCGGGCGCTGCGTGGTCTGGGACAGGCGAAGTACGGGCGAGCGATGCAGCAGGGCCGCCTCGCCTTGCAGGCCAACCGCCAGCAGGACGCCATCCGCTACTTCGAGGAAGCGCTGATCCTCGTGCCCGGCGATCCGACGGCGATGGCCCTTCTGGCGCAGGCACGCATTCGTCGCAAGTAAGTCAAGTCAAAAACGACAAGCCCGGAGTGCCAGCGACGGTTCACCCCGTCGCTGGCCCTCCGGGCTTGTTTTGAGATAGCACGCGAACGATCGCGCCCATCAGTCGATGATGCTGAAATACGGCACCACCGCCGGATCGTTTCGTGGATCGTAGGGCGTCGTCTGTGGGCCAGGGTTGCCGCGGATGATGACCGAGTACGTTCCGCTTGGGTTCCCTGTTATCGCCGGATTGGGATGCTGCTTGAGGAAATTGGCTGTGATCTGCGTCGTCGGCGGTGGCCCCGCTTGGGGGGCTACAGCCTGGACGACAACAGTTTCCTCGTTGGCGGTGCCTGGCTCAATTACCAGCGAAGTACCGACACCGATCAGCGGACTCGCTCCATTTAGTGTAATCATCGCATTGCCGAAAGCCGCGGCGGGGGTGGCGTTGATTGTCGGGGCGGCAACCGCCGTGCTCGACGTGGTCGAGAACGCCGACAGGTTGGTGCGGTCCACGATGGCGAACATGCGGTGCCGCACTTGCCGGCCTTCGCTGCGGCCAATCTCGGCGCCGAGTTGAGGAACGGTCGAACCCGCGACGGTGCCCGTCACCTGGAAGAAGCCGACCGTGAGAAACACGGCGAACGTGTTGCTGCGCGTCGTCACGTTGTTGTACAGCTTCGTCAGCAGCTGCGTCTGCAAGTACGGGTGGACTGCCGAGGTATCGGCCGGGTTCTGGAACAGCAACTGCAAATTCGTGGGAGACATTCGCAGCAACGTATCGGTAGACACGCTTGTGCCCAGCGTGGGGAACTGTGGTCCACCCGGCGCGTTGAAGCCCACGCTCAGAGGCAAGAAGGGCCGATCCGTGGCTCCCGTCACGCCGGTTGCTCCGGGTGTTCCGCCGGGCGAGCGAGACGCCAGCAGGTTGGCAAAGATGTTGGCGACCGGGTCCATCGCATTCGTCGGGTTGTTCGGGGCATTGACGGGGATGCCCAGGCTGGGGTTGGCGTCGAGGAGCGCTTGCAGGATTTCCGCATCCCAGATGGTGTTGATGTTCACCTTGCCGGGAATGCGCCCCAGGCCGTTGACGCCGGTGAACCAATCATTACTCTCGAAAAACTCGAACAGACGATAGAGCCTATGCGATTGTCCGGCCGCCAGCGTGTTATCGAACCACCAAGGACATGCCAGCGTGGCGATTGGTCCAGGATAAGGACCATCCAGCCACGGCGCGTAGTGGCCGAACATGTTGGCCGCAGTGGTATCGGCGCCGAGCATGAACCGCTGCGTCAGTTGATACGGCTGGTACGCCGAGACGTGCAGCAACTCCATCGGGCTGATGGGCAGACGATCGAGGTGGACGAGCCAGTCGTAATGGGTGCTGGCCGGCAGTGGGAAGTTCGTCATGCCGAAACTGTGCGTGATCTGCCCGGCCGGGATGACGATCGCGGTCGGCGCTCCGGCGGCGTTTACCTGCTGATTGAGCACGGGGCTGCCTGCCACCGCGTCAGTGCCCGCCAGAGCCTGGGGTACTCCGGCTGCTGGCGCTGGCGGAACCTGCGGAACCTGTGTCAGACCGGCGTAAGGTTGCGTCTTGCCGCGCGAGTTGTACACCGCCGGCAGCGTAGCATTGCTCTGGATCGGCACGTTCTGCATGTAA
>DATBGU010000347.1:0-11768 GCA_036557825.1 Gemmataceae bacterium
CCCCACCACGCCAGCCTGGCGGGCCTCCTTCGTCGGCCCACCCTACGATGAAACGATTCCGATTAGCGCTGAAAGTAGCGTTCGACGGCCGCGCGATGGCGCGGTAGGATCACGTCGCTGGTGGCCGAGCCGCTGCCCGCCTTGGCTCCGCTCAGCGCCCCGGATTCGGCGAGAGCGCCGGTCTTGTGGTGGACTATCTGCCCCGCGCGTCCGCCGGGTATGTTGGTGGGACTGCTCTTGAGCGAGGCTAGCGCGCCCGGCGGCAACACCTCCTCCTTGAATTTGAATCCCTCCTCCGAACCCGGCTTGCCCCACGTCATCGGAGCTGCGCCCGGTCCGCGGCTAATCCCGCCTTCGCCTCGATGCTTCTGCAAGAACGCCCGCAAATGCTCACTGTCGCAATCTCCGGCGCGCTGACACTTCGCCAGCAGTTCGGCGTCGATGAGACCGGCCTTGTGCAACTTCTCGACCTGCTTCTCCAGGTCGATCTTGTTGCCTTGCAGTGTCGAAGCCAACTTTTTCAACTGCTCAGAGTCGATGCGTTTGTCTCGCATCGCCTTCACCAAATCGGGACCGATGGATTCGGCGAGCTGCTTCAAATCCAGTCCGCCCTTGTCCATCAGCCCCGCCAGTTCGGCCATCACTTCCATCTTCATTCGGGGACTGAGCATGTCGGCGCTCTTGCTCAACACGTCCGCCAACGCTTCCGCCTCGCTGAGATGTTCGCTGCGGCGCGTGCGGTCCTCGGCCGCTGAACGCGCCGCCTCCCCGGTCAGGTTGCACAGATGATCCAGGGCTTCGAGCGTGCGGGCCGGTTCCTTGCCCGAAGATTGCTCGCGCACCTCGGCGAGCTTCTCCTTGAGCATCTCCGCCCGCTCCGGGTCAAGGATCGACTCGCCCTTCAGCAGCGCAACCTGTTCGACCAGGCGCGTGATCTCCCGATCGACATCCAACGGCGAGTTGGAGGTCAAGTCCGCCAGTCCCTGCGGTGCCAGGAAGGTGAGCAACACGAACCCGTCGGCGACCGCCAGCAACGTCGCGGAGCGGCGACCGTCCCACTGGATGCGCGGCAGTCGCAGGGCAGGGAGCCGTTGCCGCCAGCCGCCCAGTTCCTGCTCCGCGCCGGCCATCAGCAGTCCGCCGCAACCGCTCTGCTCGTCGAGCAGGGCGCGGATCGCGCTCGCCGCCGGCATGCGCCGACGCGTCCGTATCCCCGCTAGCGCGGCGCAAACAGCCAGGCCCAGCAGTCCCCACAAGAGCGGCAGCCGCTCGACGCCCACCGCGGCGCGCAGGGTCAGCACCGCGATGCCCCACGCGAAACCCCATGCCGTCGCCAACGGCACTGCATATTTGAGAAACAGCCGCGTCGCGATGTGCAGTCGGAAGCGCCGGATCGCCTTGTCCTGATGATCCATGAGACGGGTACTCGCTTGGTGATGCACACTCACAGCTTTGCCGATCCTTCTCCATCTTTCCGCAAGACATGAACTCATGAACACGAGAAAGGCCGCATGCCTGGGTGCCTCGTCCTTATTTGATGAGACTTGAGAAGAAAGGCAAAGTCAAGCGTTTTGGCACGATCGCATGTTGTTGCGATTTACTAGCCCGGATCGCCAGCGACGGGCGTTTCGGCCCGTCGCTGGCGATCCGGGCTAGTAAGGATATGCTTTTCCCTCATTTCCCACGGCGGTAAATCCGATAAATCCGCTAAAAGCGCCACAGCGATCGTGTCGTCCTATCGGGGGAGGTGCCGTGCTTTTCTGCTCGCCGGAGTTTCTGCTGTTTTTCACGATCGTGTTCGCGGCATATTGGCTGCTCCCCTGGCGTCGCGGCCGCGTCTGGATGCTGCTGATCGCCAGCTTCTATTTCTACGCCTGCTGGAACCGGCGGCTGGCCTTGCTCATCAGCGCCTCCACCGTCCTCGATTACCTGCTCGCCTTGGGCATGGATCGAAGCACGTCGCCGCGCTGGCGCAAGCTGCTGCTTGGAGTGAGCCTCGTCGCGAACCTTGGCCTGTTGTGTTACTTCAAGTACGCCAACTTTTTTTTGCTGTCGCTGGATGAACTCTTGATCGCGACCGGCTCGCCAACCTGGTTCCGCAGCCTTTCGGTCCTCGTGCCGGTCGGCATCTCGTTCTACACCTTCGAGGCCATCAATTACACCGTCGATGTCTACCGCCGCCGCATTCCCGCCGAGCGCGACCTGGGAAACTTCATGCTGTTCATCCTGTTCTTTCCGCACCTCGTCGCCGGGCCGATCGTGCGGGCGCGCGACTTCCTGCCGCAGATTCGACAGCCGAAACGCTGGAATTGGTATCGTCTCCATTTGGGATTGCAATTTGTGCTGATGGGTCTGTTCAAGAAAGTGGTCATCGCCGACCGCATGGCCTGGTTCGCCGATCCGGTGTACGCCGATCCGGGCCACTACCAAAGCGGGGTCGTCTGGATCGCCGTGGTCGCCTATGCGTTGCAGGTCTATTGCGATTTCTCCGGCTACTCGGACATGGCCATCGGCACCGCGCATATGCTCGGCTACAAACTGGCGCAGAACTTCGACATGCCGTTTGTGGCCGTCAACGTCGCCGATTTTTGGCGACGCTGGCACATGTCGCTGTCGAGTTGGCTGCGCGATTATCTGTTCATCCCTCTGGGCGGCAGTCGCGGCGGCGCGTGGAAGGCGAACCGCAACATGTTCGTCACGATGGCCCTGTGCGGACTGTGGCACGGCGCGCACTGGCCCTACGTCGGATGGGGCGTCGTGCAAGGGCTATACATGATCATTCATCGCCTCTTCCGCGACTTCTGCCGCGCTCGACCTCGGCTCGACGGCGCGCTGCGCTCGCCTTCGGGAACCGTGCTGCGCGTGGCCTTGACCTTCACGACGTTCTGTCTGAGTTTGGTGGTTTTCCGCTCCGCCGATTTCGCCACGGCCGGAGTAATGTTCCGGCGTCTGTTCCAATCCTCGGATGGTCTGAGTGGGCCGCCCTTGCCGGTCGTGGGTTTCTGGCTGACGATCGCCGTGGTGGCGGCCGCGCATCTGGTGCGGCACTTCGGTCTATGGCAGAGATGGAACTGGCGTTTGCCGGCATCGGTGTTGGGCGTCAGTTACGCGGCCGTGCTGATGGTCGCGCTGGTGCTGGCTCCGCACGGCGGCAAGGCGTTCATCTACTTCCAGTTTTGAGGGCCGCAACGTGATCGCCGAGCAACCGTGCCTGGCGGACTGTCAGTCCCGTGCCAACGGCCGAGCCAAGGCCACGCTCGTATGGGGCGTGCTGGCCTTTCTCGCCGCCCAAGGGGTGCTGGCCTACGTCGTGGGGCGAAGTCATCCGGAGATACGCGATCCGGAATATGGCTATCGATTCATTCGGCTGCGCGAACAGGCCGAGGCGGCGCCGGATCGGCCCTTGTTTTTGATCCTCGGGAGTTCGCGCACGCTCAGCGGCATTTGTCCGCCGTCGCTGCCGGCATGGCCCGCGAACGCCGGGCCGGAGCCGCGCGTCTTCAATTTCTCGCTGCTGGGTGCCGGGCCGGTCCGCGAGTTGATGACGCTGCGCCGTCTGCTCGCGGCTGGTCATCGTCCCAAGTGGCTGCTCATCGAGGTTTGGCCGCCCTACTGGCCGCAGCAGGGCTACTGGCTCGATGAGTTCCACATCATGCAGCAGGATCTGCGTCCCGAGGATCTCTCGGTCGTAGCCCGTTACTTCACCGACCGCGAAACGGCACTTGGCAAGCTGGCGACGGAGGTGCTGGTGCCGGTCATCGGCTTTCGGTCCAATCTCCTCGCCCGTTTGGTCCCTCCCCTGCTTTCACCCGATCAGCGCTGGCGCGAGCAGCGATTCGCTTTCTGGGAGGGAGGCGAGCTGACCGGCTGGCGACCGTGGCTGGCGCACGGCACCGCGGAGGACTTCCGCGCCCGTATCGCCGGCGTCAAGCAACAGACGAAACCGTGCCTCGACAATTTCTCGATCAGCGAAACCGCCGACCGCGCCACGCGCGAGATCCTGGACGAATGCCGGCGCCGGAACATCAAGGCGGCGCTGATTCTCATGCCCGAACACAGCGAACTGCGCGGCTGGTACACCCCCGCTGTCCGCGAGCAGGTCAACGCCTACCTGACGCGACTGAGGAGCGAATATCAGGTGCCGATCTTCGATACGCGGGAATGGGTGGGCGACGATGAGTTTCACGATCTTACCCACATGGCCCCACCCGCCGCCCCTGTCTACACGCAGCACCTCGGCCGTGAATTACTGCTTCCGTGGCTCACGGAGCGCAATGACAAGTTGAAGTATCCCGGAGCGCCAGCGACGGGCCGAGCAGCCCGTCGCTGGCGCTCCGGGATACTTCAACTCGCAAGCTCTCTTTGTCATCTCTTGGGCTTGATCCCTTCCCGCTGTTGATTACACTTTGCCGCGCACCTCGCGTTTGTCCCCTTCGAGGCAGATTCCATCGCCATCGCCACGTCCCAGAGGCCGAGGACTTCGTGCCATGCTGTTTTGTTCGTGGAACTTCGCCCAGTTCTTCGCCCTGGTCTTCGCTGTTTACTGGCTCGTGCCCTGGCGGCGTCTGCGACTGAACATCCCCCTACCGCGGCGGCGAACCTTCACCCTCACCGGCGATGAAATGCGCATCTGGTGGCTGTTGTTGGCCAGTTACCACTTCTACGCCTCGTGGAACCGCAAGCTCGCCCTGCTCATCATCGGCTCCACGCTGCTCGATTACCTCATCGGTCTGGGATTGGAAGCATCGAGCCGCGCGGGGTTGCGCCGCCTCCTTCTCGGTTTGAGTTTGACCGCCAACCTCGGCCTGCTTTGTTATTTCAAGTACATGAACTTCTTCCTCGCATCGCTGCAAGACGCACTGCACGCGGCCGGCGTCTCCTCCTCGATCCCCATCCTGAAAGTGATCCTGCCGGTCGGCATTTCCTTCTACACCTTCGAGGCGATCAACTACACCGTCGATGTGTTCCGCCGCCGCGTGCCCGCCGAACGCAATCCGGCGCATCTGCTCTTTTTCGTCCTGTTCTTCCCGCACCTGATCGCCGGACCCATCGTCCGGGCCAAGGATTTCCTGCCGCAGATCCGCCGTGCCAAGCGCTGGAGTTGGGCGCGCTTTCAACTCGGCGCCGAGTATTTCCTGCTCGGCCTGATGAAGAAATGGCTTGTCGCCGATCAACTCGCCCATTACGCCGAGCCGGTTTTCGCCAACCCGTTGGCGTTCGGCACAATGGCCAACTGGCTGGCCCTGCTCGCATTCACGTTACAGGTGTACTGCGACATCTCCGGTTACTCCGACATGGCACTGGGCACGGCGCATATGCTCGGTTACAAGCTGGCCATGAACTTCAACATGCCGTACCTCGCCACCAGCGTGGCCGACTACTGGCGGCGCGATCACATCTCGCTCTCGACCTGGCTGCGCGATTATCTGTTCATCCCGCTGGGCGGCAGCCGCGGCGGCACATGGAAGACGACCCGCAATTTCCTGATCACCATGACGCTCGGCGGCCTGTGGCACGGAGCGAGCTGGAACTTCGCCCTTTGGGGCTTGCTCCACGGTATCGCCCTGTCGGTCAATCGCCCCTTCCGTTTCTTCTGCGACGCCCGGCCGCGCCTGAATGCGTGCTTGCGGAGCATCCCCGGCACGGCCCTGCGCATGGGGCTGACGTTCTTCTGCGTCTACCAGGGGTTCGTCCTGTTCCGCGCCGAAACCTTCGCCCATGCCCGCGCCATGTACCATCGCCTGTGGGTGCCGGCCGAGGGACTCGGCGTCGCCCATCCGTTCGGCTACGGTCTGTTCTGGATCATCGTGGCCGGTTTCGTGATGTGCCATGTGGCGGCGGTGCGCCACTGGTGGGACCGTCTCAGTCTCCGGTTGCCCTCGCCCGCCATCGCATTCACCTATGTTCTCGTGCTGATCGTGTGCATGACGATGGCGCCCCTGAACGAGAAGCCGTTCATTTACTTCCAGTTCTGAGAATGGACGAGCGATGACCCTGCCTCCGTCTGCTGCTTCGATTGTAGGGTGGGTCGAGTCTTCGAGGCCCACCGGCGTGTGTGTGGTGGGCCTCGAAGACTCGGCTCACCCTACGCGATTGGATCGCCGACCGTCCGCGCGCGGTCGCCGGTCGCGGTTCCTCAAGACCTGGTGCCGTGACGGGACGGACGACACCCAATCGAGTCCCCGTCAGACGAACTACGCGCTGTCGCGCCCCAGGCGAATGAAAGGCGGCGCGCGACGGGTGCTGCTGTGGTCGCTGGGCTTTTACGCCGTGTCGGCGCTGGTGCTCAACCTCGTCATGGACCGCTGGTGTCCGAACATGTTTGCAAGCCTGTATCGCGCCAAGTGGACGGGCCTGTGCCGTTTGACGGCCGAATCGCCGGAGCGTCCGTTGGTGGTCATGCTTGGCAGCTCGCGGGCCGACGGCAATTTTCAGGCGGGACGGCTCGACGGCCAGCCCGATCCCGACGGCCGACCGCTGGCGGCCTTCAACTTCGGCGTTCCCAAGGCGGGACACATTCACGAATACTTGTATCTGCGCGAGTTGCTGGATAAGGGCATTCGGCCGCGCCTGCTTCTGGTGGAGATCCTGCCGCCGCTGCTGAACGATTCGCACTCGCGGCTGGCGTTCGAGGAGAGTTGGCTTGAGCCGGAATGGCTGACCGTTCGTCAATTCGCGCGCATGGCGCCGTACTTCATCCACCCTGTCCGCAAGGGCGAAGCCTGGATCGCGGCGCGGGTGGCCCCGTGGTATGCGTTTCGCTCGGTCCTGCCGGCGTCGCCTCTGTTTCCATGGTCGGCCCCGATCGCCGGTTGGCGCGATCCCTACCCGCGCGACCGCTGGGGATGTCGTATCCCCGAGCCGCTCACATCTGAGGAACGCGCGCGGCGCTGGCAGATCACCCGCCAGTACATTCCCTCGCTGAAGCGTTTCCGGCTCAGCGCCAAAGCAACGCAGGCGACGCGCGATCTCCTGACGTTCTGCCGCCAGGAACAGATTCCCGTGGCGCTGGTCCTCGCCCCGGAATCGCGCGAGTTCCGCGGCTGGTACTCCCCGCAAGCACGCGCGGCGATTGAGAATTACCTGGCGGAATTGCGATCGGACTACGGCGTGGAGATTATTGACGCCTCGGCGTGGGTGGAGGACGACGACAACTTCATGGACGGACATCACCTCAACGACAGCGGCGCCACGAAGTTCACGACCCGTTTGCTTGCCGAGGTGCAGCGCCTTCTTCGGTGAATGTCGCCTTTCCCAGAGGCCGATCCGCGATGAACGCATCCCCCTCTTCCCCCGCTGCCGAACCGCGGCCGTCGATGAATCCCCCTTCCCGCCATCCGCGCCGAAGGATGGCGTGGCCGCTGTTTCGTGCATGGCGGCCAGCGGATCGTTCGTCGCCAACCGAGCCGCGACGACAACCTGTCCACGCCCTCGCCCGGCCTCGGCGCATGAAGCGAGGTGCGCGCCGCGTTTTGTTGTGGTCGCTGGCTCTTTACGCCTTGGCGACTGTGGCAATGAACGTCTTTATGGATCGCTGGTGTCCGATTTCCTGGGAGGCGTTGTACCGTCTGAAGTGGGCGCGCCTGCGGGAAGTCGCGGCAGCGGCGGTGGATCGACCGCTGGTGGTCGCGCTGGGCAGTTCGCGCCTGGACGGTGCCTTGCAGGCCGGACGGCTCGATGGCCTTCCCGGACCCGATGGCAGGTCGCTAGCGGCCTACAACTTCGGCATCCCGGCGGCCGGACCCATGCACGAATACGAGTACCTGCGCGATATGCTCGATGAGGGCATTCGGCCGCGCCTGCTGCTGGTCGAGTTTTTGCCGCCCATGCTCATCCAACCGCACCGCCATCTGATTTCCGAGGAGGAATGGGTCAAGCCCGAGTGGATGAGCGTGCATCAGTTTCGCCGGCTTGCTCCCTATCTCGCGCGCCCCGGACGGAAAGCGAGCGAAGGATTGCTGGCCCGCCTCGCGCCGTGGCACGTCCATCGGTTGTCGCTGACGAACCAACTGACAGCGTGGTTGCACCCCGACTCGGAGTATGAGCCGGTCCCTTACCCTCACGACCCGTGGGGATGCCGTTGCCCGCAGACGCTGACGTCCGGGCAGCGCGCGTTCCGCATCGCGGTGGCGCGCGAGTATAGCCTGTCGCTCAGCCATTTTCGTCTGGGAGAAGGTCCGGCCCGCGCCATGCGCGATCTGTTGGCGTGTTGCCGTCGGGAAAACATCCCCATCGTGCTGATCCTCACGCCGGAGTCGTCGGAGTTTCGCAGCTGGTATTCGCCCGCCTGCCGGACGGCGACGACGAAACTGCTCGATGAGCTGCGAAAGGAATACGGCGTCGAGGTCATCGACGCGACATACTGGCTGGACGATGACGATTTCTTCGACGGCCATCATCTCGATGTCAGCGGAGCGACCAAATTCACGACGCGATTGCTCGTCGAGGTGCAGCGCCTTTTGAAATGAATCGGAATAGAACGCGGATGCGGCGGATCAGCGCGGATCTGTTTTTCGGTCTGATCCGCGCTGATCCGCCGCATCCGCGTCATCCGCGTTCTATTGCTTTGTCATCTTGTCCATCGGTGGGCGCTTCAGATGATGCCCGGTGGCCTGCTGGTAAGCGTGCGCCACCGCCAGTAAATCCGTCTCGGCGTAAAGCCGGCCCGTGAACGTGATCGCCATCGGCAGTTCCACCTCGCCGCTTTTGCGAAAGCCGTTGGGCAGCACGATGGTCGGGTGTCCCGTCAGGTTGGTCAACACCAGGTCGTTGCCGCCGACGTACAGATCCACCTTCGCCATTACTTCCTCCATCTCGCGCATGACCATCGAGCGGATGCGGTTGGCGCGAAGGTATTCGACCGCCGGCACGAACTGCCCCTTGCGGAAGGTGCGCGGCCAGGAGTTCAGGCCCTCCGTGACACCCTTGCGCGTCAACTCGTCGAACACGGTTGCCGCCTCGGTGTCGAGGATCAGCGTCAGTGCGTCGAAAGGATGCTTCGAGGGCAGCTTGATGGGAACCAGCCGCACGCCCAGATCGCGGAGCAAACGCAGTTCGGCGCGCGCATTGATGGAGCCTTCCGCGGCGATATAACCCACTTTCAGGGTCCGTAAATCCCGGCGCGGCGGCCACGCGAACGGGCGATCGACCGCCGAGGGGTCGAAGCCGTCGAAGCCGTGGATGGCGCTGAGGACGAGAGCGCAGTCCTCGACGGAGCGGCACATGGGGCCGAGCTTATCCATGCTCCACGACAGCGTCATGCAGCCGTGACGGCTGATGCGGCCGAAGGTTGGGCGCAGGCCGCTGACGCCGCACACGCTCGACGGCGAGATGATGCTGCCCAGCGTCTCGCTTCCGATGGAGAAACCCACTAGACCGGCCGCCGTCGCCGCGCCGGGTCCGGCCGACGAGCCGCTGGAGCCGCGCTTCGGATCCCACGGATTGCGCGTCATGCCGCCGAACCAGCGATCGCCCATCGCCAACGCCCCCAGCGTCAACTTGGCGACGAGGACCGCCCCCGCTTTCTCCAACCGGCGGGCCACGGTCGCCTTGGTGTCGATCACTTGGTCTTTGAAGGGAGCGGCGCCCCAGGTGGTCTTGTAGCCGGGGTAGGCGATCAGATCCTTGGCTCCCCAGGGAATGCCGTGCAGCGGGCCGCGATAGCGCCCTGCGGTGAGTTCGCGGTCCGCGTGTTCGGCCTGCTTGAGAGCGAGGGAGTCCGTGCAGTTTACGACACAGTGCAGGATGGGATCGTACTTGCGCAGCCGTTCCAAATAGAGTTTTGTCAGTTCGACCGAGGACACTTGCCGTGTGCGGACCAGCGCGGCTAGGGCAGTGACGGGCAGAAACGCCAACTCTTCCGACGTATCGGGTTTTTTGGGCGCCGCCTGCACGATCGGCTCGACGCCGCGACGAACGGGTTGGCTCGGCGGCGGCATCCACGGGGCGGGCTGGAACGACAGCGCCGGCGGCACTTCATGGGCGATCTTGACCGCGCGCATCGTCTCGAAGGAGCGAAGCAGCTGGTTGACCGAGCCGGCAACTGTCTTGCGGTCGTCGTCGGAGAGTTTGAGGCCCGAGATCCATTCGGCTTGGCGGATCATGTCCGGGCTGACCTCTGCCGCCTTGTCCGCGTCGGCGGCCAGCGCCCGCTGAAACACGGCGGAGCCGACGCCCAGTCCGGCCAGCACCTCCAACAGCCGCCGCCGCGTCGGCGGGAGATCCTCCCCCCGAACATCGTCAAAGGTCGGTTCGTTCGTCATCAGAGGTCACTCCTCTCACCAACCGGCGATCTCCCGAGCTTGCTCGATGTCGCGCCGAAGTTGTTCGATCAGTTCCGAGACGCCGGCGAAGGGCCGGGTATCGCGCAGACGCTCTACAAAATCCATCGCCAACAGTTGACCGTAGAGGTCGCCGTGGAACTCGATCAAGTGAACCTCGACCTTGCGGGCGTTTTCGCCGAACGTCGGATTGGGTCCGATGTTGGCCGCGCCCGCCCACAGTTCGCCCTTGGCGGGAACCCGTACGGCATAGACGCCGTCGCCGGGGATGAGGGTGCGGACTTGCTCCAGGTTGGCGGTCGGGAAACCGAGTTTCTGGCCGCGCCGCTGTCCGACACCGACGGTCCCGTGCAGACGATAGGGACGGCCTAGCAACGCCGCCGATTCGCGCACGACCCCGCTCGACAGCAAGGAGCGCACCCGACTGCTCGACACCTCAACGCCGTCGAGGACCACCGGCGGCACGACCGTCAGACGAATGCCGGCCGGCTTGCAGAGTCGGGCCAGCGTCTGCACATCGCCCTCACGACCGCGACCGAAGCCGAAGTTCGTGCCCTCCACCAGCGCCCGCGTGTTCAGGCGTTTCTGGATCACCTGATTGAAGAACTCCGTGGCCCGCAGCGCCAACAACTCCGGCGTCGCGCGCAAAACGAGGACGTGATCGGCGCCCGCCTCGTGCAGCAAATGTACCCGGTCCTCCGGCGTGGTCAGTCGCGGCTGCGGCTGGCCGGGACGCAGCAGCTCCATCGGATGCGGATCGAACGTCAGAGCGACGGCCGGACCCTTGACCGTGTGGGCCTCGCGTCGCAGGTCGGCGAGCAGGGCGGCGTGGCCGCGGTGGACGCCGTCGAAGTTGCCGATGCTGACAGCCCCTCCACGGCAGTCACCCGGCGGCGTCGCATCCCAGTCGATCGTGTGTACCGCCATGTCCTGCTTCGTCCTCGGTCATCCCGTCCAACGTCCGTAGCTTGCCTGTCCGCTATAATAGCGAAAGTCCGCGGGTCGGCTGGACGGTCGCTGTCCGGAAAGCCGTCGAGGCGCCTCGGCTTCTCGACGAGGACCGGAGGGAGGAAAGTCCGGGCTCCACAGGACGCGGTGATGGGTAACACCCACCGTCCGAACTCCCTCGTCCTCCGGGGCGGTGGGAGGAAGGACCGGGAAAGTGCAACAGAAAGGATACCGCCGCGGTCAGTAGGCAGTAGGCAGAGGGCAGTAGGCAGTGAAAGAATGACTGCCTACTGCCCTCTGCCTACTGCCTACTGCCGGGGTAAGGGTGAAAAGGTGGGGGGGCCTCGGCCCCTTAATGTAAGAGCCCACCAGCAGCCGGGTGACCGGCTGGCTCGGCAAACCCCACCGGGAGCAAGGCCAAATATGGGAGCAGGGTCGGTCCGGCCCGTTATCGACTCCCGGGTAGGCCGCTCGAGCGCCGGGGCGACCCGGCGCCCAGATAAATGATCGCCGCCGGGGGCCACCGCCCCCGGGACAGAA
>DATBGU010000348.1:0-13578 GCA_036557825.1 Gemmataceae bacterium
GGTTGGGTCCGCTGCCGGCCTGGGTGAGACGTCTGCATCGGGTTCGCACCTGGGTGTGGGCCAAACTCTTGATCAACGGTGTCCGGATCGTGAAAAAACAAGGACTTACGCCACAAATGCAAAAGGTTCGCCAGCGACGGGTTTTCGGCCCGTCGCTGGCGCTCCGGGCTAGTATCGAAATCACTGTTAAACCGCAAGCGGCGCTTTCGTGAGGTATCCATGTCTTCGCAATCACGCCTACTGTCGCTGTTCCTGCTTTCTCTCGGCGGTGCGTCGCTGGCGGCCGAGCCGGCCCGCGATCGCTTCGGTGATCCCCTGCCCGACGGCGCCGTCGCGCGCCTGGGCAGTCTGCGTTTGCGGAATGAGCACGCCATCTCCACCGCCGCCTTCTCGGCGGATGGGAAATCGCTGTTCGTTTGCGACACGAATTCCCTCTCCGTTTGGGACGCGGCCACGGGCAAGCTGGTGCGGCGCACGGAGATCAAAAACCTTTCCGGGATGCGGCTGCGGCGCTTCAGCGCCGACGGCAAAACGCTGATCCTGAGCGGATTCGACAACGTCCTTCGCTTCGTGGATACCGCCACCGGAGCGGAGCGGAACACGCTGAACCATGCCGGGTCCGGTCAAATCCGCGCGCTGGACGTGTCGCGGGACGGCAAAATGCTGGCGGCCGTTCATCAGGCGTCGATCGCGCTATGGAGCATCGCGGACGGCAAGCTCCTTCACGAGTTCAAAGGGGCGCCCTTCGTGCCGCTGTCGCCCTACGGATTGATCGCCTTGACGGCGGACGGCAAACAGATGGTGCTGCCGCACGCGGACGGTTCGCTGCACGTGGTGGATACCGCCTCCGGCAAGGAGGTCCGCGCCATCGAGATGCCGCCGCCCCGACAAGGCCTCCCGCCGTCCCTCCGCCTGCAGCACCTGGTCCTTTCGCCGGACGGCCGCTACCTGGTGTATGGCGGACCCGCCACGCCGCTGACCGTATGTGAACTGGCCACCGGCAAGCGGCTGCGCGCGCTGACGCTGCCCCAAGGCGCCTTTTCGGGACTGGCCTTCACGCCGAACGGCCGATTTCTCGCCATGAGCGGGTACACCGGCATTCACCTTTTCGGCGTTCTCTCGGGCAAGGAAATCCGCAAGCTGGACAAGCCGACCCGAACGAACGGCGCGCTGCTATTTTCTCCGGATGGCCGAACGCTGGCCGCGCTCCGAGGCGGCTACACGATTGACCTGTGGGACGTGGCCGGCGACCGTCAATCGCATCCCTTCGTCGGCCACGAAACGGCGGTCCAGCGGATGTTTTTTTTCCCCGACGACAAACGCCTCGTCTCCGCCGATAGCTACGGAGGAACGATCGTATGGGACATCGCTTCGGGCCGCGACGTGGCCCAGCGACGGAACGCCGCTCCGGCTCTCGCGCTCACCGTGGAGGACGGCGACCATCTGAACTTTCTCAGTTACGGGACGGTCCATCGGTGGAACCTGAAAACGAACCTTGAGGAAGTGCGGCAGGTTGTTTTGGGACAGGGCATGAGTCTGTCGGCCGTGTCGCCCGATGGTCGAAGCGTGGCGGGGATGACGTACCAGCCGACGCGACAACTGCACCTGTGCAACCGCGAGAATGGTAAGACGGCGCAGCTGATGGGACTGCCGGAGAATGCCTTTGTTTCGCAGGTCGTGTTTTCGCCGGACAGCCGGCGGTTGGCGGTGAGTTGCAACGACGGCGGCGTGCGGCTGTGGGACCGAGACACGGCCGCCCTGGTGCGCGAGTTCAAACCGGCGACGCCGGGCCGTCAGCCGATGCATCTGACCTTCGCCGCCGACGGCCGAAGTCTCGCCCTGTTCGACAGCGCGGTGCGCATCCGCGAGATCGCCGGCGGCGGAGAGCGTCTGCAAATTCCCGTGACGGGTGTCCTTTCCACCCTGGCTTACTCGCTGGACGCTCGATTCCTGGCCGTCGGCCAGACCGATGGCAAAATCATCGTGTACAGCGCGGCCAGCGGCAAACAGCTGGCGCAGTGGGAAGGCAAACAAGGTTTCGTTCGCTCGTTGGCCTTCTCCGGCGATTGTCGGCTGCTGGCTTCCGGCGGCGAAAATGGCACCATTCTTGTCTGGACAGTGCCCGAAGGCGAAGACTTGCCGGCCATGCTGAAAGCGGAGGAAGCCGCGACGCTCTGGCAGTCGCTCGCCGCCGAGGAGGCTGCTCGCGCCAACCGCGCCCTCGCCGGCCTGACCGCCGCGCCAGCGCAGGCCGTGCCGCTCATCAAGGATCGCTTCCGCGCCGCCGGGAAACCGCCCAGCGCCGAGCGTCTGACACGGCTGATCGCCGAGTTGGACGACGACTCGTTCAAGGTCCGCGAGCGGGCCATGCGCGAACTGACCGACGCCGGACCCGACGCCGCCGACGCTCTGCGCGCGGCCCTGGCCATCGATCCGTCGGTCGAGAAGAAAGGCCGACTCGAAAAGCTGCTGGCTCGCCTGGGCAAAGGAGGCGATCCCGAACGCCTTCGCTGTCTGCGCGCCATCGAGGTACTGGAGCGCATCGGCACCGCGCAGGCCAAGGACGCGCTGCGCAGGTTGGCCGAGAAGGACATCGGTACGGCACTCCGCGAAGAGATCCGGGCCAGCTTGCGGCGCATGGACAAGCGCCCCTGAGGGGTTCCCAAAGCAGGCGATTCAGGCGAGGATGTCCTTGACGATCGTGCCGTGTACGTTGGTCAGGCGGCGCTTGATGCCGTTGTGGTAGTACGTCAGCCGTTGGTGGTCGATGCCGAGCAGGTGCAGGACGGTGGCGTGGAAGTCGTGCCAGTGCGTGCGATTCTCGACCGCCTTCCAGCCGACCTCGTCGGTCGCTCCGTATGCGATGCCGTGCTTAAGTCCGGCCCCCGCCAGCCACACCGAAAAGCCATACTGATTGTGATCGCGGCCCTTGCCGACCACGTTCGCCGCCGACTGCGTGAACGGTGTACGGCCGAACTCCGTGGTGAACAACACCAGCGTATCGTCGAGCAGGCCGCGCTGCCGCAGATCCTTCAACAGCGCGGCCACCGGGCGATCGAGACGCCCCGCCTCTCGGCCGTGGTTTCGTACCATGTCCTCGTGCCCGTCCCAGTTGCGGCGCGGGCTGCCGAAGGTGCCGCCGGAGAAGAGTTGCACGAAACGCACGCCGCGCTCCAGCAACCGCCGAGCGAGCAAACATCCGCGGCCGAAGTCCGCCGTCTCGGGGCGGTCGAGTCCGTACAGGCGGTGCGTGGCGGCGCTTTCGCGGTCGAGGGCGGCGACCTCGGGCACGGCCAACTGCATCCGTGCGGCCAACTGATAACTGTGGATGCGCGCGGCGAGGGGATCGCTGTGGCCGCGCTCCTCCAAGTGACGGCGGTTCATTTCGTCGAGCAGATCGCGCGTCGCCCGGTCCGCGCCCGCTTCGACGGGCAGGGCGGGGAACAGATCGTCGATGGGATCACCCTTGCCGCGAATGACCACGCCCTGATGACGGGCCGGTAGGAAGCCGTTGCTCCAGTTGATGGCGCCGCCGGCGGGATACTCGCGCGCGTCCGGGATGACGACGAAGGCCGGCAGGTTGTCCGACGCGCTGCCCAGGCCGTAGGAGAGCCACGCTCCCAGCGTCGGGAAGCCGTTGAGGCGGAAACCGCTGTTCTCTTGGAACGTGGCCGGCGTATGGTTCGAGGTTTCGGCGTACATCGAGCGGATCACGGTCAGCTCGTCGGCGACTTCGGCGAGGTGCGGAAACAGATCGGACATCCACAATCCGCCGGCGCCGCGCTGCCGAAACGTCCAATCGGGCTTGCGGAGCAGGCCGACCTGTCCGAAGAACACGTCGGGCCGTTCGCTCGTCTTCAGCGCCTTGCCGTGCGCCGCGATCAGTTCCGGTTTGTAGTCGAAGGTATCGACGTGGCTCATGGCGCCGACGAGGCAGATGTGAACGGCACGGCGGGCGCGGGGCTTGAAATGCGGGCAAGGATCGGCAGCCTCGCCGGGCACAGCCGCCGCGCTCACCACGCCGTCGCGCAACAGCAGGCTCGCAAGCGCCGCGCCGCCCAGTCCGCAGTGGACCCACGAGAAGAACTCGCGGCGATCGAGCATCCCCTGGCTGGTCATGTCGAAATCTCTCGCCCGTGGGAGAAAATCGGTTGTGTCTCGCCAATCCGAACTGTATCACCGGCGCGACAGACTCGCCAGCCGATTCCTTCCTCTCGCCGATAGCTTGCCGAACGGCGCTCGCCGCGCCATAACAGAGAACGGGTTCCCTTCGCGGAGAAGCTGTCATGACGCCGGTGCTGGTCGTTGGCTCACGCAATCGCAAGAAGCGCGAGGAAATCGTGGAGATCCTCGGCGATCTCGGCCTGGATCTGCGCGACCTGACGAGCTGGCCGGACGCGCCGGAGGTGGTCGAGGACGGGTCCACCTTCGCGGACAACGCCCGCAAGAAGGCCGTCGAATTAGCCCGTCATCTCAACCAATGGGTGCTGGGCGAGGACAGCGGGCTGGTGGTGCCGGGACTCAACGGCCGGCCCGGCGTTTACTCGGCACGCTACGCCGGCAAACAGGGCGACGACGAGGCCAACAACGCGCGTCTCTTGGCGGAGTTGGCGCCGCTGCCGGACGACCGCCGCGCCGCCTACTACGTCTGTACCGCCGCTCTCGCCGACCCGCAAGGCGAAGTGCGCGCCGTCGTCGAGGGGCGCTGTCACGGCGTCATCCTCCGCGCGGCGCGCGGCACGGGCGGCTTCGGTTACGATCCCCTCTTTCTCATCCCGGAGTATCACCGCACCTTCGGTGAACTGAGTCCGCGCGTCAAGCACGCCCTGAGCCATCGGGCGCGTGCCCTGGCGCAGCTGCGGCCGGCGCTGCGCACCCTGATGATCGAGGGAATCGGGGGCGCGTGATTTCGTGGTTTTGCCATCAATCCGGCCTGCAAAATCGGCGATTCCAGCGTGGCGGACGCTCTGCTTGACACCCTACCCCCCCTTGTTAGAATGGCGTTAGGTTGCCACGCGGCGGATTGATTTTGGGGGATGCGCGGCCATGAAATGCCAGAAATGTCACAATGCCGCGACCTTGCACATAACCGAGATCCTCGGCGAAGATCAGATCGAAGAACTCCACCTGTGCGAGTCCTGCGCACACAATCATTTGTACGAGCCGCAGCAGAAATCGACCGGCATCAAGACGGCCCCTTCCGGCTCCGGCGAGGACATCGAAGAGCCGGCCGTGCTCAACCGCCAGTGCGAGGTGTGCGGCATCAAGTTCGTGGATTTTCGCAACAGCGGCCGGCTCGGTTGCCCCCACGATTATCAGGAGTTTAAAGAGGAGCTAACTCCTCTTTTAGAGAACATCCACGGCGAGACGCGCCACTGCGGCAAGGCCCCGCGGCGCTTGCCTCAGAGCAAGCAGACACAGTCGGAACTGATTCAACTCCGCAAGCAACTGCTTCAGGCGGTCAACAAGGAAGCCTACGAGGAAGCCGCGCGAATCCGCGATCGCATCCGGCAACTGGAAGAGAGTTGAGGTTCCTCTGAGCGGGGGGCGTCAGCCCCCCGAGTGACGGGAAGACTCGGGGGGCTGACGCCCCCCGCTCAGAGGGCGAAACCGAAAAGGAATGCGGCGTGAAGTGCCAGTTCTGCTCCAACCCGGCCACGGTGCATCTGACCGACATCGTCGAGTTGCAGAAGAAAGAGTTGCACCTGTGTCAGAGCTGCGCCGAGCAGCATCAGCTGGTCAAAAAGCAGGAGATCAACCTGCCGGCCATCTTGCAGAACCTGATCGGACAGCACCTCGGCCCGCAGACCGACGAGTTGGCGCGATTGACCTGTCCGGCCTGCGGGATAAAGTATATGGAGTTTCGCGCTCAGGGCCGGCTCGGCTGCCCGCACGACTACGTCGTGTTTCGCGGCGGGCTGGCGCCGCTGCTGCAACGGATCCATCGCTCGGACCGTCACGTGGGCAAAACCCCTCATCGTTCCGTCCTCCCTCCGGAGCAGCAGGCGGAACTCGTGGAGTTGCGCCGCCGCTTGCAGTCGGCCATCAACCGGGAAGCCTACGAAGAGGCGGCCCGTTTACGAGACCTGCTCCGGCAGAAGAAGGATGCCACGGATGAATCTGGATAGCCTGACTCATACCAGTGGCGAATGGTTGCGGGGCAGCGGGCCGGAGTCCGACATCGTCATCTCCAGCCGCATTCGACTCGCCCGGAACCTGGCCGCTTTCCCGTTCACCAACCGCGCCGGCAGCGGGCAAAAGTCCGAGATCGAAGCGCTCCTCCGCGAACGCATCGCCAAGCTCGAACTCGAACCGCGGCTCGGCTATCTGACCGTTCCCACGCTGTCGTCGCTGGACCGCCAGTTCCTCGTCGAGCGCCAGCTCATCAGCCGCGAGCTGGCCGCCGCCGACGGACCGCGCGGCGTCGCGCTGGGCCCGCAGGAAACCGTCAGCCTGATGGTCAACGAGGAGGACCATTTGCGCATGCAGGTCATGCGCAGCGGTTTCACCCTCAACGAGGCGTGGGAGGAGATCGACCGCGTGGACGATTTGCTCGAACAGCGCGTCACCTACGCCTTCAGCGAGGAGTTCGGCTATCTGACCGCGTGTCCGACCAACGTCGGCACCGGCATGCGCGCCAGCGTCATGCTGCACCTGCCGGCCCTGGAGCACACCAAGCAGATCGAAAAGGTCTTCCGCGCCTTGCAGAAGATCAACCTGGCGGTGCGCGGCCTGTACGGCGAAGGCAGCCGGGCGTCGGGCCACTTTTATCAAATCTCCAATCAGGTCACGCTCGGCAAGAGCGAGACGGGCATCCTCAACGAGATCCACGGCGTCATTCCGCAGATCATCACCTACGAGCGCCAGGCCCGCACCAGTTGGCTGCGCGACAACCGCCAAGGTTTGCAGGACAAGGTCGCCCGCGCCCACGGCACGCTCTGTTCGGCCACGATGATGACCTCGGAGGAGACAATGGAACTGCTCTCCTACGTCCGCCTGGGCATCAACCTGCATCTGGTGGAAGACATCACCATTCCGACGGTCAACGAGCTGTTCATCCACACGCAGCCGGCCCACCTGCAAAAGCTGATGGGCACGTCGCTGGACGGCGAGGAACGCAACGCCGCCCGTGCTCGTTATCTCCGCACCCGCCTCCGCGAGGCCGGGGCGCATCCGAATTGAACCATGCTCGGCAGGACCGATCAGAGCCGGCAGCGTAAGCGACGGGAAAGGCTCCGTCGCTTACGCTGCCGGCTCTGTTTCTTGGTAGCCCCTGGCGGGTTGGGGGTAGTATGATCGTCTGAAGTGCGATTCCCCTGAAAGAAATCGGCGTACCTCCAGAAGTAACCTTGTAGAGGGCTTGTGCATGGCCGACGCGCCCATCACGCGGCCCAGCCTGCTGGTCCGCCTCCGCGATGCCCGCGACGGCGAAGCCTGGCGGCAGTTCCTCGAACTGTATGGGCCGATCGTGTACCAATTCGGCCGGCGGCACCGCCTTCAGGACGCCGACGCCGCCGACCTGACGCAAGAGGTGCTGCGCGCCGTCAGCGGCAGCGTCGGCCGCTTCGACTACGACCCGCGTCGCGGCTCGTTCCGCGGCTGGCTGTTCACCCTGGCTCATCGCAAGCTATACGATTTGCTCGCCCGCAAGCGCCGCCAGGAGCAGCCCTCCG
Organism: Gemmataceae bacterium; assembly: GCA_036557825.1. Lineage (GTDB taxonomy): Bacteria > Planctomycetota > Planctomycetia > Gemmatales > Gemmataceae > JAJPHU01. The sequence goes on from DATBGU010000348.1 coordinate 7,674, forward strand.
GCGACAGCGCCACGCAAATGCTGCTCGACGAGTGGCCGGCCGACGACAGCGAGGAAGTCTGGAACCAGGAACACGAGAGGCAACTGTTCGCCTGGGCCGCCGAGCAGGTGCGCGGCCAATTCGCGGAGACGACGTGGCGCGCCTTCTGGGCGACGGCCGTCGAGGGCCGCGCCGCCGCCGCCGTGGCGGAGGAATTGAAACTGTCGGTTGGGGCCGTCTACATCGCCAAGAGCCGGGTACAGGCCCGACTGCGCGAGCAAATCCAACAGGTCGCGGACGCCGACGAGGTCTGACTCCGCCGTCCGAAACCGCAAGGAGATCGCCGATGCGCTCATCCACGAGTTGCCCGTCGAACGAGCAGTTGAGCCGCCTCCTGATCGACAGCCTGAGCGACTCCGAGCAGGGCGAGTTGGCCGCTCATCTGGACAGCTGCCCGAACTGCCGGCACGAACTGGAACGCCTCGCCAGCGGCGAAGAGGGCTGGAAGGAAACCGCCCGCAAGCTGGGATCGGCGGCCGGCCGCGAGCCGGAGCCGGCCTTGCGCGACGTGCTCGCCGAACTGCGGGGCGATGCGGCCGGCAACGGTACGCAGGCGCTCCCCGAACCGTCCGGCGACGACACGCTGTCGTTCCTCGCCCCGCCCAGCGAGCCGGGCAACCTCGGCCGATTGGCCCATTACGAGGTATTGGAGATCGTCGGCCGGGGCGGTATGGGCGTGGTGCTCAAGGCGTTCGATTCAAATCTGCACCGCATCGTGGCCCTCAAGGTGATGGCGCCGGCCCTGGCGAGCAATGCCTCGGCGCGGCAACGCTTTCTGCGCGAGGCGCGGGCGGCGGCGGCCGTCCGCAACGATCACGTCATCAACATCCACCATGTCGGCGAAGAGAACGGATTGCCCTACCTGGTGATGGAATTGATCGCCGGCCGCTCCTTGCAGGAACGCATCGACCAGACGGGTCCGATGGAGCTGAAGGAGATCCTGCGCATCGGTTTTCAGACGGCGTGCGGCCTGGCGGCGGCGCATGCGCAAGGGTTGATCCACCGCGACATCAAGCCGGCCAACATCCTGCTGGAAAACGGCGTCGAGCGTGTCAAGATCACCGACTTCGGTCTGGCTCGCGCCGTCGATGACGCCAGCTTGACGCAATCGGGCGTCATCACCGGCACGCCGCAATACATGGCTGCCGAGCAGGCGCGCGGCGAGGCCGTCGATTATCGGGCGGACTTGTTCAGCCTCGGCAGCGTCCTCTACGCCATGTGCGCGGGCTGGCCACCCTTCCGCGCCAGCACAACGATGGGCGTTCTCCGGCTGGTCAGCGACCACAGCCCACGCCCCATCCGCCAGATCAACCCTGAAGTCTCCGAACGTCTGGCCGAGATCATCATCAGACTGCACGCCAAGGATCCCGCCGAGCGTTTTCAATCCGCGACGGAAGCGGCCGAGGCGCTGGCGCAACATCTTGCGGAGGTACAGCAACCGGAGGGTGGTCGGCTCGCTCCCCGAGCCGGAACGCCGTCGCGGAGCGACGGCACCACCCGGAGGCCACGGCGGCGCTGGGCAGTGGTTGCTGCGGCCGTGGCCCTACTGCTCGTCGGGTTGGGCATGACGGAAGCGACCGGCGTGACCAAACTCGTGCCCACGGTCATCCGCATCGCCCGCGGTGATGGGACGTTGGTGGTCGAGGTCAGCGATCCCGACATCCAGGTGAGCATCGCGGGAGAGGGCGACGAGGTGGTCATCAAGGGGGCGGGACCGCAAGAGGTTCGCCTGCGTCCGGGCAACTATCAGCTGCGCGCGACGAAGGACGGCAAAGCGGTCCCCTGTCCGAACGAACTCGTCAGCATCACGCGGGGCGGCAAGCAAGTAGTGCGGATCAGCCGTGAGCCGGGCGACCCGACCCAGGCTCCCCTGCGGCCTGGCCCGCCGGTCCCGGACCATGCCTTAGAGCCGGCCACCCCGCGCCGACCCCCGCCCGCCACGGTGACAATCGAACCGGAGCCGCTCCCCAAGCCCCCACTCGGCACGGCCCTGAACGCGCTGGCCCTGGTCGGCCGGCCGGCCCCGCTGCCGGGGGTGCGCTCGTGGACCATCGAAACGACGCATCATCGCGCCGCGGTCGAGAACGTGGCGTACAGCCCCGATGGCCGCTGGCTGGCCACGGCTTGTATCGGCGGTGCCGTGCGGATGTGGGAGGCGAAAACACAGCGGCTGGTGCGCATCCTCGTGGTGCCCAAAACGACGATGGCCGAGTTGCTGCGCGGCCTGGCCTGGTCGCCGGACAGCCGCTATCTCGCCACCAGTCAGCAGAACGCCGACGTGGAGCTGTGGGAGGTGGAGACGGGACGACGGCTGCGCACGCTGCGCAGCCCCGGTCCCATTCGCACCATCGCCTGGTCGCCGGATGGCCGATCGCTCGCCGGCGCCGGCTGGTTCCAGCACGCGGTGATCTGGGATGTCGCGTCGGGAGAGCTGCGCCGGCAGCTCAAAGGCCACGCCGACAGCATCCAGGGCTTGGCCTGGTCGCCCGACAGCAAGAAACTGGCCACCGGCAGCGACGACAAGACGGCGAAGATATGGGATGCGGAGACGGGGCAATTGCTCGGCACCCTGCAAGGGCATACCCGTCAGGTCAAGGCCGTCGCCTTCGCCCCGTACGATGGCGGTCTGCACTTGGCCACGGCCAGTTACGACCGCACGATTCGCATCTGGAACGCCAGGGAGGGCATTTGCCTCCACACGCTGGTCGGCCATCGCGGCGAAGTCTGGGCCGTGGCCTGGTCGCCGGATGGCCAGCAGCTGGCCTCCGGATGCACAGAGAGCCAGATCATACTTTGGGATCCGGATGCGGGCAAGCAAATCCGGCCGCTGGTGGGCCATACACATATTGTCGCGGCACTTAGCTGGTCGCCCGACGGTCAGACGCTGGCCTCCGGCAGCTGCGATACCACCGTCGCCTTGTGGTCCGTCGGCAAACGACCGGGCCGCACGATCCCCGGCGTGGCGGCATGGGCCAACAGCTTTCCCCTGTGGTCGCCCAACGGCAAATATCTGGTTACGGGAGCGAAAAACGCACGCCTGTGGAGTGCCGAAACCGGCGAGCAACTCCGCAGTTTCCCGGAACACCTGGGCATCGCGCGCGCCTGGTCGCCGAACGGCAAATTGCTGGTGACCACCGACTGGAAAGGCGGGCTCTGGTTCTGGGATAGCGAGGAGCGTTCGCTGCGCTCGTCGGTTTCGCCCCACACCGATAAGGTCATGCGGGCCGCGGCGTGGTCGCCGGACGGCAAGATGCTGGCCACGGGAGACGAGAGCGGCAACGTGGCCCTGTGGGGAGGGACGGAGGGCGACTGGAAGAAAGGGCAGACGCCGAAGTGGATGTACCTGACGGATTTCGCCCAGGTCAAGGCCGGAGTCGATACCCTCGCCTTCTCGTCCGACGGTGCGACACTCGCCTGGGGCGACGCCGAGGGCATTCTCCACCTGTGGGACGTCAAACGCCGTAAGCAAGGCCCTACCTACGCCGTGCATAGCAAACGAATCCGCACCCTGGCCTGGGCGCCCAAGGACCGGATCATCGCCACCGGCTCGGAAGATGGGCTGGTGCGGCTGTGGGAGCCGGATACGGACCGGATTCTTCACACCCTGACGGGCTTTCACGACAGGGTTTTGACGCTGGTGTTTTCGCCCGATGGCAAGACCCTGGCGACGGCCGATGGTTGGGGCGACGTTCGCCTGTGGGATCCCGTCACCGGCAAGCAGCTGCGCCGCCTGTACGGTCCAACCGCCCCTCTGCTGGCGCTGACCTGGTCGCCCGACGGCAAGCACCTGGCCGGCGGCGGCGAACGGTCCACCACACACATCTGGGACACGACCACCGGCCAGGTGCAAGCGGTATTGATCGGCCTGCCCCTCAACGAAGCGCTGGCGGTGTCAGCCACCGGCCACTACCGCTGCACCCCCGGCGTCGAGCGCGACCTGGTTTACGTCGTCCAGACCGACACGAGCCAGGAGACGTTCACGCCGGAGGAATTTGCCCGGAAATATCACTGGAAGAACGATCCGAATCAAGTTCGGCCGATCGGTCCGTGAGGACCGCGAGGCGGGACTTTCGCAGCGGTCGCGCAAGTTTTACGACGCCGGGCGTCCCTGAGTGGAAAACGGAAAAGGGAGAGACATGACCGCTCAACTACCCGGCGCCGATTCGTGCTTCGACGACTTCCTCGCCTGGCGAGATCGGGCCGTCGAGGAAGCCTGGGAAACGGCCGGAGACGATAGCGGCGCCGATCCGGACCTGACCAACGCCTTTGACATTACCGATCTGCAACACTGGCTCGATCTCTGCGCCTGAGCCGAACTCGTTCCCATTCCTCACGTCTTTTCCAAACGTCTCCCAACCCTGGTGTCGGGGTTGAGCATCCCTTATAATGCCGGATTGAATTGTTTCCTCGGAAGCCGGTCAAGGTGGCCGGCCGGAAACGCACAACCTCTATTTCTTCAGCAGATCGCCCGTCTTGCCATGAATCAATAAGAGGCGCGAACGAAATGAACGACTAGCCCGGAGCGCCAGCGACGGGCACAAGCCGCGTCGCTGGCGCTCCGGGCTAGTCGGTAAAAGTTAGGGCTTCTTAGTCCACGGCGGGACGAGCGGAGAGGATGCCTGGTCTTATGGTCAATCGTAATTTGCTGCGTCAGTTCGACCTGTCCGACAACGAGCTGCGGCAAGAGCTGCACGACGCCTTCAACCTCCCGGAAACCGGGGCCGACGTCGAGCAATGGCTGCCCCCCGAAGAGCAGAACTTCGAGGTCAACAAAATCATCAAGGGCCGCGTCGTCAACATCGTCGGCGATGACGTGGTCGTCGATGTCGGCTACAAGAGCGAGGGCATCATTGCCTTGCAGGAATGGTTCGACGAAGGCGACGAGAAGATCCATCCGCCGCGCATCGGCGAGGAGATTCAAGTCCTCCTCGACGCCGTCGAGGACGAGGGCGGCGCCATCGTTCTCAGTTACCGCAAGGCCAAGCGGCAGAAGGAATGGGAGGACGTAATCGCCAAGCACAAGGAAGGCGACGTCGTCTCCGGCCTGGTCGCCCGCAAAATCAAGGGTGGATTGCTCGTCAACATCGGCGTCAACGTCTTCCTGCCCGCCAGCCAGGTGGACATCCGCCGCCCGCCCGACATCGGCGATTACATCAACAAGACCATCGAGTGCAAGATCCTCAAGATCGACGAGGCCCGCCGCAACATCGTCGTCAGCCGCCGCAAACTGCTGGAAGATCAGCGCGAGGAGATGAAAAAGAAGCTGCTGGGCGAGATCGAGGTCGGTCAAATCCGCAAGGGCGTCGTCAAGAACATCGCCGAGTTCGGCGCCTTCGTCGATCTGGGCGGCATCGACGGCCTGCTGCACATCACCGACATGAGTTGGGGCCGCGTCAACAATCCGCACGAGGTCGTCCACATCGACCAGCAGCTTGAGGTGTACATCCTGCAAGTGGACAAGGACAAGGAGAAGATCGCCCTGAGCCTCAAGCACAAGACGCCGAGTCCGTGGGCCAACGTGGCGGAGAAGTACCCCATCGGCAGCCGTCACACCGGCGAGGTGGTCAACGTGATGAGCTACGGCGCCTTCGTCAAACTGGAACCGGGCATCGAAGGCCTGGTCCACATCAGCGAGATGAGTTGGACCAAACGCATCAACCACCCCAGCGAACTCGTCGCCATCGGCGATCAAATCGAGGTCCAAGTCCTCAACATCAACAAGGAAAAGCAAGAGATCTCGCTGGGCATCAAGCAGGTGCAGCCCAATCCCTGGGACAAGGTGGCCGAACGCTATCCCACCGGAACCGTCGTCAGCGGCGTCGTCCGCAACCTCACCAACTACGGCGCCTTCATCGAAATCGAGGAG
>DATBGU010000349.1:0-21098 GCA_036557825.1 Gemmataceae bacterium
GTCGGTCGGCACCGGTTGCTTACCTCGCGGGAGGGTGTTCTCGTCGGCGGATGAGACGGGGGCTGGTGCCGCTGGCAGGGAGCGGTGCAGCATCAGCGTGGACCACAGGTTGGCGGCCAGAAGCCCGATGAGGAGTAACAGCAGACATGCCAACGCGATCCTCGGACCGCGCGAGGAACGCACCGAGGAAGGAACGGGCATTTCTTTACTTTTACCATCTAATTTGAGCGCTACGCCGGCCAGATGGGGAGTCCAGGCGATGAGCGGGCCGCGCTGGGCGTAGGTGTGCAGTGGAAAATCGGGGCCGACCAACGGCAGCCACTGCCAGGACGAGCCGGCCGCCTGTTCGAGCAAGCGCAGACGATGATCGGGATCGGCCGGCGTGCTGGCCGCGAACAGCAGCGCTCCCTCCTGCCACAGACGCACCGGCAGCACCGGGATCGGATCGGCGTGCGGCGGCGGCGGTTCGACGACGGCAGCCTCCGCCAGCGCGAAGCGGCCGCCCAGTTGATGCAGATCGTCGGCGGAGGCGCGGCGCTGCTGCAACCAGTGATAAATCGACAGCGCCGAGCGCACGTCCAAGTTTGCCGGGGCGACGATGCCGATCAGTTCCAGGCCGCCGCGCCGCTGACTCGGTGTGTGATCGGCCAAGCCGTAGCGGGCCAGCGCCACGACCCGCCGGCCGTCGGCCAGCAGCACGGAGCAGAACAGGTCGGTCGGCGGCCAGTGGTCGGAGTACGGCGCCGCTTGCAGCCGGCGGGCCAGCGCCTCGACTTCGCCGCACCACGGCTCGGCACGCAGCGGCGCCAGCAAACGGTAGCCGAGACTGCGCTGCGAAACGCCTTCCAGATCCTCGCCGTAGGCAAAGCCGGACAGATCGCCGCCGGGATCGGACATGATTGCCGTCCTCTCTTCGAGATGTCGTTGCGATGGTAGACGGTTGGCTACTTCACGGGATCGTTCGTCACCAGCAGGACTACGCGGCCGTTGTAGAGATCGCGGTGGCGGGCGACCAAGCGGTACGACGCCGGCGCGAACGTCCGCAGTTGGCCCCACATCTCCTCGCTCACAAACAAGTACACCGGCAGCGGCGTGTGCAGAAACTGGACGGCGCTGATGGGGTTGTCCGGACAGTACACCTCGCGCTGACAATAAAAGACCAGGCTGGGCTGAAAATATCCGAACGCTCCGACGCGCACTTCGCGGTACAGGTAATCCTCCGGCAGCGCTCGCGCCAGGGGGCGCGGCGCCTTGAAGGCGTCCACCTTGCCCAGCCCCCAAAACGCGATCGTCGCCGTGAACACGACGCCGGCCGCCGTCACGCAGCCGATCAGTCCGCCGCGCCGGCCGCGCCGCACGCACCACACCGCCGCGGCCGCCCCGACGAGAAACACGCCGCCGAGCCACGCTCCCGCTTCCAGTCCCGGCAAACGACGGCCGCGCGGCGCCAGCGGCAGCGCGTCGCCGGCGATCAGCAATCCCACGGTCACGCCGACGCCCGTCAGGGCCAGGCAGGTCAGGCTCGTCGGCATCACCCAGCCCGGCAGCGTCACGCGGCCGCGCCGCCAATCGTCGAGAAACGCCGCCGTCAGCAGGGCCATCGCTGGGTACACCGGCAGAATGTAGTTGGGCAGCTTCGTTCGCACCACGGTGAAAAATAGCAGCCACACCGCGACCCAGCACAGCAGAAATTGCTTGCCGCTGTCCGGTTCCGTTTCGACACGACGGCGGACGGCGGAAACGGCCTTCCAAACGGTTGGACCGAGAAACACCGACCACGGCATCAGTCCGGTGATGAGGACCAGCCCATAGTAGAAGAACGGCCCGCCGTGGTTCTCCATCACGCCGAGGCTGCGCTCGACGTTGTGCTTCACGAAGAAACCGTGCAGCCATTCTCCCTTCGTTTCCACGCCTACCCAGACGTACCAGGGCGCCGCGATCAGCACGAACAACAGAGACGCGGTCAGAATGCGCAGGTCCAGCAGTCGTCGCAGTTCGCGGCGCCACAGCAAAAACAGCAGCGTCGCCGTCAGCGGCAGCACGAGGGCTACCGGACCCTTGGCGAGCATGCCCAGGCCGGAAGCGACGCTGGCCCCCAAGAGCCACCAGCCCCGCCGCGTGTGATGGTTCCAGAAACACCACAGTGTCAGCAGCGTAAACAGGTTCAGCAGCGCGTCGGGGTTGGCGAAATGGGCCGCACCGCAAAAGGCGATGCTGGTGGCCAGCACCAGGCCCGCCAGCAGAGCGGCGGAATTCTCGAAAAGGCGACGCCCCAGTTCGTAGACGACGAGCAGCGCCAGCAGCGAGGCCAGCGCCGACGGCAGGCGTGCGGCGAACTCGTTGATGCCGCATACGCGATAGGCCGCCATTTGCAGCCAGTACAGGAGGACCGGCTTGTCCACGCGCAGCTTGTAATTGAAGGTCGGGACGATGAAGTTGCCCGATTCATACATCTCCTGGGCGCACTCGGCGTTGTTGCCCTCGTCGATGTCCCACAGGCTGGGACCGCCGAGGTTCGGAAGGCACAGCACGGCCCACACCAGCGCCAGCAGCAGGTAATGACCGAAGCGGTTATCGAGTCTGCGAAACATCCCGATCCCTCGCGCGGAAAGGACGGCTCGACACGGCCCGACCGGGCCGGTTGGCCGCATTATAAGACCGAGGCCGGTTTACGCGAGTCCAGGATTTCCTCTCCTCGCCCCCTCACCCCCAACCCCTCTCCGCCGAAGCGGGGGAGAGGGGAGAAGAGTTTGCGGGTTGACCCTCCTGCGCGGCTCCGGTATCTTCGCCCCACTCATCGGGGCACGGCAAAAGCAGCACATCCGCGTTTCTCTGGGGGGAGCACCCATGCAAGCCATTCAGCCCATCTTGCTCGGTCTGGGGATGCTGCTGGGCGACAACGGCGCGGCACCGCGCGCTCCGGATTTGGCCCATCTGCAAGAGATGCTGCACGACCGCCGACACGCCCACGGTCAGAGTCAGGCCGCCCTGCTGCTGGTGGAAAGCACGCTGGACGGAGCGGAAAAGACCGTACGCGATGGGCTGCTCCAGGTCGAGAACGCCGAGGTGTTCCTCGCCCTGGCCGCGGCCATCGGACTGCGTCAGGATCGCCGCTTCCTCGATGAGTTACTCGCCGCCCTGTCGGCCAGCCGCCCCGCTGTCCGCGAGTCCGCCGCGCAGACGCTGGCGGTGCTGGCCGACGCTCGTCTGGTGACACGCTTGCAAAAGCTGGCGGCGGACGCCGAGGCGGAAACGGCCGTTCGTCAGGCCGCCCTGTGGACGCTTGGCCGCTGCGGCAGCAAGCAGGCCGCTCGCGCTCTGCTCAATCATTTGTGCGACGACAACGAATCGCTGTGCCGCGCCGCCGCCGCCGCTCTGCACGATCTCAGCGGGCAGGATTTTGGGACCGACGCCGGCCGCTGGCAAACCTGGTGGGAGCGCCACAAGCACCTCAGCAACGAGCGCTGGCTGGAAACGCGGTTGGCCTATCAGACCAGCCGCGCCCATCGACTGGAGGGCGACCTGACGCGCTCGCGCGCCCAGCTGCTTCGATTGGAACAGCAGCTTTACAGCCGGCTGTCCGGGGTCGAGCGCGTCAGCCACGTTCAATCGCTCCAGCAGCAGGACGACCCGGCCGTGCGCGCCCTGGCCGTCAGTTGGAGCGTCGAGCTGCTGCCAACCGCGGAGCCGGCCCACAAGCGGCTGCTGGCGCAGGTGCTGCTGCGGCTCAGTCACGACAGCGCGGTCGAGGTGCAGCGGGCCGCGGTTCTCGGTCTGGGTCGCGTCAACGAGCCGGCCGTCTTCGAGCGGCTGCTGCGATTGGCGCACGCGGACGCGCCTGGCGTGCGCACGGCCGCCCTGCACGCGCTGTCCCTGCACGCGCGCGGCACGGAGGTGAGCGCGGCGGGCCGGCGCAAGCAGGTCATCCCCCTGTTGCAGAAAGCCCTCGACGATTCCGCGCTGGAAGTGGTGGTCGAGGCGGCGGAGGGTCTCGGTGCGCTAGGAGTTCTGGAGGCGGGTCCGGTGCTGACGGGGCTGCTGCGCCATCCCTCCGTGACGGTGCGGCAGGCGGCGGCGCAGGCGCTGGAGCGCGTCGCCGAGGAACCCGTTTTGTCCGGCCTGCTGGACGCCCTCGACGACTCCTGCGCGACGGTGCGCTTCAACCTCGTCGGCGCGCTGGCCCATGCCGCGGGCGATGGAGCGACCCTATCCACGCCGCGGCGCAAACGGCTGCTGGCCGCCCTGGAGGAGCTGTTGCTGCACGACAGCGATCCGGGCGTGCGCAGCCGATCGGCTACCGTGTTGGGCGAATGCGCGCCGCCGGGGCAGCTGAAGACGTTGTGGCGTTGCGTGCTGGCCGGCGAGGACACGCGCGTTCAGGAGAAAGCGTGGACGGCGTTCGTGGACATCCTGGCGCGGGCCGGCCAGCTGCCGCTGCTTCAGGAATGGGACCGCACCCTGACGGCCGCCCGGCAAGGACCGCGGCGCTTGCAGATGCTCAATGAGATCGTCGCACGCTGGCAAGGTCAGTCGGAGCGAAAGGAACTGGTGCTGCCGGCGCAGGAGATCCTGGTGCGGGCGCAGCTGGAGCTGGGCAAGTGGTCCGCCGCCGCGCCGCTGGTGCGCGATCTGCTCACGCGCCCGGCCGACGACGCCGAGTTGAACCGCCGTCTCGGCTGGCTGTTGACCGTCGGCGAACAAGCGCTGCACGAGGGCAACCGCGCCGAGGCGCTGCGCGCCGTCGAGTCCGCCCAGCCGTTCCTGCCACGCATGGGCAAGCTGACTGATTCCTTCGAGAAACTGCGGAAAGAAGCGTCGCAGCGCGAGTAAGCGAGCGGGGGCGTCAGCCCCCTGTTCTGGGCGCGCAACAGGGGGCTGACGCCCCCCGCTCGCCGGTTTGGGAACCACCTCTAACCCAAGTCATCCTCGCCGCCTCCGACTTTCTTCTGGCAAACGCGCCCCGCGCTCCGCTACCATAGAATCTCCCGAAGATACTCCCTGGTTGCCTTCGAGCGAGAAGCACCATGCCGTCCCACTGGCTCCATCGACCCACGCTCCTCGTCCTGACTATCCTCGGCGGCGGACTCGGCTCTGCCGTCACGGCCGGCGAGGACTCGCTGCCGCCCAAAACACTTGCCGCCCTCAAGGCCGCCACCGTCTTCCTCAAGGTCGAGGACGGCCGCGACTCCGGCAGCGGCACCGGCTTCCTCATCAAGACCGAGGGACAAACCGCCTATCTCGTCACCAATAACCACGTCATCGACTTGAGCGAGGGCCAGCCGCGCCGTGCCGCGGCAGCGACGACTGTCACCGCCGTCTTCGGCAGCGGCACCAAGAACGAACGCTCGGCCCGCGCCGAGGTGGTGGCCGCCGATATGCGGCGCGACTTGGCCGTCCTCCGCGTGCAAGGCGTGCGCGATCTGCCGGCGCCGATTGACCACGACCATGAGCCGGAACTGATCGAAACCATGTCGGTCTTCGTCCTCGGCTTTCCGCTCGGCGAACTGCTGGCCATCGGCAAAGGCAATCCTGCCATCACGGTCGGCAAAGCCTCGGTTTCGAGCATCCGTCTCAACGATCGCGGCGACGTGGCCACGGTGCAGATCGCCGGCGACATCACGCCGGGCAACAGCGGCGGGCCGGTCGTGGACGCGCAGGGCCGGCTGGTCGGTATCGCCGTGGCCACCATCCGCGGCCGCAACATCGGCTTTGCCATCCCCGCGACCGCCCTGACGCGCTTGCTCAACGGCCGGCTGCTCGATTACCGTTTGACGACGCGGCCGGCCGGAGCGGGACAGCTCAATGTGCAGGTCGAGCTGAGCTTGTTCGATCCGTTCGGCCGTATCAAGGGCGTCACCTTCTACTACCTCGATCGCGACAGCGCCGGCGCGAAGAAATTGGCGGGCCTCGACGGCGTGCGCAAGGCCGATCTGCGGCGAGGTCCAAGACAGATCACCGGCACTTTCCCCCTCGCCGGTGGAGGCGGCGCGGAGACGCCGCTCGCCTTCCAGGTGGTGTACGTCAACGGCGCGGGCAAGACGATCCTGAGCAATCCACGCGTGAGCCGCTTTCGCATCGACGGCGGCGCCAAGTGACGGCGCGATATTCCGAACATTCTCGGTAATTCGATGGAGTCCCGACATGCCCATTCGGACCAAATGCCCCTCCTGCAAGACCGCCCTCGGCGCGCCGGATGGGCCGCCCGGTCAGCGGGTGCGCTGCCCATTTTGCGGGACCGCCTTCACCGTCAAGGAGGCCGCCCCCGAAGTCGTGCCGGTCCAGCCGCCGCCGAAACAAATGCTGCAACGGGACGCCGACCTTCGCTCCGCGCCCCCGCGTCGTGAGGCGCCGCCGCCGCGGCGCGAACGGGTCGAACCGGAAGTCGCGCGCAAGTCGTCGGCCCTGCCAGTCGGTCTGCTCATCGGCGGCGGCGTCGGAGTCCTCGGCCTGTTTCTTCTGTTGGCCGGCGGTATCGCCCTCGCCCTGCTCCTGAAGTCGTCCGGCAGTTCTCCGCAGACGTCCGCGAAATCGGTGGTGGCGCAGGCGAACGAGCCGCCGCGCGGCGATCCGCAGGCGGTACCCGACGCGCCGCCGCCGGCCGACGGCGGCGAGGAGTTCGTGGACCTGCCCGAGCGCAGCGAGGCCATTCCCGGAGTGGCCGGACTCAACCCCGAACCGAAAGAAGGCGCCGGCATGGCCGGCGAACGGCCGCACATCGCCATCACTCGCGGCCGGAGCCTGCGCCGCACGGGGATGGCCGGCACGTTCTTTGCGATTGAGTATCGTTTCGTGAAGGGAGCACCGGCCGCGGGGGCGCACTACGCCTGGGTGATCCTCACGGCGCGCGGCCAAAAATTCACCCAGCGCCTCACTCCCGGCACGCTGCTTCCACAGGGCACGCTGCAAGGCCGGGCACCCACCGGCCTGCAACCCGGCGACGCGCCCTATCGCATGTTCCTGGTTCTCGAACTCCCCGGCTTGCCGGAAGAGAAGATTTCCGATGAACTGGTATTACGGTGATTTTGTTTCGCCTACTAGCCCGGAGCGCCAGCGACGGGCTGAAGCGCCCGTCGCTGGCGCTCCGGGCTAGTCGAGAAACCGCTTCAAAACGAGACCTTTGCAAGCAGGCGTGGAGGGGACGACATGACGCGCACTCGGTTCCGTATCGCGATGGTGGGATGCCTCTTCGCCCTTCTTCCCGGCGCGGCCCGCGCCGACGAGCCGGACGCCGAACAGCTCGTCCGGCAAGCCGATCAGTACGCCCGTGACAAGAAATACGACGAGGCCATCGAGTCTATCCGCAAGGCCATCAAGCTGGCGCCCAGCAACGATCATTATTTGATGGTCGCCAGCGAGATCGAGCGCCGCGCCGGCCGCTTCGCCGACGGACTCCGCGACGCCGAGGCCGCCATCAAGATCAACGACAAGGTTGGTCTTTATTACGCCCTCGCCGCCGCCAACGCCTACCACAACGAGGAACCGGAGCTGGCCCTGAAATACTGCCGCAAGGTCATCGAGATGGGGCCGGAAAAGGCCGGCGGTGCGGCGGTGGTCAACGACGCCAAGGCTTACGAGGACGCCCTGGTGAAGAAGACCTACACCATCACCTGGAACCTCGATCCGTCCGACCCTCAGCATCGCAAGTTCATCGGCGATTATATCCCCGTCGCCCTGCCCAAGGACAATCTGCCCTACCAGAGCGTCACCGTGCAGGTGAAGGGCGCCAAGAGCCATCGCATCGTCAAGGGCGAGGTCAACGACGTGCTGCGCGTGACGCCCAACGGCGACAAGACGTTCCAGGTCATCACCAAGGTGACGGTGCAGCCGGTCAGCTACAAGGCGAAGCTGGCGAAGGCCGGCGGGTCGCTTCCCCCCACCACCCGCGCCTTTTTGGGACCGGGCGAGGGGTTCGATCCTGGCAGCCCGGCCCTGAAGAAAATCGCCGCGGAAGTGAAGGGCACCGACAGCGTCGAGACGGTCCGCAACATCCTGCGCTGGCTGCAAAAGAACGTCAAGTACAAGGAAGAATCCTCGAACATCACCAAGCTCGATTTCAAGACGGTCGAGGAGATCGTTGAGCGCGGTCATGCCGAGTGTCGCGGCTACACGATGCTGTTCGTCGCCCTGTGCCGCGCCGCGGGCGTTCCGTCGCGTCCGGTGTGGGGCGTGGCCTTTCTGCCCAAGGGATTCGCCAGCCACAACTGGGACGAGGTCTACATCGCCGGCGTCGGCTGGGTGCCGGTGGACCCGCAGAAAGTGGAGACGTTCGGCTGGCTTCCCACCAACCGCGTCCGCGTGTTCATGGATTTGCGCAAGTCGGACAGATCGGAGGAGAACTTGCCGCTGCTGAATTTGGTCTTCATGAACGGCGAGAAACTACAATATGAGCAATCGCGCTGAAACCAGCCCGCAGCGCCAGCAAGGGGCTAGCTTGCGCCCTCGCTGGCGCTTCGGGCTGGTATCACTTCTTCTCGACCTGCAACCCCTCGAAGCGCACCTGCAACTGCTGCTGCGCGGCGTTGACCGCCGCGACACCGATTTGCACCTTCGCCGGCAGGTCCATGTCGATGTCCTGCTGCGGCCGCCACGGCCCGCCATCGCTGCTGACGAACCCCCGCAGTTGATCGCCGCGCCGCTCCAGCCGCAGAGAGGTCTCCTGATCCGGAATGGTTAGCGAGCGCGACGGGCCTGGCAGACCGTTGGCCCGCGATTCATAGGCCGCGTACGTGACGATGTTACCGCTGCGGTTGAGCGCGGCCCGCTCCAGCCGGACGTAATTGCGCTCATCGATCCACAGAAGGATGCCTCCCGCCTGATACGATAAGCGTCCCGGTATGCTGCCGGCGGCCATCGGCCGAATGTCGCCGCACACCTTGACCTGGATGCTGAAATCGCCTTCCACCTCCCGAAGCATGCGCGGGGCGTTGGTCCGTCCCAGCTCGATGCTGAGATCGTGCGGCGTCGGCGGCACCTGGATCGTCAGCGCGCCGCCCTGGGGATTGAACGTGCAATCGCGATCGGGATCGAACCGGCGTCCCCAATCTCCCTGCCCCGCGGCCAGCTGCGGATTCGGCCGGACCCCGGCCGGCGTTGCCTGACCCGTCGTCGAGTTGGTATCTTCCTCCGCCGAGGCGATGATAGCGCCGGAGATGGCCGTCATGACCAGCGCCATCAGCACGGCCAGCAGGTTGACCACTCCGCCGGCGATGGAGACGCCCAGGCCGCCCTCCCTCCGCATCATCGCGACGACAACGCCCATGATGCCGAGCAACAAGCCGATGCCGGCGGCGATCAGGCTGCCGATGCACAAAAACGGCACCCAGCTGACGGCGATGGCCGGCACGCCCAGCACCAAAGCGATGATTCCCAGCACGAGGGCCGCGACTCCCCCGCCACTCGGCTCGCGCCGTCGCCGTCGAGGCGGCGGCGATGGTTCCGGGATCGCCTCCGGCAACGGACGCCGCGATTGTGTCGGCGCGTCGCGGGTGAAGCCGGAGGCGCCCGCCGTCACCACGCTGTCACACGCCGGACAGCGGGCGGATCGGCCAGCCTTCGCGGTGTCGAGGACGAATTGGTGCCCACAGGCGGAACACTCCGTGCGGACTGGCATGATCGCCTCCGAGAAAGATCGCGCGCCGTCTCACGTCGTATAGTCGGCGTTGAGGCGGATGTATTCTTGCGTCAAATCGCACGTCCAGAAGGTACAGCGCCCCGGACCCAGGGTGAAGCGCAAGCGCAGGTGGATGTGCGATTCGCGCTTCAGATACGCCGAGGCGGTGGCCACGTCGAACGGCTGCGGCACTCCGGCATGATACAGCAGCAAATCGCCCAGCCACAACGACAGTTGCTCCTCCTCGAACTCGACGCCGGCATATCCGGCCGCCGAGACGATGCGGCCCCAGTTGGGATCGGCTCCGTAAATCGCCGTCTTCACCAGGGCGCTCTCGGCGACGGTTTTGGCCACGCGGTACGCCTCGCGGTCGTCGCGCAGCCCCTCGACTTCGAGGGTGACGAGATGAGTGGCTCCCTCGGCGTCGGCGGCGATGGCCCGCGCCAGCTCGCCGCATACGTCGGTGACGGCGGAGCCGACCCGCGCCAGCGCCTCTCCCGACACGGTTGGTCGGTCCATCTGCGCCGCTCCGTTGGCCAGCAGCAGGAGCGTATCGTTGGTGCTGGTGTGCCCCTCGACGCTGATGCAGTTGAACGTCTGCTCGGCGGCGCGGCGGGCCAGCGCGGCGAGGTCCGGCACGGACACCGCGGCATCCGTAAGCACGAACGCCAGCATGGTCGCCATGTTCGGCCCCATCATCGCCGCCCCTTTCGCCACGCCCGTCACGCGCACCGTCGTTCCATCCATCTCGATTTGGCGCGTCGCGATCTTGGTGCGCGTATCGGTGGTGAGGATGGCGTGGGCGAGGTCGTCGAAGGCGGTGGGGGTATCGGCGAGTAGGGTGGTGGCCGCGAGGATACCCGCTTCCACCTGCGGCATGGGCAGGTGCCGGCCGATGACGCCGGTCGAGCAGACGAGCATTTGTTCGGGCCGGCAGCCGAGGCTGTGGGCGGCGACGGCGGTCATGGTGCGAGCGTCTTGCAGGCCGCGCGGTCCGGTGCAGGCGTTCGCGTTGCCCGAGCAGATGACGACGCCGCGCACGTCGTCGGCCGGCAGTCGTTCCTGACAGACGCGCACCGGCGCGGCTCGCACACGGTTTTGTGTGAACACGCCCGCCGCCGCCGCCGGCACGTCGCTGACGATCAAGGCGAGATCGCGGCGATCCGGGTCGGGGCGAATGCCACAGTGCAGACCGGCGAAGCGAAAACCCTTGGCGAGGTGCGAGGTTGTCATGTATGGATCCTGTGAATTCCGTGGTGCCGCGTATTCATACGATGTGACTACTCCGTCGGCTGAAGCCGACGGCTTCTTGCCGGACGCTTGTTCTTGAGAACTACGTTACCCGGCACTGGCTCCGTCCGAGCCAGTCCTCTTGCGAGGATGTTCAAGGAGGCATTGTGGTCCCGGTCCAGAGACAAGCCGCAGTGCGGGCAATCGTGCCAACGGTCGGAGAGCGCCTTGCGCACTTCGCGGCCGCACCGATTGCATTCCTGGCTTGTGCCTTTGGGATCAACTTCCACGAAGCGAATTCCGCCGCTTTCGGCCTTGCATCGCAACGTCAACAGAAAGCCGGACCATCCGGCATCTGCTATCGCCCGGCTCAACCGGCCGTTCCTGAGCATCCCCCGGACGTTCAGGCTTTCGGCCGCGATGAAGCCGTAACGACGGACCAAACGAAGGGCAACCCGATGATGATGCTCGCGGCGCAGGTTGCGGACGCGGGCGTGAATCCTTTGCAGACGGCGAACGGCCTTGTGGCGGTTCTTGCCGCCCTTTTTCTTGCGGCTGATAGCACGGCGGGTAATCCGCAGCTTGGGCAGCGCGTTCTTGAGGTATCGCGGGTTCGGTTCCCGGATGCCGTCCGACGTGGTAAGGAACGATTTCAGTCCCACGTCGATGCCGACAGCCGGCTTGCCGTTGTCCGCAACGGGAACGTCCCGCAGCTCACACGAGAAGGCGACGTACCACTTGCCCGCCTCGCGCTTGAGCGTCACGGTCTTGATCGTGCCTTCCATCGGGCGATGCAGCTTGACGCGAATCGTGCCGACATGCTGGACGTACAGGCGCGTCCCATGCAGACAGATGCCGTCGCGGTAGGCGGGAAACTCGATGCTGTCGAAACGGTCCTTTCCCTTGAAGCGTGGGTAGCCGGATTTGCCCCCGGCAGCGCGACGGCGGAAGAACGCTTGAAAGGCGCGGTCCAGACGGCGCATCGTCGCCTGTGCCGACGAGAAGTTCAGCCGCGCGAAGAAGGCGTTAACGGTACGCTCGTCCTTGAACCACGCGGATTGCTCCGTGTACTTAACCGTTCGCCGCTCGGATTCGTATGCCGTTTTGCGCTGTTCGAGACAAGCATTGTACAGACGCCGGTGCGTCTCAAGGGCGATGCCAAGCTCACGCTCTTGATTGGCGTTCGTCCACAGCCTGTAGCGAAAGGCGCGTCTCACAACAACATTTTGAGAGGTTCCGATTCCTTTTTCTAGGTCGATAGCGAAAGGAGGACGCGGGCATTCCCCGCAAGCTAAAGCAGTCGGTCCCCTGCCCGCTCATTTATGGATAAGGAGGGCCGAGGGCACAATCGCCAGATGATACAATAATCCCATGAAGCCGTTCGCCGCCGATCTTGCCGACATTTACGCCGCAGCCCGGCGCATCGCCGCCTATGCTCACCGAACGGCGGTGGCGACTTGCACCACGCTCGACCGGCTTGCCGGTCGTTCCCTATTCTTCAAATGCGAGCATCTGCAAAAGGCCGGCGCCTTCAAGTTTCGCGGCGCCTGCAACGCCGTGATGCGGCTGACGCCGGAAGTCGCGGCGCGCGGCGTCGTAACGCACAGCTCCGGCAATCACGCCGGGGCGCTGGCCCTCGCCGCCAAGCTGCGCGGCATTCCGGCGCACATCGTCATGCCCCGCAACGCCTCGCCCGTCAAGCGCCGCGCCGTCGAGGAGTACGGCGGTCGCGTCGTCGAATGCGAGCCGACGCTGGCAGCGCGGGAGACGACCGCCGCCGCCGTGCTCGCCGAAACCGGCGCGACCTTGATCCCGCCCTACAATCATCCCGATGTCATCGCCGGCCAAGGAACCGCTGCCCTGGAATTGCTGGAGCAGGTACCGGGACTGGACGCCCTGATCGCACCCGTCGGCGGTGGCGGACTGCTGGCGGGCGTGACGATTGCGGCGAAAGCGATTGCGCCTGCCGTGCGCGTCTTCGCCGCCGAGCCGGCCGGCGCCGATGATGCCGCTCGATCGAAGGCCGCCGGAACGCTGATTCCGCAGACCGCGCCGCGCACCATCGCCGATGGACTGCTCACCAGTCTGGGCGATCTGACCTGGCCGGTCCTCCGCGACGAGGTTGAGCGCGTCGTCACCGTCACCGAGGAGGAGATCGTCCGCGCCATAAGGCTGGCATGGGAGCGAGCGAAGCTCCTCATCGAGCCGAGCGCCGCCGTCGCCGTCGCCGTCGCGATGACGCCGGAGTTCCGCGCGCTCGACGGGTTGCATCGCGTCGGCGTCGTCCTCAGCGGCGGCAACGTGAACCTCGACGCGCTGCCGTGGTAAAACTGTGGAGTATAAAGATGGCTTTTTCCGTTCATTCGCGAACGCAGCCGGATGTCCGCGGACTCGATCCCACCGTGTACGTACTAGAATACGTGCTGGAAGAAAGCGGCAGTGGCCGGGCCGAGGTGTGGCCGGCGCTCGGTTTCAACTGCTATCGCTGGCAGATCCAGCGCGGCGGGCAATCATTCGAGTTGCTGTATCAGGCTCCCGACCTATTTCAGAACGGCCGGCCGACGCGAAGCGGCATCCCGGTTCTGTTCCCCTTTCCCAATCGCATCCGCGACGGTCGTTTCACCTGGCACGGCCGCACGTATCAGCTGCCGCAGGACGACCCGGCCAAGAAGAACGCCATCCACGGCTTCGCCTGCCGCCATCCGTGGCGGGTGGAGTCGATCGGGGCAGACGAAACGTGCGCCTGGATAACCGGCGTGTTCCGCTGCTCACAGGACGGACCCGATAGCCGGGCGCTGTGGCCGGCGGACCACGAAATCCAACTCACCTATCGCCTCGGGGCCGGATCGCTGCGGATCGAGGCGGAGGTCCACAATCCGGATCGTGTGCCGCTGCCGTTCGGACTCGGCTATCACCCATACTTTCGTATGCCGTTCGCGTCGTCCGGTACGGCGGACGATTGCCTGCTGACGGTGCCGGCACGATCGTTCTGGAAGTTGGAGGAATCGCTACCCACCGGCGAGCGACTGCCCGTCGATGCGTCTTGCGATCTCAACAACCCGCGGCGTTTCCGCGATCTGAACGTGGATACGGTGCTGACGGATCTGCCGGCCGCCTCCGGCGCGATGCCGGAACGCGCCGCGATCCAGGGAGTGCCGGGAGCGACGTTGCATCTGCACGCCGGGCCGGAGTTTCGCGATCTCGTCGTGTTCACACCGCCACACCGCCAGGCGTTTTGCGTCGAGCCGTACACCTGCACGAGCGATGCCATCAACCTGCAAGCGCGCGGCATCGAGTCCGGCTGGCAGGTTCTGCCGCCGGGCGCAAGCCGCCGCTTCTATGTTGACCTGCGGATTTGATCATCGAATCACCAACCCGCCGCGTCAGCAAGGGTCGCCCTTGCTGACGCGGCGGGTTGGTTAGGAGGAAGCTGGAGCGATGCCCCGGAAACGGAAAGAGGAGCCCCTGAGCCGGCGCGGCGTCCCCGATCTGGTGCGCGACAAGGCGCGTCCGCCGCTGGCCGTCGTTCTTGGCTCGCCGGCCGAGGTCGTTCACTGCCTGGGCGCGCTCGGCGGCGTCGAGGCGACGTGCTACCAGATGGATCTGCACCAGGCCGAGCGCTTGCAAGCGGAGTTGGCCGAGCAGCAGGTGCCGGCGCAGGTCGTGACGGCGGCGGACTTGTGGGATCTGCCCGCCGATTTTCAGACGGTGCTGTATCTGCCGCCGCGCGGCGGCGAACGCGAGCTGAAGATCGACATGATCGAGCAGGCGTTCCACATCCTGCGGCCGCACGGTACGATCGTCGTCTGGTCGCCCTACGATACCGACCCGTTCTTCCCCTCGCTGCTGAAGAAAATCTTCGGCCGGTTGCATGCTCCGCATCAGGACGGCGAGACAGTGCTGTGGTGCCAGCGCGAGGGCAATCGGCCGCGCCGCCGTCACGAGGTCGCCTTTCAGGCCCGCATCGGCGGCGGTCCGTCATGCCGTTTCGTGTCGCGTCCCGGCGTCTTCTCTTACGGCCGCTTCGACAACGGAGCGCGGGCGTTGGCCGAGACGATGACAGTGCGGCCGGGCGATCACGTTCTCGATGTCGGCTGCGGCTGCGGCACCAACGGCGTCTTCGCCGCTCAGCACGCCGGCGCCGATGGACACGTCACCTTCGTCGATAGTAACGTCCGCGCCGTCGCGCTCGCCGATTTGAACGCTGGCGCCAACGGCGTGGCCGCCTTCGCGACCGTGGCGTCCAGCCGCATCGAGGGACTTGCGGAAGCTCGTTTCGATGTCGTGCTGGCCAACCCGCCGTATTACGCCAACAGTTCCATCGCGCGGCTGTTCGTCGAGCGCTCGGCGGCGCTGCTGAAACCGGAGGGCCGGTTTTACCTGGTGACAAAGCAGGTCAACGAGATCGCCGATTTGATGATGGAGACGTTCGCGCACGTTGAGGCGATGATGCACCGCGGCTACACGATTTTGTGCAACACCGAGACGGCGAGTTAAGCGCATGTTCGCAACCAGCCCGGAGCGCCAGCGACGGGTTCGTTCGACCCGTCGCTGGCGCTCCGGGCTAGTGAGATTCTCGCTATTTCTCGCGCTTGGACGGAACTTCCGCCTTCTGCAAAAGGCGGATGCGCGTCCTGGCGCTTAGCTCCACCTGGGCGGTTCTGACGCGGCCTGCCAGTTCCTTGTGAATTTGCTCGTCGGTTGCAATCTCTTCCCGTAAGGACCGCAGTTTTTCTCTTTCAGACGCCTCCGCCTGAGCCCGGAGCGCCCCCCGTTCCTGCAGAGAGGCGAGATCCTCCTTCAGCAATTTCTCCTGCTCCGCGAGGGCGGCGGTTTCTTCTTCCAGCTTGGCAATGGCCGCCTTATCGCCTTCTCCGGCGGCGCTCTTACGGTGATTGAGACGAGCCGCCACGCCGACCTTCTCCAGGCGCACGCGAAGCAATTCCTTTCGGAGTTGGGCGAGAGCCTCTAAATCGGACTGCCGATGGAAGGACTGGTATGCGGTTTCGAGCTTCCCAGATAACGACTCCCGCATCCGGTTCAAGCGCTCGGCACTGATGCTGAGAGCTTTGTCCAACTCCGCCATACGTTCCGCCTTCGTTCGTTGCTCCGCATAGATCACATCATCCATGTACGCCGCGACGATGGCGTTGATGAGGATCGCCTTCTCTTCCGGGTTGCCTTCGCCAAAACTGACGCGCATCACGCCGGTGTTGTCCAGAAAGGTCGTCTCAAGGTTCCGCGCCAGCCAACCTTCCGGGTCCGCCTTGCTTTTGACCACGGCCAGACGCTTGACCTCATCTCGCTTCAGAGCGGCCCGCACAGTCAAACGACTTTTGAGCAGGACGGCTTGGGTGCGTCGAAAGACGGCGGGATCGCTCTCCGCCGGCGCGACACGCCTGGAATTGGGCAACAATCGCGGTTCGCCGTCTTCGATCAGAACCAAGGCGTACACATCCGGCTCCGGCGCCGCCTTCCCCGGAGCGGCCGGTGACAGCGGTTCGCTCCGTGCCGTCGTGTCCTGCGCCGTCGCTCGGAAGGCGAGGACGCCCGCGGCGGTCCCCATAAGAGTCAACGCCAGCATCAACGCCGAGGCGATTTTGATTCGCGTCCACATCATGCTTCTCAACACTCCTTTCATCAGGGCGATCACTTCGGCCGAAACTTCGTGCGGGACCATCTTCGATCCCGTCAGGACGCCGGCCCGCGTGAGGTCTTGCGACAATCCCAGCGACAACAGCGCGGTGGACAGCGTCACGCCGCGCTGCGCCAACCGCCGGCGAAGCAACTCACGGCCGCGCTGGAGTTGGCGGTCGAGCGTGCGCACGGACTGCCCAAGCTGACGGCCAGCCTCGTCGCGCGTGCATCCTTCGAGGTAACACAGCACCAGGGCCGCTCGCGGACCTTCGGGCAGACGGAACAACTCCGCGTCGATGATCGCGCACAATTCGCGGCGGATGGACTCTTGAACCGGATCGCTCGGCGTCGGCGTCGCCGCCCGAGCTTCGCGGCCCTTGCGCCGCGCCGCATCGCGCCGCGCCCGCAAGGCGGTGCGGTAGGCGATGCCGTACAGCCAGCCGGCCAGGGACCGACGACGCCGGATGGAGCCGGCCTTGCACGCCAGCACCAGGAAAACCACCTGGCAGGCGTCTTCGACGTCCGAAACCTGGCCGAGCAATCGCCGGCAGACTTCGCGCACCATCGGACCGTGACGCCGCACCAACGCCGCGAACGCGGCCTCATCGCGGCCGTTCGTGAAGCGCTGCAACAATTCCGGATCGCTCATCTCGGCGTCGCGCGCGCCGGCGACAAGTCCGCGCAGATGTCGGACGGCCGCGTCGAAGGGTTGCTCTCTCATGCGCGCTGTTTCTCCACGCCCTTGGGAACCTCAGTATAGTTCCCGCGGAGCGGAAATCGCTGCCATCGCTTTGCAACGCAATTTGATTTCCAGGGCCGTAACGGACCCGAGCGAGGGCGAACCGTCCCGAGTCCGGGCTGGGTTGACTCTCGTTGCAAAGTCCAGGCACGAGGTTGAGATTGTTCGATTTTGCGTTCCCGCCTCGGCGGAGCGTCTCGAGAGCGGCGATGCAAAATGACACATTTTCCGCAGAATAACACAGCCATTTGTGTCAAAAGTGAGCAGTCGCCGCTTGCAGCAAAATGCAACAAGAACGGCCTGTGCGGAAGCGGTTCGAGGAATGGTTCTCCAACAAGCTGAAACAAAAGGACTTGCGATGATGTGGACGAGTTTGATGGCTCAGCCGGCGCGATTGGCACAGACGTTGCTTCTTAATTGCTCGGAAGGTTGGTAGCGAGTCCCAACCTTTCAGTCAGAAATGACTTCCCGCACATTTACACCTCCCACACGTGGCACGGGGGTTGGCTGATTTGCGAGTCTCAGCCAAGCCCCGTGCCAACACCTCTTTTCTAACCCTTCTTTCACTCCTACTCAAGAAGAAAATCGCGCGAAGAACGAATTTTCATCTTTTTCGTCATGCTCGGGGGTCGAACAGCAAGTTCTGCCACAACGCCTCGACCGTCAGCCGGCGAATTTCCTCGGCCGTCTCTCCTTCCGCGATCGGCTCGAAGTGCGGCGGAACCAACTCCATCTCCTCGGCTGCTTTTTCCTTTAGAAGACCTTCAAACTCTCTTATATCGAGAGGCGGGCAGGACGGTTGAGCGGCGGCCGGCGCGGGCGGACGCCGGAAGGCGGCGGTGAAACGCTCGAGCGCCGGCGCATGATGGCCCGGAGCGGCGTGCGTCAGCAGGGACAGCAACAACCGATCCTCGGCGCGCGCGGTCAGAGCTTGCACGGCTTGGCGGATGGCGTTCCGGGTCGCCTCGTCGGTGGCGCGCTGCCGGAGCCGGCCCGCCTGGCGCACGATATCCTCCTCGCCGGCCGACGGATCGAGGCGCAGCACTTCAAACGGGTTGACGGCCATCGGCGTCGTTCTCCTTGGTCCTTGGCGGCGGCGGTTCCAACTCGGCGAGCAAATCGCGGACGTTGCTGTTGGACGGATTGAAGCGCAGCGCCTCGCGATAGAGGCCGACCTTCTGTTGTCGATCGGCGGCGAGGAAGCCGCGAAACTTCCAGAAATCGGCCAGGGCCGCGCGGGCCGACAAATCGCCGGGGCGCTCGTCGATGCGCCGCGCCAGTTGCAGCGCGAACGGCGTGAAGCGCTCGACCTGCGCCCGCAGTCCCGGCGGATCGCTCAGGTGATACAGGTCGAGGAACCAGTCGTTGCAGATCTCGACGAGCGCCGCCAGCAGACGCGGATTGTCGCGATCCAGGCTGAGCAAGCGGCGCAGGTAGCTCAGTCCCTTTTCGTAGTCGGCGCGCCAGCCTTCGGGGATGCTGCCGTAGCGCATCGCCTCGCGCGTGGTCAGCAGATACTCGGTGGCCAGTTCCTCGCGGAAGCGCTCGACGCGCTCGGCCAGATCGCGGCCCAGCGATTCCGCGACCGTGCCGGCACGGGCGGGCAGTTCGCGCACGAGGTTCCAGTGCCGCCGGGCGGCATCGACGGCGCTGCGCGCCAGCAGATCATTGAGGCGATGACGATGCTGTTCCAGCAGGAAATCGAGGACAATCCGCCGGGCCTCGTCGTCGGCCGTGGCGAAAAAGCGCAGCCAGCACGCCCACGCTCGCCGCCAGTCCGGCTCGGCGTTCGCCGCGTCCTCCTGATCCTCGCGCAGCCGCGCGGCCCGCTGCATCAGCAAGGCGAGATGATGCGCCAGTCGCGGCGGCAGATCCGGCCGTTCGCACAGGGCATCGAGGCAAGCGCGAGCGGCCGCGCGCTCGCCGTTCGTCAAGGTATCCAGCACGGCCGCGCCGTCGGGCCATTCCGTCAGCGCCGCGACCGCATCCACCAGCACGGCGGCGGACGTGCGACCGGACTCGCCGTCCGGCAGCGCGATCGCCGCCAGACTTTGCGCGCGCGCTCGACGTTCGATCTCCGGCAACGCCTCGCGCACCAGCCGCGCCTCCGGCACACTCGCCCATTCCAGATGGCGGGCGGGACGCCCGCGCTCCGGAGCGCGGGCGTCCCGCCCGCCATCAAGGGCGAGCGCGCGGCGGATGAAGGCGAGCGCCTCGATGGCGTCCTCGCGCCCCAGCGCGCGCGCCGCCTGATGCAGCAACCAGGGCACGGCCGGCACGCCCGGCGGCGGTTCGGCCGTGTCGCCGCGCGGCGTCGTCAATCCGGCGAGGGTCGCCAGGTTCGCTCCCTCGGTGCCGAGGGTGGCCGGATCCCACAAGGGCAGCCAGCGCGACAGGCCGCGCCGCCAACCGGGATGTTGGGGCTGGGCCGTTACGATGCTCGCGAGCGCCCGCATCACGAAGCGCGGCGGCGTCCGCAGGCCGCGCCAGGCGTCCACTTCCTCGAGCAATGCCAGCACCGCCGACACATCGCCGCGCTGGGCCGCCTCTTGCAGCAATAGCGCCTCCGCCAGACCCTTCCAGCGCGATTGCGCTCGCAGTTGACGCACCTCCTCACGCCAGGGTTCCGCTTCGGCGCATTGCGGATCGAGGCGCTGCGCCGCCTGCCAAAGACGCACGGCCGCTCCGCCAGGCCGCAGCACCAGCAAGGGATTGTCCCTTGCCGGCGCTGCGGGCTGGTCGTCTGTCAACAACAAGCGAAGCTGCTGTTGACCGACGAGTTCACGCAAATCGTCGGTTAGATCCGCGCGGTTGGACCATTCGAGCAGCACCGCCCGCGCCTCGGACGCAGGCAAACGACGCACGGCCAACTCCAGCGCCGCCCGGAAGGCGTTGCGTCCCGCGGCATCGGTACAGAGATTCGCGGCCAGTTCGCGCACGGTCGCCGCATCGGGTTGCCGCTGTTGCAGAGCGGCGGCGAACCGGCGAAAATGCTCGGACACGGCGGCCTGCTGAAGCGCATCGAGACATTCCGCCGCCGTCGCCTCGCGCCGTCGAAAGCGCTCCACGGCCAGCCGCGCGCGGCAGCGCACCGCCAGAAACAACCCCGGCTGACTCGCCAGCAGTCCCGCGACATCCTCCTGACCCAGACATGCCAGGCCGTAGCGCGCGAACGGCTGCACCGTCGCACATTCCAGCGCGGCGCGATACGCCGCGCTCGCCTCTTCCGCTCGCCCCTCTCGCCGCGCCTGCTGGCCCTTGAGAAAATCGCGCAACGCCGCCGGCGCACGCTCCGCATCTTCCTCACTATCCGGCTCGCCGCGAAGCCGCTGCTCCACGCGCGCCGTCCAGGTTCGCAGCGCCGCGGCCGGATACGGACCTTCGCTCGCCTGCCGCAATAACTCTCGCGCCTTGTCGGACTGCTTCTGACTCGCCGCGATCCACGCCAACAGCAGCAACCGTTCGACCCACACGACACCGCTGGTCGGCGCCGCCTCGCTCAGCACGCGCTCGGCCGGCGTCAATTCGCCGCGCCGCAGCAGCATCCGCGCTTCGAGCAGCGGCCCCTCGATGCAGCCGGCGACGCGGCGATTGCCGCGCACCGACTTCCACACCTGCTCGGCCCGATCGACGCGCCCGGCGCGGCCGAGCAGATCGACGAACCACGCCGTCGCGCGCGGCGAGCCGCCCAGCGTGCGCAGCACGCTCTCGAACTCCGCCAGCGCCTCGCCGCGCCCCAGTAGCAGACGCACCCGCGCACACCAGTACGCCGACTCGGCCAGTGCCTCGATCGCATTGTCTTCGCGGCCGCGGCTCATCGCTTGAGCCAGCAACGGCTCCGCCGCGGCCGGCTCATCCTTGAGCCAGTGCAGCCAGCCGAGG
>DATBGU010000350.1:0-6891 GCA_036557825.1 Gemmataceae bacterium
CGGGTGTGGTGGGCCTCCTTCGTCGGTCCACCCTACCAAAAGCAAAACTCGTACCGTTTACGCCAGCACGCCCTCGATCACCTCGCCGGAACTGATGGGCAGCGGCCGATTCAGGGCGTCGTGAATCTCGGTCTTCGGATCGATGCCAAGCAGGTGGAACATCGTCGCCGCCAGGTCTTGAGGCCGCGCCGCGTCGCTGGTGGGATAGGCGCCGATCTTGTCGGAGGCGCCGTGAACGTGGCCGCGCTTGACGCCGCCGCCGGCCAACAGCGCCGTGTAGCATTGCGGCCAGTGATCGCGGCCAGCCAGCTTGTTGATGCGCGGCGAACGGCCGAACTCGCCGACCCAAACAACCAGCGTCTCGTCGAGGAGGCCACGCTGATCGAGATCTTCCAGCAGCGCCGGCAGCGTGCGATCCGTGATGGGCAGCAGGTATTTCTTGAGGATGGGGTACATCGGCTTGTCGTTGAATCCGTGCGTGTCCCAACCGCCTTCGCAGCCGCCGATAGAGCGCGAGAAGTAGACGTTGATGAAGCGCGCCCCCGCCTCGACGAGCCGCCGCGCCAACAGACAGCCCTGACCGTAGGTGGCGCGGCCATAGCGCTCGCGCACCGAGTCCGGCTCGGCCGACAGGTCGAACGCTTTCTTGACGGCCGGCGACGACAACATGGTCATGGCGCGCTGATAATGGGCGTCGATGCCGCGCGCCTTGGCCGAGAAGTCGAGCAGTTCCGTCTGCCGGTCGATCAGGCGTAGCATCTCGCGGCGATTGCCGAGACGCTCCAGCGATAGGTTTTCAGGCAGGCTCAACTCCGGTAGCCGGAAATCCGCACTATTGGGGTCTTGATTGATGAATAGCGGATCGTGCCCTTTGCCGAGGAAGCTGGCGTGTTGACCCGGCGTGATGGAGCCGTCGCTGATGGTGTGCGGATAGGCGACGAATGTTGGCACGCCGGCCTTCGCCGGGGCCAGGCGATCGACGATGGAGCCGTAAGCGGGAAACAGATCGTTGGAGTCGCGCAGCCGCTGATCGTCGGTCGGCGGCGCGTAGCCGCTGAGGCTGTAATAGCCAGCCGAGTTGTGATTTTTCATGGTGTGGTGCAGGGTGCGCACCAACGTCACCTTGTTCATGACGCGCGTCACGTTCGGCAGGCGCTCACACACCGGCACACCGGTCAGATTGCTGGCGATCGGCTTGAACTCGCCGCGAATGGCGTCGGGGGCGGACGGTTTCATGTCGAAGCTGTCGTGATGACTCGGACCGCCCCATTGATGGAGGAAGATCACGGAGCGCGCGCGGGCCTTGCGTTTGCCGCCGCGCTCGGCGGCGCGGAGTAATCCCGGCAGATGCAGGCCGAGGAGACTGAGGCCACCGACTTGCAGCAGATGGCGGCGCGAGAGGGGACGGGAGAAAGAATTATCGGGACCGCGGCTGTCGGCATTCATGATCGACCTCCGATTTCACGAAGCCACACTCCTTGGCGTATATCGCATCGCTGCCCGCATATCCCGTCAGAAACTCGGTGGCTGCCAGACTTTCCCAATCAGCGTTTTCAGTCGAATCGGGGATAAGCAATAGAACCCTCACCGGCTGTCCGGGAGGAACGAGAGAGGCCACGGACGAAGGCACTGATAAAGTGTGGTCCGGTCTGACTTGTGCTTCAAATTCCAGAGCCTTCATCGCTATTCTCCTACGGGAAATCGGAACCTCCTCCATCTTATCAGCCGACCTCACCGCCGCAGCAGGAACTCCTTCGCGTTCACCAACCCCCACATGAGATCCTCCAGCGCCGCCCGCCGGTCCTTGGCGCGGCCAATCATCGCCACCGCTCGCTGTCGCTCCGTCGCCGACGGCGGACGGCACAGCGCCGCCAGGTAGAACTCCTCGACGATGGCCGCGTCGGTCTTCCCGGCCGCGAGCAGGCGACCGATGCGGTTGTCGGCATTGCTCAGCATCTTGTTGACCAGTGGGCCGGTGATGAGTTGGAACGCCTGGTTGAGCGTCGTGTCCTCGGAGCGCTCGCACTCACAGCTGAGCAGGCGGATCGGCTTACCGAATGAGGTCAAAAACTTCTCGCCGTCGCTGGCGCGTTGCCGCCGGCCGCGATTGGACATCACGCCGGGCAACTGGCCAGCGCGGGTGCCCGATGGATAACCGGGGAAGTCCGATCTCACACCCGTCACCTGGGACAGCGCGTCCAGCAGTTGCTCCGCTTGCAGCGGACGCACCTGGGCGCGGGCGAAGTTGGCCTCGTCGTCGCGGTTGGTGTCGTTGGGCACGGCCGACAACTGATAGGTCCGCGAATTCATGATCGTCCGCACCAGATGGCGCAGATCGAAGCGATGGGCGGCGAAGTCCTCGGCGAGCGCGTTCAGCAAGGGAGCGTTGACGGGCGGGTTGGAGGCGCGGAAATCGTCGTTCGGCTCGACGATGCCGCGGCCGAGCAGGTGATACCAAACCCGATTGGCCTGGGCGCGGGCGAAAAAGGGATTTTTCGGATCGGCAATCCAATCGGCGAGGGCGAGCAGGCGGTCGGCCTCCGGCGCGAAGGTCGGCGTATCGGCGCCGAGGAACAGCGGACGCAGCACCTCGCCGCTGCGCGGATGCTTGATCTCTCCCTCACGGGCCATCCACACGATCTGTTCGCCGTCGAACTCGTGCGTGTCCAGTTTGTCGCGGCGATTGTTTTCGAGGATGCGATACTGAACGCGGCTGAAGAAGGCGGCCAGGCTGTGATAATCGGTCTGCGTCCAGCGGTCGAAGGGATGGTTGTGGCAGCGGGCGCACTGCATGCGGATGCCGAGAAAGACCTGGGCGGCGGACTCGGCACGGGCCTGCGGATCGCGCAGCGAACGATACCAGTTGGCGGCCGGCTGACTGTACGTGCTGCCGCGGCCGGCGATCAGCTCGCGAGCGAACTCGTTGAGCGGCTTGCCGTCGGCAATGCTGCGGCGAATCCAGTCGTGGAACACCTGCACGCCCTTGCGGTCCAGCGCCTTTTCCTCGTTGTGCAGCAAATCCGACCATTTCAACGCCCAGAAATCGGCGAATTCAGGCCGCTCCAGCAACGCATCGATCAGACGCGCTCGCTTGTCGGGGCGCGTGTCCGCCACGAAACGCCGGGCCTCGTCCGAGGTCGGCAGCACGCCGAGCGCGTCGAGGTAGGCGCGGCGCAGAAACACCGCATCCGAGGCGAGGGCGGAGGGGGCGGTGCGCAGCATGCGCAGCTTGGCGAAGACGTGGCGATCGAGGTAGTTGGTCTCGGGCGGATCGGGCCAGACGAAGTTCGGCCGCGCCGGCACGAAAGCGAGTTGAACCGCCGCTTGCCGATCGAGATAGCGGACGAGAATGGTGGTTTCGCCCATGTCCTGCCGTCGCGCCACGCCGTCGGCATCGACGCGCACGATGAGGTTCGACGTCTCGAAGACGGCCAGGCGCGTCACGTCGCGGACCTCGCCGTCGGAGAAGACAGCCCGGACGCGCAGCGGCACGTGGTCGGCTGGTTCGACCAGCACTCGCTCGCGCGGCGTCATGTCCAGCCGCCGCAGGACGGGAGCGTCGGAGGGATCGCGGCGCAGCCCTTCGGCGATCCAGCGGACGAGCAGCCGATATTCCAGCGAATCGCCGTCGAAGCGCTTGCCGCCCTCATGCGGGACCCTGCTGGTCGCCTTCGCGAGAATGAGGCTGTCTTCGGGATGCAGGCGGTCGGTGCGGCGGCCGAGCGTGTCGCGCGTCAGGGCGTCGAGATCGAAGTCGGGGTCTTGACCGCGCAGAGAGAGTTTGAAACCGTTCTTGCCGTTCTGATTCCCGTGACACGCTCCCTGATTGCATCCGGCCCGCGACAGCACGGCCATCACATCGTTGCGGAAGCTGACCGGCGCGGCCTGCGCGGACATCGCCGGCAGTGCGGCGAGAACGAGGAAGCTCCATGTCGGAACCCGCGCCGACAGCCGATACCGGCGGCCAATCATCGTGTGTGTCATGCGACCGTCTCGCAGCGCGGGGGCGGAGATGCCTGGCGGCATCGGGAGGATGGCGAATTGTCTCTATCTTAAGGCGGCCGGCGGAGGGGGGCAATGATTCCTTTCTTCGCGCGGATCGAGACGTGATAGGGGTCGGCCCCTCAGTCTTCGGCACACGGTCCCATTGCCCGGACTTGATCGGACCGCCACCAACAGGCCGCCTCCTCCTCCGTCCACGGGCCCACCGTGCAACAATTGGCGAGGGCGCGTTCGAGATCGCCGGCGCTGGCGAAGCGCTCCGCCGGTTCCTTGGCCAGGCAGCGCAGCACGACGGCTTGCAGTTCCTCCGTCACCCCGGGGCACTGACTGGTGAGGAGCGCCGGCGACTCATACAGGTGGGCGGCCAACATCCGCACGGCGGAGCGGCCGGCGAACGGTGGCTGCCCCGTCAGGAGGACGTACGCCAGGCAGCCGACGCTGTAGATGTCGCTGCGGGCGTCGAGAGCCTCGCTGCCGGACGCCTGTTCCGGCGACATGTAGGCGGGCGTGCCGGCGAGGGTGCCCTCTTGCGTCAGTCTCTCTCCATCCGGATCAACCTCTTGGGTCCGCACCAGCCCGAAATCGAGCAGTTTGACCACATCATGCAATCCGCCGCGTTCGCAGACGATCACGTTGGCCGGCTTGATGTCCCGGTGGATCAGGCCGACGGCGTGCGCTTCGCGCAGCGCTCCGCAGACTTGCCGCAGCAGATGGACCGCCCGCGCCGCCGGCAGCGGTCCATGGCGCTTGACCAACTGGGCCAGCGTCAGACCGGGCAGGTACTCCATGACGTAGTAGAAGGTGCCGTCGTCGGCGTGGCCGTAGTCGAAGATTTGCACCGTGTTGGGATGCGTCAGCGTCGCCGTGGTCCGCACTTCGCGTTCGAAGCGCAGCAGGTTCGCCGGGTCGCCGGCGCGCTCCGGTCGAATCAGCTTGAGCGCGCAGGGCCGGCGCAGCAGCACATGCTCGGCCAGGTAGACTTCGCCCATGCCGCCGGCGCCGAGACGTTGCTTGAGCAGATACTGCCCCAGCTTGCGGGCCGCGAGGGCTTCCTTGTGCAAGATCTCAATTCGGTAGGCACCGTAGACCACGATGGCCCCGGCCACGCCAAGCCAGAGCGCCTTGGTGGCCAGATACAGAAACGCGGTCGCGGCCGGAACAGCGTGGCCCAGCACGATCAGCACGTCCGGCAAATAGCCAACAAGGAGGATCAGTCCCACCATCGCGGCGCAGCGGCGCCAGGTGTTGGGGATAAGGACTCCATAGCCGACGACCAGAAGCGACCACGGCAGGCAATGAGCGTGGGCGAATGTGGTCGGTGCCCGAACGATCGCAGGCAGCGAAGCCGTCAGAATGACGGCCGCGCTCCAGCCGGAATAGGCGAGGACCGGCCCCACCAGGAGCCATTCCAGCGCCCGCAATCGCGCGAGGGTCGTAGGGCGTCGGGGAGAGAGTTGGACGGCGACGACGCCGTCGAGGCAGCCGATCAGGAAAAAAATCCCCAGGTATCCCCCCGCGTGGGTGAAGGCCTCCCAGGGAGCGATCCGCAAGCGCGGGAGGGCGAAGGGAAGGGAGATGCAGATCTCGGTGACGGCGAACGCCACCACCACAAGCGCGCTGGCGCGGAGGCGCTTCCGCAACTGGGCCTCCAGTTCGCTCGCCGGTTGCGGCGAGGCGCCGGAAAGGAAGGCGGCCCGGAACTGGACCGTGGGCCGGGGCCGCGTCAATTCGTCGTTCGGAAGAGCGCGGGTTGGCTCCAGCGGTGCCGTCGGTTCGGTGATCGTCTTTGGCTGACTCATGCGGTGGGCCTCGGCCGCGATGAAATCGCCCATCCGGCGACCACCTCATTCTATCCCCGCCGAGGCGCAGCCGATCGCGAATGTTCGTATCTATCCGTGGCCCAAAGCGTTCGTCAACGAAATACCGTCGCCCCGCTTCTACACCTTGCCAAACGTCGTCGCGCCGGCGTCTGCCGCCGGAGTGATCTTCGCACGCTTGTTGGCGGCGAGATGTTCCAGCACCAAATAAACCGTCTCGGCCGAATCGGCGGTGCCGATCTCCCGCGCGATTTGCTCGGCGGTTCGCGGTGTCGAGGACAACGCCTTGACAATTTTCGCTTGCAGTTCCAGCACGGCGGCGGCGGCTTTCTTGCCCGCTTCGACGCCTGGCTGATGATAGGCGTTGATGTTCACCAGGCTGCCGTAGAAACCGACTGCCCGCTCGAACAGCGCGATCAGAATGCCGATGGTCCGCGCATCGACGCGGCGCACGCTGATTGTCACCGACTGGCGATCGTTCTCGAACAGCGCGGCGCGAGTGCCGAGCAGGAAGCCATGCAGGAAATCGCCCGCGCCGACGCCCGGCTGCACCTCGACGTTCGCGCCGCCCGATTCCAGCACGCGAATGAACGTCGCGAAGAAATTGTTGACGCCGTCGCGCAGCTGCTGCACATAGGCGTGCTGGTCCGTCGATCCCTTGTTGCCGTAGACGCTGATGCCCTGATCGACGCGCTTGCCGTCGAGGTCGAGGCGCTTGCCCAGCGATTCCATCACGAGTTGTTGCAGATAGCGGCTGAAGAGCAGCAGACGGTCCTTGTAGGGCAAAACAACCATGTCTTTCTGTCCTTTGCCGCCGGTGGCGTGATACCACATCAGCGCCAGCAGCGCGGCGGGATTGCGGCGCGTGTCGTGCTTCCGCGTCACTTCGTCGCAGGCGGCGGCGCCGGCGAGCATGGCGTCGATGTCCAAGCCTTGCAGCGCGCCGGGAACCAAACCGACCGCGGACATTTCGCTGGTACGTCCGCCGACCCAATCGAACATCGGGAAGCGCGCCAGCCATTTCTCGCCGACGGCCTGCTTGTCCAGGTGCGAGCCGGCCATGGTGACGGCG
>DATBGU010000351.1:0-7742 GCA_036557825.1 Gemmataceae bacterium
ACGGTGCGGCGCACGCCGGGTGACGAGTGGGTGTCACTGGAATGGACGCAGGAGTTCGCCGACCTCGTGGAGCAACTCGCGGCGGCACGGCGCGAGCCGGAACCGCAGCGCCGCCGCAATGCCGCGCGCGGCAATTCGCAATCCGCCACACGCCATGCGCCCTCGGAGGATGCCGCCACGGTCGGTTCGCGCCTGGACGCGGCGCGGCTGCACCTCGTCGGCGTGCGCGGCTACGTTGAGGAACTGTTGGCCGCGCTCGACAGCACCCTCGTCGCCAAGAAGCTTCTCCTAGGGGTCGTGGCCGGGCTGTTCCTGGGCGCTCTTTTCGCGGTCCAGCGCGCCGTCTGGTTCGACGGCGACGAGCGCTGGCGCGTTCCGGGCTGGTACGTGGCCGTGGCCGCCATCCTCGTTCTCGACTTGCTAGCCGGCCTGCTCACGCGATTGACCTACGTCGAACTGTCGCGCCTGCGTCCGGCCCGCTGGCGCGAGGGGTTGGACGGGCTTGGCGGGCTGACCGTGCGCGTGGTCTTGACCCACGCGTTGATTCGCGGTTCGGCGTGGGGATTGATCGTGCTGCTGCGCTGGCTGCCGCACTGGCTTGGTCCGATAGGAGACGAACCCGCGTCGATCGGACGAGAGGTCGCCTCTGGGACCGTTCTGGCGCTGGGGATGGTCGGAGAAGCGGTGCTGTGGACGGTGTTTTTCTTCTGGTGGCTATTGCCGCCGGTGCTGGTGGTGGAGGAGTCCTCGGTGTGGCGCGCCCTGCGGCAGTGGTATGCCCTCCTCCGCCGACATTTCGGGCGCGTGATTCTGTATCAGTCGATGGCCGTGGGATTGGGCGTGCTGGTGACCGCGCCGTTCTTGATGCTGATCGCGCCTCTGTTCTTGCCGACGTTCTTTCCACCGGAGGCGCTGCGCGAAGTGGCGGGAATGACTCGTGCGGTGTTGCTGGGTCTGGCCTGCGCGCCGATGCTGACGTACTGGATCGTCGCCAACGTGTTCATCTATCTGAATCTGCGTTACGGCGCCGGCAGCGGTCGCTAACAACACCAGCCCGAAGCGCTAGCGAGGGCGGCCCTCGCTAGCGCTTCGGGCTGGTCACACAATCCGCGTACTGCGTTAGATCAACTCGCGGACCGGCTCACGATCATCGAGGATGTACATCGGCCGGCCGCTGCCGCTGGGGAACGTCTGCGACGGGTCGATGCCCATGGCGTGATACATTGTGGACAGTACTTGCGGCACCGTGACGCGGCGGTCCTTCGGATACTCGGCGCGGGCGTTGCTGGTGCCGATGGCTTGGCCCATACGCAGACCACCGCCGGCCACCAAAGCGCTCATGACCGGCGCCCAGTGATCGCGGCCGCCGTCGCTGCCGTTGATCTTCGGCGTGCGGCCGAACTCGCCCCACATGACCGTCACCACATCCTTGTCCATGCCGCGATCAACCAGATCCTGAATCAGATTGGCGACGCCGCGGTCCACTTCGGGCAGTTGCTTGCGCAGGATCTTGAAGTTGCTGCCGTGCGTGTCCCAACCGCCGATGGACAGCGTGACGCAGCCGACGCCGGCTTCGATCAGACGGCGGGCCGTCAGGAACTGCTCGACGCCTTTGTAGCGATCGCGCGAGCGCGGCTCTTCCTTGGTCAGGTCGAGCGCCTTGCGCACGGCCCCGGACGCGATCATGTCGAAGGCCCGCGTGGTGAACGAATCGAGACCCTTCATCGTGCCGCTGGCGTCGATGTCGCGGCGCACGTCGTCGAAGCTGGTCAGCAGCGACTTGCGGTCGTCCACGCGGGTCGTGTCCACGCCGCCGGGCAGACGCAGGTTCTGGAAGCCGGGTCCGTCGGGAGTGAACGGCCGATGGGCCACACCGAGATAACCCGGATCGGTGCCGAAGCGCGACATGCCGCGCAGACTGACGTAAGGCGGAATGTCGTCGGCGCTGCCGCGCAGCTTGGACATGACGGCCCCGAACGACGGATGATGAGCCGTGCGGTTGGTGTTCTCGCTGTAGCCGGTCGACACCAGCGAATCGGAATGCTCATCGACAGAGACGATGGAGCGGATGCAGGCGAGCTTGTCCCACATGCGCGCTTGCTGCGGGAAGTGCTCGCAGATCCGCACGCCGGGGACGTTGGTGGCGATGGGATTGAACTCGCCGCGGAATTCCTTGGGTGCATCCGGCTTGAGGTCATACATGTCCATGTGCGACGGACCACCCGGCAGGTAGATCATGATGGCGGCCTTGTTGGACGAGCCGGAGCCGGCCTGAACACGCAGCCTCAGCATCTCCGCCAGCGAGAGACCGGCCCCGAAAGCGCCGATCTTGAGGAAGTTTCGCCGTGAAATTCCGTCGCAGAACTGCTGTCGTTTGCCCCAGAGTGTGAACATTTGGTGGGACCCCCCTAAGGTTGGGATACGCCCCCCGGCGGCCCGGGGAGGACACATCGGTGAGATGACACAATCCTAACCAATTTCTTATCCGAAGCAACTCAATTTCACCCCCGATTCGACGACGGCGCGGACTCGACCGGACCGAGTTTCGTTGGTATGGTTCTCCTATGGAAATCGTCAAAAGCATTGTCTTCGTTCTCGCGCTCCTCGTGGGTGGCGTCCTCGCCGCGGTTGTCGCGGTCATGCTGCTCTTGGGACTAGTGCTGACGTTCGTGCTTCTCTTGCAGTTCGTGGGCGTGCTGCGCCGCGTTCCGTTCGGGTACAATTTCCGTAACCTTCTCGTCCGCTGGCCGACGACGCTGCTGACCGGGCTGGCCTTCACGCTGGTCGTCGGCCTGTTCACCGTCATGCTCGCCTTCGTCAACGGTATGAACCGTCTGACCGAGGCCAGCGGCCAATCCTGCAACGTCATGGTCCTTTCCGACGGCGCCACCGACGAGGCCTTCAGCAACCTCGGCTACGGCAACATCTCCACGCTCGATCAGTGGCCGACGGTCCAGAAAGACGAGCAGGGCGAACCGTTGACGAGTTGGGAGGTCTACATTGTCGTCAATCAGCCGATTCCCAACGCGAAACCAGGCGGGCGACAGCGGCGTTTCTTGCAGCTGCGCGGCTTGAAGGATCCGGCGCGGACGGGCCGCGTTCACAACATCGCGCTCCATCCCGGCGGCGCCTGGTTCTCGGCGGCCGGTGTCCAACCGTTGCCCGACAATACCGGCGGCGAACAGGCCATCCAGGCCGTTCTCGGTCAGGGCATCGCCCGCGAACTCGGCCCGGATCAGCACAAGTCCTCCCTCGAAGTCGGCGACATTTTCCCCATGGGAGATCGCCAATGGATCGTGGTGGGCATTCTGCAATCGAGTGGATCGACCTTCGATTCGGAAATCTGGGCCAAGCAACAAATCGTCGGCGAGAAGTTCGGCAAGCCGAGCTATTCGACCGTCGTGCTGCGGACGGCCGACGCCCAGACGGCCCAGCGGACGGCGCAGGACGTATCGGCCGACTTCAAGAACCCGGCCGTCGTCGCCCAGGTGGAGACGGCCTACTACGAAAAGCTGACGTCTACGAACCGGCAATTTCTGGTGACGGCCTGGGTCATCGCCATCTTCATGGCGCTGGGCGGCGTCTTCGGCATCATGAACACCATGTTCGCTGCCATCAGCCAGCGCCAGAAGGACATCGGCGTGCTGCGCATCCTCGGCTACGCCCGCTGGCAAATCCTGCAATCGTTCTTCCTCGAATCGCTGCTGCTGGCGCTGATCGGCGGCGCCATCGGCTGCCTGGCCGGCACGATGGCGGACGGCTGGTCGGCGACGAGCATCATCAGCGCCGGCCAGGGCGGCGGCAAGAGCGTAGTGCTAAAACTGATCGTGGACAGTCAGGTGCTGTGGCTGGGCATTCTGTTTTCGTTGGCGATGGGCAGCATCGGGGGTCTCTTGCCCGCGCTGTCCGCCATGCGCGTCCGGCCGTTGGAGTCGGTGCGCTAATGTTGCCAGCCCGCAGCGCCAGCTAGGGAAGGAGTTGCCCTTGCTGGCGCTGCGGGCTGGCAAAATGGTTCACTTCCCCGGGAATTCGATGTGCCGTAGCGGCGCTCCGCGGGTCATCTGTTCCTTGAACTCCCCGGCCACACGCTGCAATTCGCGCTGCATATCCGCCACGGAACTCCCGGCGGGCAGAAGCCTGCCCCCGAGGACGTAGACGCGCCGCCGTCGTCGCTTTTTCTCCGGGGCGGGCGCCATCTCATACCAGACCGGCAGCACCGGCACCGGCTGTTTCGCGGACAATTCAGCGAACAAGCGTTCCCCAATTCGGTCGTGCTGCGCGTCCTCCAGGGATACCCCCACGACGCCCTTGTGCGCGAACTGGTCCTCGATCTTTCGCAGGAGCAACTGTTCGTCGGCCCCATTTGCTCCGGATGTCCCGCGCGCCAGGCAGGAGCGGCGCGCCGCTGGCCGCAACCACCAGGGCAAGCGAGCCAGACCGCCGCCTTCCACCAGCAGAAACCGCATGGAACGGTCGGTGGCGCTCAAGACGTGAAGACATGCCTCGATGTCCGGGGCGTTCGTCACAAGAACCACAGGGCCGTTATCCGGCAGGTGATTGAGTCCCTCGATCTCCAGCCGGTAGCGTGGCTGCGTCCGCAGCCAGATGAGCGTTCGCAGAAACAGGTCCGGCATCTGCCGCCACAACAGCAACAATGTGATCAGTGTCATGAGTCCCGCGCCGAAAAACAACAGCACCGGCAGGCCCGATTCGTTGTAGACCGGCCCTTGCGGTCGGTCCACGCGACGGATGGTGTGGTGCGTCACCGAACCGAGCTTGTAGGTGCTTTCGATGACGCGGTCGCCAGCCTTCAATCCCTGGCCGAAACCGTCGATCAAATCCTCGTCCACGTCGATTTCGCGCGGCCGCTTACCGGGCGGGTTCGCCAGGATCTCGTGATCCGGTTCGATGACGACGCGCACCGGCTTGCCGTCCTTGTATTCGGGGTTCTCCTGCAAGCGGCCCTCGAAACGATCTTTCTGTTCCAGGCGCGGCGTGAGGCCGGAGACATGGGCCGCCGCCAGCAGCAGATAGAACAGCACCGACGAGACAATGGCCCCCGTCACGTTGATGAAATTGCTGGTGGCGATGGCGTCGCCCTTGCTCGTCTTCGGGGCGCGGTGCTGCAACAGCGTGAAGAGCGGCACGATGTAAAACCCGGTGAAGAAGCCGAGCAGCGTGATGCAGACGACGAGCGCCCGCACGTGATCGAGCGCGAAAGCGGCGACCAGCGTCGCGGCGATCATGCCCAAGGCGCCGATGGGGACCAATCCCAACTCGACCTTGCCGCCGGAGAGGAAGCCGACCAGCGGACTGCCCAGGCCGATGCCCAGCGCCACCATGCCGACGACCTCACTCGTCGTGGCTTCATCCCATTGCGGCAGGCGCGTTTGGCCGTGCATGTACATGGTCGAACGCATGAAGGCGACGATGAAGGTGAAGAAAGCGATGCCAAGCACCGCCAGCGCCAGTGGCCGGGAACGCAGCAGGCTGCGGATGCTCTGCCACAGCGGCTGATACAGATACGGCGGGAACGGCCGGTTCGGATTGGCGACCGGCATTCGACGAATGAGCAGACTGGCTAGTGCGCCGATCACCGCCAGGGCGACGAGTATCAGCCCGATGTAATACTCTTCGCCCCGAAACACTTTCGACAGCACGCCGCCCAGGACCGTGCCGAGAATGACGGCCAGGAACGACAGGGATTCCAGCACGCCGTTGCCGCGCGACAGCATTTGCGGCTGCAAAATCTCCGGCATGGCTCCGTACTTTGCCGGCACGAAGAAGGCGCTGTGCGTGCCCATCAGGAACACAGTAGACAGCACGAGGTAGGGGCCAACGAGAATGCCGTGCGTGCCCAGCCAGAAGCCCAGCAGGGCGATCAGCGTGATGCCGATCTCGGCGACCTTCCAGAACACCAGCGAATTCCATTTGCTGTAGCGATCGGCAAAGTAGCCGGCCAGGGTGCAGAACAGCGCCCAGGGCGCGTAGAACAGAATCGGCATGAGTGAGATGGCCGCGCCCTTGCTCATGGCGTTCTGGTTGATGGCGAAGAACATGGACGAGGCGTGAATGGCCTGGTCGTTGAAGGCGGCGAGGAACTGCGCGATGAGCAGACCGAGAAAGGTGCGTGAACGAAGGTTATCGGCAGGTTGAAACGGTTCCATGAACTTCCCTGACCCAAGGCGATGGTGGGTCGTCGCACCCTCCCACCCACGACGAGGCACGGGCCTCAAATAATCAGTATACCACTTCCACAGCCCCCGGCGAGCAGCGCGTCCTTCCCGTCAAGGCAATGGGATGTCTTTGAAGACGAACTTGATGGGTGCCTCGATGAGATCGGCCGGCGCGCGATAACGCAGTTTCCATTCGTGAGGCTTGCCGCGCTTCAGCCCCCCCTTGTCGCGGAAATGATAGCTCAACACGGCATGTCCGGGCGCCGCCGACGTCAGCACGTAATTGGTGCTGGAGAAACGCTTCGCGCCGTCCGCGGATTCGAGCGTCATCTCGTTGTTGACCACCCACGATTGATTGCTGTCGAGCTGCTTCATGCCGGGCGGATATTTGAGATCCACCGTGACGGTCCAGTGATCCGCGGCGAGCTTCACGTCCGAGATGCGGCAGGTGACGCCTTCCTGGAGGAGCGTGCGCTCGGGGTCGCGGGAGTTAGCCTTGGCGAGCTTGTCCAGCCGGTCGAATGTGAAGGTCAACATTTTGCTCGGCCCGATCATGGCGAGTTGACCTTCGAGCGAACTGATTTTGGCGACCGAGCGCGGTAGGGGCGGCAGGCGGAGATCGATGCCGATCGCGATGCGGCCGTCCACCGGAGCGAGCGAGCTACCGTCATCGGGGAGGGTGACGACGTTTTTCTTGTCGTCCATGAGACGAACATTGTGTGCCCGCGTTTCGAGGTAGAGCGGTTGCAATTCCGGATCCCAGGCGACCTCAAGGGCGACTGTGGTGGCCCCATGACCGGGTGCGTCGTCGCGGACTTCGAGGTCGCGGGAGGTGGTTACTTTTTTCACGGTGGAGCGGAAGCGGCCGTCGTAGCTGATGGGCGGTTGGCGATAATTTGGGCCGCGCTTCTCGAGGAGGATTCGTCCGCTGGTGGGAAAGAGCGTCACCCGTGCGCCGTCGGCGTCGCCAATGGCATCGACCATTTGCCAGAACGTCCCTTGTTTCCGAGCGAGTTGCAACGGATGATCGGGCAAACCACGGGAATCCTCGACGCGAATGCCCGTCTGCCGCGTCAACTCGCCCAGCGCCTGACTGAGTGAGATTTTTTCAGAAGGGAGATTTACGAGCTTCGCTTCGGGCAGCTTCGCTGCCGTCTGGCTTGGTTTGTCCTGGCCGAGAACGCGGAATGAGACAACGACGGAAATGGACAGTACGATGGTGAGGATCAGCAGAGAGGCGGAACGGGCCGACATGGGAGGTAGCTCCGAAGAGTGCGGGAAGTACCTTCCAGCATGATAAGGGGGGTGAGGAGGGATCGCAAGAAAAGACAGAGGCGCAAGGTAACGGCCCTCCCGGTTTCCCAGGAGGGCCGTTATGAATTCCCGGCGATGACCTACTCTCGCCCGCGAAGGACTACCATCGGTCCTGGATGCTTAACGGCCGTGTTCGGAATGGGAACGGGTGGGACCATCCAGGTAAGCTCACCGAGAAAAACTCAGCGTGTATGATCTGACAGCGATAGAAGTCGCATCCTCTGTTCCTAAGCCGTGAGGGGGTCGAGAAGA
>DATBGU010000352.1:0-28611 GCA_036557825.1 Gemmataceae bacterium
AGAGGGTTCCGGCGGCGTTGGGTCCGTTACGGACGACGTGCGTGGCGGCACAGCGTGGGCAGGGCGGGATGGGGGTCGGTTCGGTGGTTGTAGTGTTCATTCCGTCAGTATACCATCATGCCGCACGGAGGGCCACTACCCCCCAGCAAGCCTGGGTAGGATGGGCGGCTCATTTATCCGCCAGGAAAATTATCAGAAGCGCGAAGCCGGCCAAGCCGAAGAGGCCGAGCACCACGCCGATCAACCCCTTGAGGTGTCCCTTCGCGGCGGCGAGGATTCCGCAGACGATGGCCGCCGGAGCGAACAGCATGGGCC
Organism: Gemmataceae bacterium; assembly: GCA_036557825.1. Lineage (GTDB taxonomy): Bacteria > Planctomycetota > Planctomycetia > Gemmatales > Gemmataceae > JAJPHU01. Next base: position 316 of record DATBGU010000352.1, read on the forward strand.
ACGAGATGATCGAGAGGCCGCCCCACAGGATGCTGATGACGACCAGGTCCGATGGGGGTGGTCGGACCTCGACTTGGCCGGGATCATCCATTTCGGACGACGCCCGCGGTTTCGCCAGCAACTCCTCCCGTCCCTGACGCAAGCGGCTGGGCATCGTGAGCATGGCTCCCCCGAGTCCGGCCTGGAACGACACGAGGAACGTTGTGTCGAGAGAAAGGCTATGCAGGGATCCACCCGCCGCGGCCAGCGATACGAGAAAGGTCGTCGCCGCGTTCAGCAAGCAGAGAACCCCGCTGACAACCATGACGATTTCGGCGCTCCGCGACAGCGGCGCGGGTATGGGTGTGGCCTTGGACATGATTGTTTCTCTCTTCGCCCCAATGGTTTCGCGTGCCGGCGATCACGATTCCTTCTTCCGCCCGAAAATGCCGCCGAACACGGCCGCGATCGCGCCGCCGATGCCGGCCAAAATCCCGCCTCCCCTCCAACTCGAGAAGCCTCGGACGAATGTCCCTCCCTCGCTCGCCACGGGCGCGAACTTGGGCGGGGCAAACCTGAATTCCGAAGCGGGCATCACCATCTCGGGCGGGACCGCTTTTGGCGGACGAAAATCCTTCATGTGTTCGGGGTTGGAGACGGCGGGGGGAACGTGCATGTGCGGAACCATTCGCAAGATGCCGCTCGCCGCGTCCTGTTCGTCCCGCCGTTTCTCTCGATCGCGGAGGATGGGAACCGCGGGCGGTGGAGGAAACACGCCGGGAGGAACATTCCCTCGGCCATCGAATCCTCCGTTCATGGGCGGCAGTCCAGGAGGAGGTTGCCTGGGATTGCGCGCGAAAGGCACTTGGGCACGGACGGTGGAAGCCGCCATGCAAACGGCGACGGCGGCGAACAACGCCGAGAGGATTTTCTTCAACATGGGCTTCTCCTGATTGGCCGCGCAGTCCGGCGATCCGCTTGCTTCTTTCACGCGGAAACGCCGATCTCACGGCGATGGTTGCGAGACGAAATGTCCCTACAGATACGAGCGGGAAGGCGGCGGTTTTTCCGCGCGCGGAGACCCATCGTTTTCTTTCTTCTCCGAATCTCCCGCGCGACGCGCCTGGCCGCCGTTCAATTCCACCTGGTTGGCGGAGGCGATCAAAATGCGAATTCCCCCGATGAAAACCGCCAGCACGAAGAGACCAAGCACACCGTCGCACGCCAATCCGAGGAGGGTGAACGGACCGACCAGGAGGGCGATCAGGACGAACCCAAGGAGGCCGAGGACCGGCGCGGCCAGCAAAAACATCACTCCGCCCCAAGGAGGGGTCGGGGGCGAATAGCGCGTGAGACATGCCTTGCAAACGCGGTCGGCGGTAAAGGCCACGAACGTCTTGGGCTTCCGCAAGGAATACTCCTTGCCGCCGCACTGCGGGCAAACCCGGCTGATGGGAAACTTGCTCATGTGCGATGCTCCGCTTCTGCATTTGGGCTGTCCTCTCGCCCCATTCTCAGCCACTCCCGGACTTCCGAGGCCAATGCCTCGGCCGCTTCACGAGTAGAGAACCCACCGACTGCGACCTCTGGGTGCAGCCGTACCCGGTATAACGTGACCACTGCGAAAGGTCCGGCGCGCCTGGTCCTGCTGGATGTTGGCTGTTATCTCGTCCAAGCGACACACGACTTTCCGCCTGAAGGATCCGATCCCTTGCACCATCCCGGATTGTCTGCCCATAATACACGGCGTCTCCCCTTGGACTAACAGCGTCACACCTATCACAAGAAAGAACACACCTAGCGGGCCAATGCAAAGCAAGGCTCCGGCGTCCTTACTGTCCGCGAGACGCCAAACACCGACACAGGCCAAAAGGCAGAGCGCGATCCCCATCACCAGCAACAGCGCTATGCCGATTATGGGCCCAGCCCAATTGGCTCGCACGATGAGCCGGTCGCCGTCCTGGACAAGTACCCACCCCCCGCCGATACGCTTTTGCTGCATAATTAGGCTCACCTCAAGGCAACTCCGAACACGAGGACCGCAATACCCACGAGGACGCCTAGAACAATCAGGACCAGGAGCATGTCGCACAATGTTACGAGGATGGCACGTCCGAAAGTTGTCGGCAACTTTGCGGACAGTATCTCCGCCGAGATGAGTAAACTGACAGGGACGGAGATGAACTGGGCAACCACAACAGCTCCTTGCCCCCCCGCTCCTGCCGCCGCTGCGATGAGGGAGTAGCCTAGGACCATCTGCGCCAAGGAGATGGCAAAGGTGATCCACATCGCTTTTCCAAAGGTCGGCTCGGGAACGCTGCTGGGAGACGAGGCACCGCCCGCCAGCTTGTTGTAGAGGGCGACCGCCGCGCGGAGGAAGACCGCGCCGATGAGCGTTCCAACCGCGAGACCGATGACCAGCGCGCACAACAGTACGCCGATATCCGCCCCTTCTGGCATAAGCGCATCTCCCTCGCTTCGTGGAGCCGAACGCTCGGTGCGCGCCGCGCGGAGAGACGACTTTCCTGCGGCAACGGTTGCGAGTCGATCTTCTCCGCTACTTATCCGAGCGGGAAGGCAGCGGTTTTTCTGCGCGCCGGCGTCATTTTTTTCGTGGCTTCGTCGCTTCCGCGAGCTGTTGCCTACGCCGCACCGGGGCAAGATGGCGCTGCCGGCGGACCCCGCGTCGGTTGTCTAACTTGGCGGTATCACCCGTGGCTTGAGTCCATCTGCACGGCTAGCGGCCATCTGGCGCTGCAGCCAGGCCGCGGCATCTGAACCACACCCTATTGCCTGCAAGAAATCGAGCGCTTTCCAGCTTACTCCGTGCGCCGCCGGCGCCGCATGCTAGCCGCGGCTCCAGCTCCAGCCAGAATCGCCATTACGACAACCAACCAGGAGCACGACCCGCCAAGGTCGCCTGGCCAGCTCGACTTCCGGGACTCCTCGAATTGCTTCAGTCCCAACTGCGGTGCATACAGATCAGGCCGCATCGTTTGCAGGTTTTGAAAGACTTGATCGATCCTTTGCTTCTCTTTCTGGTCCTTCAGCTCGTACCAGTCCGGAAATTGAACAACCCAACCAAACTCCAGGTTGGATAGCGCTGCCTTGATTTCATTCTGGCCGGCGGCTGTTACCTTTGTTTGCGTCAGGTCCAATCGTTTGAGGTTCGGCAGCTTTTTCAGTTGCCTCAATCCCTTGTCCGTCACCGCCGTTCGGTAAAGGTTCAACCGTTCGAGCCTCGGCAGTTGCACCAGATCCCCCAGGCCCTTGTCCGTCACTTTCGTGTTGCCAAGCTCCAGTCTGCGGAGGTTGGTTAGTTTCTGGAGCGCTTTCATTCCCTCGTCCGTGACCTCACAGAGGTCAAGATCCAATATTTGCAGCCGCTCCAGTCCCGACAGATGCTTCAAGCCCGCATCCGTCACCTTGGTGTGGGAGAGGCCCAGGATCTCCAGTTTCGTAAAGTCTTTGATGGTTTCCAGCGCGGCATCCGTTATCTTGTCGTTATCCTGTAAGGTCAGCTCCCGGAGATTGGTGAGGTTTCGCAACTCCTTGACCCCGGCATCCGTCACCTTGGTCCACTTCAAATACAGCCTCCGGAGCTTCCTTAGCTCCTTGAGTTGCCGCACGCCCTCGTCGGTGATCTCCGTCTGCCCCACACCATGCGGACCTCCCGGAAAACCTCCCAGAACCAGCACTTCGAGGTTGCCAAGCTTGCGCAAATGCACCAGACCCTTATCCAGCAGCTGACAGTGCGTCAGATAGAGCTGCCGGAGGCTCGTGAGACCCTCAAGCATCGCCAGGCCGTCGTCGTTGATCGGGGTGTTCCGAAGGTCCAGGATTTGAAGGTGTTTCAAAGTCTTGATCTGCTCCAGGGCCTTGTTGGTGATTTCCCCGTAACTGAGATCCAGTTCCTGGAGATTGACCAACTGGTTCAGATCCTTCAGGTCCGCATCGGTTACCTTGATGGCCGTGGGGGGGAAGGGATCGCCGGGCTTGTCCTGCTCTTTTCGCTCCGCCTTCGTTACGCGATACACAACGTGGGAATAAACAAACAGGCGGAGATCGTCCTTGTCCACTTCCGGGATCGTCTCCGGAATGGGGTTGAGGAGACCAAAGCGCAACGCAATGACGGGCCGGTTGGGCTTGGTGTCATCCCGCTTGACGACGGCCCCCATGCGCTCGAACGCCTGGGCCACGCCTTCCTCGTCGGCGTTGGCCCTGCCAGCACAGACGGCGAACATCAAAGCTCCCCAAAGGTACGGTTGGCTTCTCATGGCTGTTGTCCTTCTACCGGCCGGCAACGCGAGCAAGCCGGAAGCCGACGCTCTCCAAGCGAGTGTCGTCGTGCCAGTGCGGCGCGTACGTGGGCCGGCACGCCACCCGGCAGCTGCTGGCGGGGCTGCGCCAGCTGCCGCCCCGGAGCACCCGGCCCGCGCCCTCTCGCGAGAGGGAGTCGGTCCATTGCCACACGTTGCCGTGCATGTCGTACAACCCAAGCTTGTTCGGCGCGTACGAACCCACCTGGGCCGTCCGATCGAGGTGCGGTCCCTCTTCCCCCTTGCCAAACGGTTTTCGACCATCGAAATTCGCCTGCTTCGACGACAGGTCGTTCGTCGGCTTCTCGAAGTAGAAGTGATACGAGCACTCCTCTTCCGTCGTGGCGCCGCCCCGACAGGCGTATTCCCACTCCGCCTCCGTCGGCAAACGGTACACGTAGCCCTTGCCCTTCTCCCTCTCGTTCAGCTTCTTGATAAACTCCTGGACGTCGTTCCACGACAAACGCTCCACGGGAAACTTCTTCAGGTCCTCGTCCTTGATGTCCTTCACCGCCTCCTTCCCGCCACCTTGTCGTGAGAACCGGCTTGAGTTGTTCCACATCAGTTCCTGCCACTGTCCTTGCGTCACGGTGTAGATGGCGATCTCGAAGTCCTCCTTGATCTCCGTCTTCTTGGCCGACCCTTTCGTGCCATCCCAGCCCATGTAGAACGTTCCCTTCGGCAAGGGCACGAACTTCATCCCCCGAAGACCGGCCGGAGCGGGATCCGTCAGTGTGTAATCCGCAGCATCGGCGTCCAAGTTGGGAACCGACGGCTGGAGCAGGGAGTTCAATCGCAACGAACCACGAACGATGCGACGCGCGTCCCGTTTTGCCATGGCAGGACGCCCGTACTCGGTATCAGCGATAAAGTCGATGGCCAGGCGAACGACCTTTTTTTCCTTGACCTCGATCTCCCGAACGACGAACTCACCAGGACCGCAACTCCATTCCGACGCCTGCTTGCCTGCATCAAGCACGCTGTGTTTTACGACAAGGAGCGGCCCAGGAGACCCCCAGAGTTCTTTCGGATCGTTGGCGCCGCCATACTTGGCCGCCTTGAGGAATTGCTTGTCGGCGGCTCCGAATTGCAGGTCCCACTGCTCGCCGTGCCCGCTGGTGCCGTGCTCGATGCGGACGCTCACGCCGCGGGGGGTTGCTTCGACGGTCAAATCTTTCATGCCGTAAGTGTTCTTGGGTTTGAGACCAAGCTTCGTTGGTTCGGGCGCCTCGACATTCAGGTGCAGTGTGGTGATGGGATCGCCGTTGGTTTTCGGTTCTGGATACGTGCCCTGAAGCCACCTGGCAAAATCCTCCTTGCTTGTCGAACGCCAGCCAAAGGGCTTGCCGTCAGGAAGTTCCGCTCTTTGAACCTGACAGGCCCGAGTGGACGGATTGTAACCCAAAACGAGCTTCCATTGCGTTTCGCGGCAGTCAAATTTCGTCTGGCTAACACCATCAAGGATCCCGTCGTTGTTCCATGGCAGTCCTTCCGGAATATCGTAGCGGCAGGCTCCAGTTAGGGTCCATAGATGCGTTGCCGGATCAAAGGTGGCCGCGATGTCCCGAGAGGGCCAATAGCCGAATACACCATCACCTACGACGGGAAGCTTGCTATTGTTTTGAGGCCGCATGAAGACAGGAAGGGTAAATAAGTGTTCCTGTAAATGGTTTCTTGCAGCGTTCCTCGCCCCGGCCGCAGGTCCGTGTTTGTCAGGATCGGGTTCTCCTCGGTTTGGCTTGGGCGGCTGGGGCGCCGGCTTGGGCGGCTCTGCGGACCGGGTCTCTTGCCCTGCCAGGGTGTGATAGGCGGCCACCCCACCGCCCAGCACGAGGGCGGCCAGGAGGAGCAGAACGCTCGCCGCCTTTCGTCGGGCCGCCGTCATGGCATGCAACACGGCTTGGGTAAGCGGCGAAACCTCGGTGGAGATCAACCCGGCGGTCACGGTTTCTCCGGCCGCCAGAAGGGTCGCGGCCTTGATCGTGTTATTCCGTAAAGCATCCGGCACCGCTCCCGATGCCGCCTGCTCGGCCAGCACCGCAGGCACGGAAGTGGCCGACACGGTCACGCCATGCCGCGACAGTCGCTGGGCCAGCATCTTCCGCCCGCGCGCCAGCCGGCTGCCGACCGTTCCTTCCGCCACGCGCATTTGCTGGGCCGCGTCGCGCAGACTTTTGCCCTGGAGGTGACAGAGGACGATGGCGCTGCGGTACTTCTCCGGCAGGCGGCTCAGCTCCCGGTCCAGCTGGGTCAGCAGCTCCGGCCCGAAGGCATCGTCGGGCGCCACCATTGGCGGTTCGGGGGTCGGCACCAGCACGGGGCGTCTGGCGGCCGTTTGCCGGGCCTTGCGCGAGGTCTGGTAGGCGACGCCATACAGCCAGTTGGCCAGCAGCTCTCGCGCGCGGATGGACGCCGCCTTGCGGAGCAAGACAAGGAAGGTGGCCTGAAAAGCATCCTCGGCGTCATCGTGGCGAGTCAGGTTTCGTCGGCACACACTCCAGACCATCGGCGCATGGCGGTGCACCAGCGTTTCCAGCGCCAGGTCATCGCGGTCCTCGACGAAGCGCGTCAGCAGTTGGCCGTCGCTCTGCTCTTTGCCTTCGTGCAGCAAGCCCGTGCCGCGAAGGATGTCCAGAAACTTTCGCATGGGGTTGGCCGTCATGTCCCTTTCTCCGGTGGAAGGCGCACTCATCCTCTACCTTATCTCCTACCGGCTCCCCGCGATTCTTTCCATAAATTCGCCCAGGGAACGAAAAAAACGAGTCGGCAACGGAACTGGGGATAGCGCGGGACATTGGTGCGTTTTGCCGTGAGGCATGATGATCGCCATTCGGATGCGATTAGTCTGTGACAGGTAAGGATGGCGATCGCCGGACGGACACTGGGCTTTCGCAGGGTATACTCCTTGCCGCCGCGCTGGGGGCAAACCCGGCTGATGGGAAACTTGCTCATGCGCGATGCTCCGCTTCCGCGAGAACGCTCCGTGAGCGTCGCGCGGAGAGACGACGTTCCTATGACGATGGTTGTGAGTCGATCTTCCCCGCTACTTATACAAGCGGGAATGCGTCGCTTTGTCTGCGCACCAGCTTCAATTTTTTCCTCGTTTCGTCGCTTCCGCGAGTTGTTGCCTGCGTCGCATCCGCTCCGCGTCCTCCAGCAGACGCGGTGTGCTGCCATCCAGTTCCATGCCAGTTTCGATCTCGGCTTTGAGCAGCAAGTGCTTCGCCTCACCCGCAAGGGCTTGAGGGACTTTCCACACGCGGAGATGGTCGCCGCCGGTGGCGATCAGCGTCTCGCCTCCTGTACCGAAGGTCACGAAGGAAACAGCAGCCGGGTGCGGCAGCGGGGGACCGAGTGGCCGGCAGGTGACGACATGCCATAACCGCGTCAGGCCATCCTCGCCGGCCGTCACCATCTGCTTGCCGTCGGGATGAAAGGCGACGGCGCGGATGCGGCCGCCGTGCGACATCAGCGGCCCAAGCTGCTTTCCCGTGGCCGCATCCCAGAGCCGTGCGGCGCCGTCGTCGCTGCCGGTGAGGACCATCTTGCCGTCGGAACTGAAAACCCGGGCGCGGATCGGCCCTTGATGGGTCATGGGCGGGCCGAGCGGTTTCCCACTGGCTCGGTCCCAGAGGCGTGCTTCTTCCCAACTTCCCGAACGGGCGGCGATCGTCAGCAAAGTGCGGCTGTCCGGACTGAACAATCCTCCGCTGACAGGGCCGGGATGCTCCAGGCGTTTTCCTTCGACGGTTGTCGATTTTGAGTTCACGACCACGGCGGAAGTGCCGAGTATCCTCAGCGACCAACGGCCATCGGGACTGATCGCGGCCGCCATGCTGATGTTGGGGTTTTGCTCTTGGCCCAGAGGACGTCCCGTGGCCGTCTCCCAGCGGTAGGCGATGGGCCACTGCCCATAGGGAGTGCGAGAAACCTGGAACGTCAGAATGGTGCGGCCGTCGAGGCCAAAGCGGACGCCCGAGACCGGATCGAGGTGGTTCAAAGGCTCACCGATCGGCTTGCCGGCGACGGCGTCCCATAGCTGGGCCGTGGTGCCCTCGTTGAGAACGACCAGGGTACGATTGTCCGGCCCCAACACGGCACGGCGGTCCTTCTCGGTAAGGGACACAAGTGCGCCGCACGGTTGGCCCGAGGTCGTGTCATTCAAGCGGAGCTTTTTTCGGTCCCTCTGACGAAGAAGATAACGGCTGCCATCGGGGGCGACGGCGGCGACTGGTTCCACCTGGCGGAGAGGCTGAAGGACAGGGCTGGAGCGCATGTCCCAAATGCGAGCCGTGCCGTCTCTGCCCCCGGTCACCAGCTTCGTTCCATCGGGGCTGAAAGCGAGAGCGTGAATAGCTCCGGGATGCCGAAGCGCGCGGGCAATGGGCCGGCCGGTCCCCGTCTCCCAGAACTGAACTTCGCCCTCGCCGCAGCTGATGGCCAACAGCTTGCTATCGGGGCTAAAGGCCGCTAACTGAACCAGCCCGCGCGGCAACAGCGGCTCGCCGCGCGGTTGGACTGGGTCCGTGTCCCAGAGTTGGACCTTCTCGCTGTGATCCAGGCCGCGCCCACTGGCCGTCAACAGCATCTTGCCGTCCGGGCTGAACTGCGCGAACGTGAGCCGAGCTTGATAGGGGAGCTTCGATATTTTTTTCTTCTCCCGGTCCCACAAGCGAACCGTCCCGTTGAAAAAGCCATCCGTGGGGCTGACCGTCAGTAGATAACGTCCGGCCGGCCCAAGCGCGATGGCGGCTTGCAAGTCGATCTTCTGAATCGGCCAACCAGCGTTCAGTTCCGGAATTGGTTGCCTCGTGGTCAGATTGTAGACTTCGATCGCTGCGTGGGATCCCTCTCGGGACATCATTCGAGGCGTGAAGGATTCAGGGATTCCTTGCATTTTTCCAGAAGGATCCGTTGTCATGACGGCCAGTAGGTTGCCGTCGGGGCTCAGCTCCAGCCGATACGCATGGCGTCCATGCATGGGGAAATCCTTCACGCGTTTCCCCGTGGCGGCGTCCCAGAGAACCAGCGTGTTGCGGACCAGCCCGGCGAAGGTCTTCCCATCGCCGGAGCAGAACGCCCACTCAATCGAAGAAGGGAACGCAACGGGTTCGCCGACAGGCTTGCCCTCAGCCAAATTCCAGATCTGGACGGTGCTTGGAGTGAAAAAGCGGTCCTGTCGTTTCGCCGCCAGGACCATCTTGCCGTCGGGGCTGACGGCGAGCACCTGGCTGTCCGGAGGCGGTTTCACCCCCACCGGCTTGTTGCTGGCCGCGTCCCAAAGGAAGACCTGTCCACGAGGCGTTGCCAGAGGACGCCGTGGAGGTTGGTGCGGAAGGTCGATCGAGGGGAGGCCAAACGACCAGCGCTCATCGAAAAAAGGATCGGCGATCGTTTCGGGACGGGCGACCCGGAATTTGCCCTTTTGTCCATCCGGCATGACCTTCTCTTCGAGCCGAACGCTGCCCGTACTCAAGACGATGAGCTTGCTGCCGTCGGGGCTGAAGCGCACGTTCGCCGCGATGCCGGGATGGTGCAGCGGAGGCTGGGACGGCGGCAGCGTCGCGCGCCAGCCGGCGAGGTTGAAGCGGATGGCTTCTTGCAGCGCGGCGTCGTCTTCCGGAGCAAGGATCAAGCTCTGCGTCATCCACAACAAACCCTGCGACGCATCCCCCGCTTGCCACGCAGCCCGGCCGCGATCCAGGGCCAACCCCGCCGTCATTTGCCGGGTCGTTCGCTGCTCCACGCGCAGCTGCTTGTTCGCCGAGAGGGCTTTATTCCGCTGGTCCTTGAGGTCGCTGGCCGCTTTGTCCAGATCGTGGTTGGCTTTGCCCAGTTGGCGGTTGCTTTCGCCCAGTTGGTGGTTGGTTTCGCCCAGGTCGTGGTTGGCTTTGCCCAGGTCGCGGTTGGCTCGCTCTCGATAGATAGCAAAACCGCCGGCAACCAGGGCGAACGCGAAGAGCGCAACCGCAGCGAAAGCGAGCGATCCCGCCAGCGCCCGGTTGCGGCGGCACCAGCGCCAGAGCCGTTCTGCCGTGCCCACCGGGCGGGCATTGATCGGTCGGCCGACCAGCCAGTTGTCGAGATCGTCCGCCAGCGCCGCCGCCGAGGCATAGCGATGGCCCGGCTGCTCTTGAAGACATTTCAGACAGATTGTTTCCAAATCGCGATCGAGGCGCGGATTGAGGCGGCGCGGCGATGTCACTTTCTCATGCAGGATCAGCAGCAGCGTTTCAACGGCGCTCTTGCCCTGGAAGGGCGGCCGGCCGGTCAAGCACTCGTAAAGGATGGCGCCCAGGGAATAAACGTCGGCGGCGGTCGTCCCCGCGCCGGGCGCGGCCTTGGCCTGTTCGGGCGACATGTATTCGGCCGTGCCCTCGATGCCGGATTCCATTAAGCTGCCGGTTTGATCCACGCGACGCGCCAGGCCAAAATCGCTAACCAGCGGCCGGCCCTGCTCGTCCAGTAAGATGTTGGCGGGCTTCAGATCGCGGTGCAGGACGCCGCGCTGATGGGCGTAATGCACCGCCTTCGCCACGCTCGCCAGCAGCCGCGCGCTGTCGCGCTGCCCGCGCTCCCGCTGCCGCTGAGCCGCTACCGGGTCGCCCTCGTTCGCCGCCTTCAGCCGCGCCGCCAGCGTCCCTCCCGCGACCAGACGCATCGTGAAATAGGGTTGCCCCGTATATTCGCCGACTTCGTAAAGCGTGACGATGCATTCAGGTTGGTCGAGCGCGGCGACGAGTTGTGCCTCGCGATGGAAACGAGCGAGCCACTGCCGGCGTTGCTCGACGGGCAGCGATTCCAAACGATCCAGGCGGATGATCTTTAGGGCCACCTGCCGTTCCGGCTTGAGCTGCCGCACCCGATAGACGATGCCCATACCTCCCCGGCCTAATTCCTCCTCGATGAAGAAGCCGGCCCATTGGCTGCCCACTTCGAGACCGATGCGGTTCGCACCGTTCGCCTCCCGCTTCTCGGCCCGGCGGATTCCTCCGTGCAATTCGGCGAAGCGTTTGCGGTTGTGGAAGTACTCGCGCAGCGGCTCGGCGAACTCGGGAAAGCTGGCGAGATAGCGAGTCTCGTCGATGGTCTCGCCTCGCTCCTCCGCCTCGATGATTTCAGCCACGATGGAGTCGAATCGACCGGGTGAAGGAGACGAATTGGCGACGTTCTCGGGCATGGTTCACTCCAAATCGGCAAGTAGCTCTCCCAGGTTCGCCAGGCCGCGCGCGTGCAGACCGGCCGCGGCGTTGGTTGTGCATCCCAGATACTCCGCAATTTCCGCGAGCTTCCAGTGGTGATACTCCTTCAAGATGACCGCCTCGCGCTGACGCTCCGGCAATCGCGCCAGCGCCTCCAGCACGCGCAACCTCTCCTCCTGCTTGATGAGCTTCTCGCTCGGCGTCGATTCCTCGGCCGTTAGGGAGTCGCGCAACCGGCACGACGACCGCTCCGCCGCTTTTTCCAGCGACTGCTCTCGGCCGACGTTGCGGCCTTCCGTTATCCAGCGGTCGATCTCATCTTTCAGGTTGTTGAACAACATGCGGCGCAGCCAGCGCTTTTGATCTTCCGAATCCATCGCCTCGATCCGCTCCAGGGTGCGCGACGCCTCGATCAGCGTGTTCTGGATGATGTCCGACCATCCAAACTTGCCGCGCAGCCGTGGGTCGATCTGGATGAACGTCAGCGTTTCCAGATATGCCTGAAACCGCTGCAAACTACGGTTCGCCCCGTCTGTCGAAGCGGACATAAAGCCCTCTCGTTCTCTAGCGGTGGACGCACGGATTTTCTGCGCGGACGAAAACGATTGTTTTTCCAGCCACGAAAGGAGTCGCTTTATGATGGGGGATCCCGTGCGCCAGATCAAGCGCCGAATTGCAGTCCCCGCCTCACTTCCGGTTGCGCGCGAACCATCGCAGTTGCCGTGCCAGGCCGAGCAGCACATCCACTTCCATCGGCGTTGGACCGGCCCGGCCGATCAGATGTCGCAGCGCGTGCATCAGCGCATCGGCCTTCTCGTTCCACAAAAAATGCACGTCCTCCAACGCCTGCCGCAATTGCTCGAAGGCGCGTTCCTGATCGGCGAAGGGAGCGGGCGCGGCAGTCGGCAGCAACAGCGTCGGCGCTGTGGTCTGCCGCAGCCAATGGCGTCGCAGCTCATAGATGCAGATCGCCACGGCCTGCGCCAAATTCAGTGCGGGACATGCCGGGTCGGTCGGAATGTGAATGAGGTAATGGCAGCGGGTGACTTCGGTATTGGTCAGCCCGCTCGATTCGGGACCGAACACCAGTGCGACCGGCCCCGTTCGCATCGCCTCGATCAGACGCGGAGCGATCTCGTCGGGTGGGCCAACGAACTGGCGGCGCATCAGACCGCCGACGCGCGCCGACGTGGCGGCGACCAGCACGCAATCGGCCACCGCCTCGCCCATGTTCGCAACGATGCGGCAGCGCTCCAGCACGTCCTCGCCGTGGGTCGCCAGCAGTCGGGAGCGTTCGTCCGCTGGGTCGGCCTCCGGGGCCACCAGCACCAGATCCGATAGGCCCATGTTGCGCATCGCGCGCGCCGCCGCGCCGATGTTGGCGGCGATCCGCGGACGCACCAGTACGACACGGCAGTTCATGGTAATTGCCAGCCCGCAGCGCCAGCAAGCAATGCCCTTGCTGGCGCTGCGGGCTGGTGAGGCTATCTTCTCGCCAGCTCGGCGGCCATCTCCTTGACGCCTTGCAGGTTGAGCTTGCCGCTGCCCAGTACCGGCAGTTCCGGCACGGCGTAGAAATCGCGCTCGGCCGGAATCCACAGGTTCGGCAGACCGCGGCTGGAAAGCTGCTGACACCACGGACGCACGGCCAGCCCGTCCTGTTGCAGATAGAGAACGATCAGCCGTTCGCCGCGGGATTCATCGGGAACGCAGGTGACGGCGCAAATTCGCTCGCTGGTGCCGACGATCTCGTGCAGCACTTCCTCGATTTTCTCCAGCGGCACCATCTCGCCGCCGCACTTGGCGAAGCGCGACAGCCGCCCCGTCAGCGCGAGGAACCCGTCCGCGTCCAGGCGCGCCATGTCGCCGGTCACGTACCAACCATCGGCCAGAACCTCGCCCGTTAGCTCCGGCCGGCCGAGGTAGCCGCCCATCACGTTGCCGCCGTGGATGAGCAGCAATCCCTCGACGCCGATCGGCAGCGGCTCGCGGGTGTCGGGATGGACGATGCGGGCGGCGACGCCCGGAATCGGCTGGCCCACCGTGCCCGGCTTGTTGGCCACCTGGAGGACGCCATCGACCTCCTCGTTGGGCAGGTTGCTCGACGCCACCGGCGACAGCTCCGTGCAGCCGTAGCCCTCCAGCGGCAAGACGCCGAACTTGCGCTCAAATTCCTGACCCAGCGAAACCGGCAATTTCTCGGCGCCGCAAATAAGGAGACGCAAGGTGCGAAAATCGTCGGGCTCGCACTTGCGCAGACAGAAACGCAGGAACGTCGCCGTCGAGATGTAGATGGTGCAGCCATGCGTGCGGCACAATTCACCGATCTCGCGGGCCTGGCGCGGATCGGCATGATAAACCACCGAGGCGCCCACTTGCAGCGGCGCCCACAGCGTCACCGTGTACCCGAAACTGTGGAAGAACGGCAAGACGCCCAGGGCGCGATCATCGGGCCGCAGCGAGACGGCCTGGATCATCGACTCGATGTTGGCGGCGATGTTGCCGTGACTGAGCATGATGCCCTTCGGCTCACCGGTGCTGCCGCTGGAAAAGATGACTGTGGCCAGGTCGTCGAGTTTGTGTTTGCCCAGGCGCAGTACGACGTGTTCGAGGAACCAGCCCGGCAGCAACAGCACGGCCAGCCAGCGCGAGACGCTCATCCAAGCAGTGAAGCGCGGCGCGATGTCCTCGAAGTAGATCACTTCGACGCCGGGTCCGGGATCGAGCGGCATTTTGGCCGTGAATCGCCGCGCCGTGAGGACGCGACGCGCGCCGCACTGACGAAGAGCGGACTGGATGGCCGCGGGCGAAGCGGTGTAGTTGAGGTTGACGGCGGTCTTCCCGAGTAGGGCCAGGGTGATGTTGGCGAAGGCGCCGCCCATGCTCGACGGCAACCAGACGCCGACCATGGGGGCGTCGCCCAGCAGCGGACGGAAGAACTTGACGGCGCACATCGAACCGGCGAGGACGCGGGAGTAACTGAGACGCTCCGGCCGGCTGCTGTCGAGCAAGCACAGGCGGAACGGGCGGCGCGCGGCCACGCGCACGAAACGGCGATGCGCCGGCACGCGCTGCGCGACGCGTTCGATGGCCGAGCGCGCCGACAGCAATTGCAGCGCCTGCCGCACATCGCCGGCCGGGGTCGCCGGCGGCAGCGGTTCGCCGAACGTCACATAGGCCGGGTACGGCATCGTCAACGGCCAGCGCCAGGACAACCGCCCGCGCGCCACGCCGAAAAGGCTGCCCAGGGTTTGATCGAGACAGACAGGGATTATCGGCGCATGGTTCTTGCGGGCGACGCGGCGGAACTGGCGATGAAACGGCAGCGCCACGCCGCCGGGCAGCACGCGCCCCTCGGTGAACAGGCACACCAACTCGCCGCGGGTCAGGCAATCGCGGGCCTGTTGCAAGGCGCGGACCAGGCTGCGCGGACCCGCCGAGCCGTCGATGGCGACGACGCCGGCCCATCTCAACAGGTGACGCACGCCCCACTGCCGCGTCCAGCCGGCGAACACCACCATGCGAATGAAACGCCGCTGCGCCGCCAACAACAGCAGCCAATCGAGATAACTGACGTGATTGCAGAGCAGCAACGCTCCACCGCGAGCCGGAACGTGCTCGTGGCCGCGCACCCGCAGCCGATAAATCGAGCGCGTCGCCAGCCATAGCGCCAGCCGCAGGGCGCGATACGGCCACAGCCAGCAGCCGGCCAGCAACGCGATCAGCGCCAAACCGACAACGCCCGCCGCTTCCGCCACAACTTCGCTCCCGGACGGCAAACCCACAGAAGGGCTAGTGTTCACTAACATGGCAAGGTAGCTTGCCGTGCTTGCGCCGTCAAGATGGAGAACAGGCGCCGTCGGCACTCGGCAGGATACAGTCGAAGTAAGACCGTGAATCCGTTGGCGCGCCGGGAGCGTCAGCGACCGGAGTAGGCGTTTGCCGGTCGCTGACACTCCCGGCGCGCCAACGAGTTAGCGGCGAGGCCAGTTCCACAGTTTCACCTCGCCCTGAAGATGCGTCGCCCCTCCGGTGCTGACGAGCAGGCGGCGGTCCGGCGAGAAAACCACGCATTCCACCCAGGCGTTGTAGCCGTGCAACCGTATCGGTTCGGCCCAGGTGGCGGTGTTCCACAGCAGCACCTCGCCGAAACGGTCCCAATCACCGCCGCCCGTCACCAGCGTCTTGCCGTCCGGCGCGAAGCACACGCTTAACGCTCGGCCTCGATGCCCGTTCAGCACGACATGCTCCCGATAGGTGGTTAGATCCCAGAGTTTGACGCGGCCAATCCGCGCGTCGGGTGGTTCCGTGCAGGGGTTCTCCGCCGCGGCGAGAAGTTTTCCGTCTGGAGAAAAAGCGAGCGCGTTGATCCGGTATTCCAAATCGGAGAAGGTGACGAAGCAGTCTTCCGTCGCCAGATCCCAGAGTTTGACGCGGCCATCGAAGCCGGCGCTGGCGAGGGTTTGGCCATCGGACGCGAAGGAGAGGAAGCGGATAGGCTTGGTGTGACCGCGCAGGATGGCGCGTTGTTTACCCGTCTTGAGATCCCACAGCCGGATCGTCCGGTCCCAACCTGCGGCGGCCACGGTGAGCCCGTCGGGAGAAATCGCCACCGAGAAGATCAAATCGGCCGCGCCGTCCAGCGATCGCAGCAACTCGCCCGTGTCGAGATCCCACACGCGCAGCTCGCCGCTTTGGGAACTCTGCTCCCATTCCCCGGAGGCGGAGGCGAGCGTTCGGCCATCGGGAGAAAACGCCACCGACCAGACGCAGGTGCGATGGCCGAACAATTCGCGCCGCACCTTTCCGCTGTCCCGGTCCCAGATACGGACGACATGGTCCTGGCAGGCGGTGGCGAGTCTTTTGCCGTCGGGAGAGAAGGCCGCAAAAAGCACCGGCGCCTGGTGAGCGAGATGGCCGCGTAGAGAGGGCGGAGAGGACGACAACGCCGCGTTCGGGGCAGACGGCCGTGAGGGATCGTCGCTGGGGGCCGGGGCGATGCGGAAGAGGAACCGGGTAAGCAGCATCACCAGCATCAGCAAGGCGGCGAAGGCCAGAAGTCGCAGGCGCCGCCGCGGACGAAGGCCGCGCGGACGAGCCAGCCGGTGCGTCAGGCGGGGCGGTTTCGGTTGCCGGGCCGGTTGCTCCAAATGGGCCAAATAGTGAGCGAGCAACTCGGCCGCCTCCGCCGCCGATCGGAAGCGCTCGGCGCGGTCCTTGGCGTGGAGGATGGCGATAAAAGAACAAAGCCACCCGGAAATATCAGGATTAAGCTCTCTGAGGGGGGGAGGCTCGACCGTGCAGATGCGGTGCAGCACGGCCACCGCCGACGAGGCGCGGAAGGGCGGCCGGCCGGTGCAGGCGGCGTACAGGACACTGCCCAGACTGAACAGGTCGGCGCGGGCATCGACGGCCTCGCCGCGCGCTTGCTCGGGCGCCATGTACATCGGCGTGCCGGCGATGACGTTGCTCCGCGTCAGGCTGGCGTCGTCGGCGGCGCGCGCCAGACCGAAATCGGTGATCTTGACACGGCCGCTGCCGTGCTCCAGCAGGATGTTGGCCGGCTTGATGTCGCGATGGATCAGGCCGCGCGCGTGCGCCGCCGCCAGGCCGGCCGCCGTCTGCATGCCGAGACGGACAATCGCCGACTCGTCGAGCGGGCCGTCCTGGTCCAGCCGATCCTGCAAGGAAATGCCGGGCACGTACTCCATGACCAGAAAGGGCAGTCCGTCGGACTCGTGAACACCGTACACGGCGACGACGTGCTCGTGGTTGACGGCGGCGGCGGCGCGCCCCTCGCGCGCGAAGCGCTTGCGGGCGGCGATGCTATCCGCCAGGTGCGGCGACAGCACCTTGAGCGCGACCAGACGATACAGCGACGGATCGAAGGCCTTGAGCACCACGCCCATGCCGCCGCGCCCGATGATCTCCTTGATCTCATACGGACCCAGCCACCCCTCACAGGGCAGTTCCGGCGGCACGACCGCGACCGCGCGTTCCTCGGCGCGGAAGTCCGTTGTGCGGAGATCACCCAGCGACGACATTTTCAGACTTTGCATGGCGCGGCGCAGCGAGTCGTCCAGCGGCGCGGGGGGCGCCGGTTGGTCGAGCCGCAATCCTTCCTGGAGCGTGCGGCTGAGGCGCTCCAGCTCCTGCTGACAATGCGCGCAGACATCCACGTGGCCGGTCAACTGGGATTCCTCCGCCGCCGAGAGCATGCCGTCCAGCAGTGTGCGGAACAGCAGCGGCGGAGGGCAAGGGCGGACAGGGGACATGGCGGACCTCGACGGCGGCGTCAGAGTTGCTCGTCCAGTTGCTGGACCTGCTCCTTGATGCGGGCCAGCACGCGGCTCCGGGCGATGTAGACCGCGCCGAGGGACAGGCCGAGCGCGGCGGCGACGACGCGGACATCGCGGTTCTCGACCGTCGTTTGCCAGAACGCCTGCCAGGTCGCGGCGCGGAACGAGGGCCGCACTTTTTCGGCCGCCCACTCGAACAGCCGCTGGTGGTACTCCTGGTCCCAGCGCGCCGTTTCGTCGGCGGGCGCGGCCTGCGCTTCGAGCAGGCGCTGGCCCTCCTCTCCGCCGCTGGGCGGGTGGCGGCGGCAGGCGTTGAGCCATTTGCGCACCTGATTGCGGGCCACCGTCAGCAGCCAGCCGCGGAACGACCCGCGCTGGGGATCGTAGACGAACGAGGGAGCGGTCCGCATCACCGTCTTGAGGACTTCTTGCGTCAAGTCGGCGGCGTCGGCGTCCTGCGCCCCATGCCGGCGGGCCAGGGCGTACACCAGCGGCGCGTAGATCTCGACGAATTCGGCCCACGCCTCCGCATCGCAGCGGTCACGGATACGGACCAGCAAGCTGACTCGCGTCATCGGAGAGTCGGCCACTCCTGAATCCCTCTGCCGGTAAATAGCGGGGAAGGCCCAAGACCTTTCAGCGAAATGCGGCATGGCCCCTCCGGACGACGGTCGGCCAGCGTTTGGAATGGATCGTGCTGCGCCGGCCGCGTCAAGGCCGGCGATGAAATATCGTAGTCGGCTTTGCACAAAAAAAGCCTCTTCCGCGGGACAAAACGGTCTGGTGCAGGGGCCAGGCGTCCGCAGTCGGTGAAGGCTGGCATTTTGGTGCAACGCCATCGTAGTCTAAGACAACATGTCTTACATGTCAAGATTGAAGAATGCTCACATTCATATTTTGTTCAAGCACGACGGCGTCTCGGCATGGTGTCAACTTAGCGGCCAGCCGGAGGCGTCAGCCCCCGGATAGCGGGCGGAATCCGGGGCTGACGCCTCCGGCTGGCCAGGATTTCGACATAGCAGGCCTCTCCTTAATAGTGCCTCGCGGGCCGCCGATTCATCGTTTTTTTTCCCAACGAAATAGGACGAGCGGTATTGGGGGTGGCTAACTGCCGTCTCGCGCGACGATCGAAGAGGAAGAGGAATCGGTGTGCAAGGGACAATAGTGGAGAGGTCCGGGGGCTGAGAGGGGAGCGTAAAGAGGGGGACCGCCGCGACTCCGTCCTCGGCGGCCCCACGTGGGAGTTGCGGAGCAATCAAGGCTGCGCCGTGGCTTGCGCGTACAGGTAGTCGCGCAGTTCGGCACGCAGGCGCGTCAGAACCACATCGCGGCGGGGATCGTCTGTCAACTCGACATCGGCCCGCAGAAAGGCCAGCCGGACGAAGTATTCCTCGATGGATTGTCCCGACGGGCGAAGCTCTTGTTCGCGCAGATGCGGCGGCTTGTTTTCACATTCTTGCCGCAGCGCATCGGCGGCGCCGCAAAGTGACAACCGCCCCGCGATCAGGTCGGCGATGATCTTTACTTTCTCGACAGTGCTGGAGTTGATGACCGCGCGATCGCTTTCAAGTTGCTCGAAGCGCCGCATCTCGTGTAGCCAATCGGCCAGCGTGAGATTTCGGGACATGGGCGCCTGGCCGCTGGCGTAAGCCCAGTCGGCGAGATAGAGGGCGGCGGGCAGCGCGGCGACAACTCCGGCGCACAGAACGAGAGTCGTGAAAGGTTTCATGCGGCTGACTCCGAAAGAGGCGACGACCGCGCGATCCACCGGCGACGCCTCCGTCCACCGGCGGAGCCTCCGCGCGTCCTTGCGCGCTCTACCAGTCATTAGGCGGCGGCAGGGCCTAACCTTTCACGATTCTTCGTGGAGATCTTGTGAACAAATGTTGCTTCACGGATTTGTAACAAGCGGATACAGCGTGATGGCCGTCACTTTTTTTTCGTGCATCTCGAAGCCGATGCCCAGCGCGTCGTAGCGGCGGATCTCGATCTTGCGCGACGCGCGCGCCGAGTCGCGGACCTCGATGTACTGGTCCTCGCTGGCGTCCTCCGGGTAGACGTCGAGCACGCGGCCCTTGTGGTCGAGGACTTTCAGTCCGCGTGCCGTGGCGGCGTGCGCCTCCCGCGCGATCACGGCGCGCACCTTGTCCTCGAAGAAAATGACACAGATCTTGTCATCGGCGCTGCGCTGCACGTCCAGCCGCGGCAGCGCCTCGGCGGGGAGTCCGAGGTCTTCGGGCCGCAGAACGTGACCGACGTAGCCGGGCGCGGGTTCCTCCGTCCAGGGGTTCAGCGGCCCTCCCTTGACCAATTTCAACTTCTCGACCACTCCTTGTTGAGGGTCGCCGATGTGGACGCCCGAGAGCGATTCGTGCTGCCGATCGACCGGCCGGGCCGTGAAATAGAAATGCTTCACCAACCAGACCGCCGCCACCGCAACGAGCAGCATCGCCAGGCCGACGAGGGCGCGCCGGCGCAGCCGCGCCCGCGGCGGGGCCGGGGGCGTGTACTCGATGGTCGGCTCGGTGCTCTGGCGGCTGGCGACAAGCTTGTCCATGGCGCCGGGCGGCAGCAGCAGAATGCCGCTCGCCTTGCCCAACTCCTGCAAGCGCAGATACACCTCGACGGCGCTGGGCGGTCGCTCCGCCGGGTTGGGTTTCAAGCATTGATCGAGGAGATCCTGCAAGGCCGGCGACGCCTCGGGACACAACTCGCACAACTTCTTGCCGCTGACGTAGGGCAGCTGGCCGGTGATGGCCTCGTGAATTACCAAGGCGGCGCTGTACAAATCGGAGCGGATCTCGATCGGCTGCCCGGCGAGCTGCTCGGGCGACATGTAGCGCGGCGTGCCGAGCACGGCGCCGGGATGGGTCAGCGTCTCGGCGTTGCCGGCCTCGCCGCGGCGATAAATGCGGGCGATGCCGAAATCGAGAACGCGCACGTGCAACCGGACGCCGCTCTGGTTCAGAAGGAAGATGTTGTCCGGCTTGATGTCGCGGTGGACGATGTTTTTGCCGTGCGCGTGGATCAGCGCCAGCAGCAGCTGCGCGCTGAGCTGCAAACCCGCGCGCAGCGGCAACGGTCCCTCGCTTTGCAGGCGCTCGCGTAGCGATTGGCCCTGCAAATACTCCATGACCAGATACGGCCCGTGCTCGGCGTCGATGCCGAAATCGTGAACGACGATGATATGGGGATCGGACAGTTGGCTGGCGATGCGCGCCTCGCGCTGGAAGCGGGCGTCGAATTCAGTTTCGTTGCGCAACTCCTGATTGATGAGCTTGACGGCGACCTCGCGCTCCAGGGTGACATCGACGGCACGATACACTTTGGCCATGCCGCCGCCGCCGCGCAGTTCGGTCAGACGATAACGGCCGCCGATCACCAGAGGCAGGGCGAGTTCCTTCGAGGTGGGCGGCGAGCTGGACACCGTTGGTTCGGAGGGCGTGCGCGTCGGATCGGAGGCTGAGGTTTCCGTCAACGGTGTGCCGTCGTGCGGACAGAAACGAACGCCCGGCTGCAGTTCCTGTTTACAGGTGGGACACTGGATCACGATACTCCCTCACCGGGCGAACCAGGAACGTCATTTCTCCCACGAACCCGTTTTCCAGAAGTCATCGAACAATCCCGCCCTCTGTACTTCGACGGCGAGGGGGTCTTTCTTGTCGTTTGCCAATTTTAAAATCGCGAAATCGCCCAGGCGCGGATAGAGCAGAGCATTGGTGCCCTGGAAGTCCGCGGCGTGGAATGTGTGGCCCGAATTCAGCACGACGTAACGATTCGGCGCCAGCGGACTGGGATATATCAGCACCGGCACATGCTCTTTCGCGGCGTACTCTTTGCCCTCCCAGGTTATCTTGTCTTTTGTCCAGGTGAACGGCAAGCCATCGAGCGCCTGAGTGATCAAACTGTTGGACGAGGGGTCGCCGAACAGAATGAGGTGCTTCTGGGCAATGTCCTGCGGCGTCACCTCCACGTCGTCCTTGATGGGCAAGTCGCCGCGGAGATACTTGGCCCACTCGTTGCGGAAGCGTTCGAGGTTGGCCTTGGCGTAGTCGTCGGTGGACTCGTGCCAGGCTTGGCCGGTGCCGCGCACGCACAGAAACGGGGCCATGAAGGCGTCGTCGATCGGTCCTTGCAATTCCGGCACTTTCTGCGCCCGTCGCAAGCGATCGGTCAAGAGACGCTCCGGCAGCATGGACCGCCAGTTCTCGCCGCGGCGTTGGAAATACACGTACAGGTGCGGATCGGCCGCCGGCAGATACGGCCGCACTTCCAGGCGCTGGCCGTCGATCTGCACGGCGATCGCTTGCCGGTCGGCGCCCGGCCACAGACGCAGGTGCAGCGAGCGGACGTTGCTCGTCTTCACGTTGAAGCCCTCGTCGGTGCGTTCGGCATCGACGGAGGCGCGTTCGTAGTGTCGCTGCAAGCCATCGACATAAACCCAATGACATCCGGGATACCTCAGCGTGTACGTCACGAAGCGGACGCGCTTGGGATATTCCGAGCGTCCCTTGGCCGTGTATTCGCTGCGCGCCTCGGCCATCTTTTTCTGCCACTCCGGGGGAAGTTGATGGCCCAACTCCGGCGCGATCAGCAATTTCATCGAGATGCCCAGCGGTTTCAGACGCTCCTCAATGTTGCGCGCCGCCTGCAACTGCGGATCCTTGCCGCCGCCGTAGGCGACGACCGGCACGTCGAAGGCGTTCTCCGCGTAATCGACGGCATCATAAATATGCAGGCACGCTTCCTGTTCGGGCGTCAGTTTGGGCAGATCCTTGACGTAGCCGTGCGTGGTCGTGAAGCCTGCGCCGGGGCTGATGACGCACCATTTGCTCGGGCTGTGCAGGCCCAGGTGCCAGGTGCCGGCCCCGCCCATCGAGAAGCCGCGCAGCACGCCGCGATTAGGATCCAGCCGATCAGCCCGGCGCAGCTTCTGCTCGGTGGCGATGAAATGCTCGACCGCCTCTTCCAAGTCGCTCTCGCCGGCCCAGCGGTAGGCGACGTTGCCGCGGCCGTAGAGATCGAGGCGAATGTAATCCTGATCTTTCGGAGCCGGTTTGTCGCCATTGTGCTGATGCAGGAACTTCACTTCGGTCAACGAGGCATCGCGGCCGTGCAGCACAACCTCGACGCGCCATTTCTTCGATTCCTTTCCGTAATCGGCCGGGAAGGTGACGGCGTAGGGCTGCACCGAGCCGTCGATGGTCGAGCGGTAGCCGTGAATGACGGAGGAACCCGCCCGCTGATACCACGGCATCACGGGATCCTCGTTGCGCCTCAACTGGCCGGCGCGGATCAAACCGCGCTCCAGCGCCTCGATGGTCCAAGCGCCGTATTCTTCGCCGTAGAATTCGTCGTGCCGCGTGATCCACGACGCGGCCTTGGCGTAAATTTCCACGTCCGCCAGCATGGGATCGCGGATTCCCTCGCGGCGGAACAGCTTCAGCACCTTGTCGAGTTTGTCCTTCAGTTTCTCGATTTGTTTCAGCGTTTCCTCGCTGGGCTTGATGGAGGGCGGCGGCGCGTACTGTGCCGCCGGTGCGGCCATCCTCCCAGCCGTGCCGAGATAGAACGCCGCGGAGAGCGCTATCGTCACGAAGTATTGCGATGCTTTCATTCGTTCACCGTCCTTGTCCGTGGGGGATAACAAGAATGACGTGCCTTTGACGATACTGTGCGGGCGCTCGCGGGGCAAGTACCGGCGGGGAAATGCGTCGGCAGTCGTAGGGTGGGCCGACGGAGGAGGCCCACCGGCGGCGTGGTGGGCCTCGAAGACTCGGCCCACCCTACTTCTTGTCCACCGAGTAGCCGCCCTGGCGCTGGCCTTGGACGGTGAAGTGATCGCCCTTGTGCGGCTCGAAGGCGGCATCGCCCTCCGAATCGCCCTTGCCGCGCACCCCCTGGAAGTCGAGTTCCGGCGCCCGGCAGCGCTGATGCGTGACGGTATAGTGGGGATCGAGCGCGAAGGATTTGCCGTCCACCGTGTAATGGATGGTGCTACCGGCCTCGTTCGTGATCCGGAAAACGACGGCCTTGGATTGGGGCCGGCCGAAATCCTGAACGGCGTAATAGTGCCCGCTCTTCTTGCTCCGCGCGACGCCGACGCCGATTTCGTCGAGATCGGGGTCGAGCAGGTTTTTGCGGTGTTCGGGTGAGTGCCGCCAGCCTGTCACGAAGGCGTGGCCGAGTTCTTTCGTCGTGAAGCCCGCCGAGTTGTATTCCCAGGCGATGTTCTCGGCGACGAGGCAAAACTCGTAGCCCTGCGCGCGGACGCGCTGCGACGGTTGCTTGCCGTCGGCGGTGTGGCTGAAGGTGTCCGTCCGCGCGAGGTAATCGGCGAAATCCTGCGCCGCCCGTGACAGCCGATCGTTCTTCGTCAGAGCATGACGGTTGTGCCGCGCGCGAAACTGATTGGTTAGCCTGGTAATTAGCTCGGCCGTCTTCGCGAGATCGGGCGAGGAGGCGGAGACATCGGGCTTGTGATTGCCGGGATCGACGGAATCGTAGTCTTGCGGCTCGGAAACTTGCGCCAGGACGGGCAGCGGCAGGAAAAGGCAGCCGATCAAGACGGCGAGGAAGCGGCGATGGGTGGAACGCGGAGACATAAATCATTCCCCTCTCGGGCGGCGAATTTCGCTCCTTTCCGGTGTGCCGCACGGTCCCTGGCCTCGGAGCGCGCAGTCCGTCTGATTACTTCCTTTTGCAAACGCGATGCCGGAAGGACGGAGAGGAAAAGCGAGGTTGGTCAGACGGCGAAGAACTCCGCGAAGCGTTCCTTGAACGTCTGCAAGCCGAGGTTGAAGACCCAGGTGTCGATGCCGACCGACAGGATGCGGCAACCCAGTTCGACGCAGCGGCGGGCGTGCTCGGCGTCGCGCGGCAGGATCGCCCAGGGAATGCGGTTGCTTCGGCAGGCGCGGGCGACGCGCTCGACGGCCTGCCACATGCGCGGATGGTCCCATTCGCCGGGCAAACCCATCGACTGGCTGAGATCGGCCGGCCCGATAAACAAGAAATCAAGATCGGCGATGGAGGCTATTTTCTCAACCTCCTCGACGGCGTCGATGTGTTCGATCTGCACGCCGACGACGGTTTCCGCGTTGGTGCGGCGATAGTATTCGGCGGCGGGCATCGTGCCGTAGCGGCCGTCGGCGCCGCTGCCGTTAACGCCGCGCAGGCCGCGCGGATGGAACTTGGCCCACGTCATCAGCTCCTCGACCTGGCGAGCACTGCGCACCATGGCGGCCATGACGCCGCCGGCGCCCGCCTCCAAGGCGCGCATGACCGTGGCGTAGTCGGTCGCGGTGAGGCGCACGAAGCTGTCCAGGCCGCAGCCGCGCGCGGCGCGGGCCGCTTCCTCGATCTGCGCGATCGTCAGGCCGGCGTGTTCCTGATCGAACCACACCGCGTCGAAACCGCCCTGCCATGCGATCATCTCGACCAGTTTGGGATTGCAGAGCTGTCCCAGTGTGGTGAATTTGAGGATGCGATCCTGTGCCAGCAACGCTTTCAGATGCGCGCCCATGTCGGTCCTTTCAGGTTGTGATTCGACTAGCCCGGAACGCCAGCGACGGGCGCCCGTCGCTGGCGCTCCGGGCTAGTCGGCCGGTCTTTATTTCTCCGACTGCATCAGTAGGCGGCGGAACTCGCGCACGCGCTCCACGTCCAGCCCTTGCGGTTTGTGCTCCAGCAGCCAGTCCACGTCTTGCAACGCTCCCTCGCGGTCGCCGGTTTGATAGCGCAGGAACATGCGCATGGCCCGCTCCTGCACGGCCTCGGCGTCCACGGCCACGATCGCGCTCAAGTAACGCAGCATCCCATCCTTGTCCTTCTCTTCCTCCGCCACGTTGCGAAGATTGTGCAGCATGCGCACGACGATGGCTCGCTTGCTCACCGCCTTCAGGTGTTCCTCGCGCAGCGGTCGATCCGTGATGTCGCGGACCTTCTTGGCCGCTTCCTCGCGCGTCAGTGGTTGCCCGCCCTCGTAGGCGTCGATCAGCTGCGGCTCGCCCTTCGCCGGGACGTGCCGCACGACGAAATGGCCGGGCAGGCCGACGCCTTCCAGTCGCACACCGAGGCGGCGGGCCAACTCGATGTACAGCACCGACAGCGTGATGGGGATGCCCTCGCGGTCGTCGATCACTTCGGAGAGATAGCTGTTGGAGCGATTGTAGTAATCGCCGCGGCTGCCGTGGAAGCCGTGCTCCTCAAATAAATACTTGTTGAGGGCGGCGAGGCGCGTTTTGTCGTCGGCGTTTTTCGGCAGACGCGCCGTGATGCGGTCCGCCATGCGCTCGACCTCGTGACGGTACGCCTCCACGTCCACGTCCTCGTTGTCGAGGCGAGCGATCAGCAGGGCGGCGTGCAGCAGGTCGATGTTCTCCTCCTTGACGGACAGCACGCGCAACAGGTCGGCCAGGACGTTGCGCTCGTGGACGGCCGAGGCCAAGCGGCGCAACTCGGCGGCCTGCTCCTCCAACCGGCGCGCGCGCTCGCGCATCACCTTCATGCCGATCGGCCCATCCGAGGCCAGCTTCTGGACCACCTCCGCGCGCGGCTTGTTCTTCGCGGGCAGCTTGTCGATGGTCTTGTCGATGCGGGCCACGACGGCGGCGGGCGGCGCCAGCGGCGGCAGATCCTTGCCCATGCGGAAATGCTTGAACTCGGCGACGGTATCCCGATATTTCGCCAGGCCGGCGCGGCCCTTGGTGTACACATCGTCGGTCGATTCGATAACCAGGCGATCGTTGACGAAGCAGCGAATGCGATCCTTCTCCAGCCGCACTTTCAGCGTGTTCCATTCGCCGGGGCGGTAGTGCGGAGTGGCTTTCTGTTCCAGCACTTTCCAGGCGAACACGTCGGGTCCGTCGAAGCGCGTCAGCCGCAGCTGGCCGTTGGAGGGATAGAAGCCGTAGTGCGTATCGTCGGCGGCGTGGAAGATGAGTCCGGCGGCGCCACTCTCATCGCGTAGTCGCACGGTGACGGCGACCTCGCAGGGCAGAGAAGGCACATCGCGGCGCGACAGGCAGAGGGTTCGGCCGCCGAAACCCTGCCCCTTGCCCTCGGCGATGATGCGGCCGGCCCGCTGCCGCCATTGACCGCCGAACTTCGGCTGCCAATCGTCTCCGTCCAGCGCGCCGATCGTCAGCCAGGCGGACATCGGCACGGGATTGGGTTTCTTCAAGAGCGGCTTCAGCGTATTGATGCTGACGGCGAAGCCGAGGTTGGCCGTCAGCAACGATTTGATGGTCAGCAGGCCGTGGACCCGGCCGTCCATGTCCAGCAGCGGGCCGCCGCTGTTGCCCGGCTCGATGGGGATGGCGACCTGGATCATCGGTCGGCCGTCGATTTCGCGCTGGCTGGACACCACGCCGGACACCACGCTGTAGCGCAGCCCGTGCGGATTGCCCATCGCCACCACCGCCTGCCCGTCCTTGAGTTTGCTCGAATCGCCCAGCTCCAGCGGCGTCAATCCCTTGGCGTCGATGCGCAGGACGGCGAGATCGAGTTTGCGGTCGGAGGCGTGGATGGCGACCACATCGTGTTGCTTGCCGTCAGCGGTTTCGACGCGGATGGGCCGTCCCTCGCCGATGACGTGGCGATTGGTGGCGATCAGGCCATCGGCGGACACGACGAACCCGGTGCCAAGTCCTTCCTGTTTGCCGTCGCGCCCGCGCACCGTGACTACGACGACGGAGGGGCGGACCTTTTTGGCCAGCGCCTCGACGCCGGGCGTTTTCGCTGGCTCGGCGGGAACGGCCGGCCCATCGGCTCGTGCCGGCGGGCACACCATCACGACCAGTCCGACCAGGAACAGAACATAGCGGGCCATGGAGGGATCCTCCGCGTGTCCGGTGAGCGTAACGGTAGGCATCCTCTATTGTGCGGGAACGGTGGGCGAAATGCCACTGCCCTGGATGGATTGCGGGAACCGCAGTCAATCCGACGACGGATGGTCGTCGTCTATAAAGTGAGTTGTGCGGGAATAGTTTTCAAGGGTGAGTTTTCTTTTTGAGGGAGTCGGATCATGGCTCGCAAATGGTACTTGGTTTGCCTGACTGGCGGCGTGCTGCTGGCGCTGGGCGGCCTCATCTTCCTGTCGCCCCGCCCCTCGACCGCCGAACCGAACAAGGCCGCACCGCAGGAAGGGCCGGCAGTCAAGGTGACGCAGTTGCCCATCGGCCAGGTGGTGCTGTTTAGCAGCGGCGTCGGTTACTTCCAGCGTGAAGGCGCCGTCGAGGGCAGCGCTCGCGTCGATCTGTCCTTCCCCGTCACGGACATCAACGACCTGCTCAAGTCCATGGTCCTGCGCGACCTCGACGGTGGGCACATCTCCACCGTCTCCTACGACTCCAACGCACCCATCGAACGCACCCTCAAAAGCTTCGCCGTCAATCTGACCACCAATCCCTCCTTCATGCAGATTCTCAACCAGGCCCGCGGCGAGAAGATCGAAGTGGTCTTGCAGCAGACCAACGCCACCCAGCCCGGCACACT
>DATBGU010000353.1:0-21958 GCA_036557825.1 Gemmataceae bacterium
TAAACCGCCAAGACGCCAAGGACGCCACGAACCGAGAGAAAGAGTGCCAAGAAAAAAAGTAGCCTCTTTTCTGGCCGTTCGTTTCTATTCTTCTCTCTCTGTTCTTGGCGTCCTTGGCGTCTTGGCGGTTTATTTCTTTAGTGCCTCTCAAGGGTTTCGAGGCCGTCCGATCCAATTTGCGCTCTTGCCACGGAGGATGATTCGTCGTAAGTTGTTTGCCAGCAATCTCGAATGGAGGAAGGATGAATCAATTCCTTCGTCCTTCCTCCTGCAAAAGTGGAGGCATCTATCGTGACTCCTCGAGAAATCCTGGCCCTCATCCGTGAAAAAGAAGTGCGGGCCATCGATCTGCGCTTCATGGACTTCCCCGGCCTGTGGCAGCACTTCACCATCCCGGCCGAGACACTGGAAGAACACGTCTTCGAGGAAGGACTCGGTTTCGACGGCTCCAGCATCCGCGGCTGGCAGGCCATCAACGAGTCCGACATGCTCGTCGTGCCCGTGGCCGAGACCGCCTTTCTCGACCCGTTCTGCAAGGACCGCACTCTGACGATGATCTGCAACATCCAGGATCCGCTCACCAAGGAGGACTACACGCGCGATCCGCGCAACGTCGCCCGCAAGGCCGTCAACTACATGAAGACGACCGGCATCGCCGACACCGCCTACTTCGGCCCCGAACTCGAATTCTTCGTCTTCGACGACGTTCGCTACGACCAGAACCAGCACTCCGGTTATTATTTCCTCGATAGCGTGGAAGGCGCCTGGAACACCGGCCGCGACGAACAGCCGAACCTCGGCTACAAGCTGCGCTACAAGGAAGGTCATTTCCCCTGCCCGCCCTCGGACGCCCTGCACGATCTGCGCACCGAGATGATGCTGACCATGATCGAGTGCGGCCTGAAAGTCGAGGCGCAACATCACGAAGTCGCCACCGGCGGCCAGGGCGAGATCGACATGAAGTACGCCCCGCTCGTCGAGATGGCCGACAATGTGCTCAAATACAAGTACATCGTCAAGAACGTGGCGCGCAAGCACGGCAAGACGGCGACGTTCATGCCCAAGCCGATTTTCATGGACAACGGCACCGGCATGCACGTCCACAGCTCGTTGTGGAAGGAGGGCAAGAACCTGTTCGCCGGCTCCGGCTACGCGGGGCTGTCCGATCAGGCCATGTACGCCATCGGCGGTCTGCTGCGGCACGCGCCGGCCCTGTGCGGCTTCACCAATCCGACCACCAACAGTTACAAGCGCCTGGTGCCCGGCTACGAAGCGCCGGTCAATCTCGCCTACAGCCGCCGCAACCGCTCGGCCGCCATCCGCATCCCGGTCTATTCGCCGCACTGGAAGGCCAAGCGCATCGAGTTCCGCTGTCCGGACGGCTCGTGCAATCCCTATCTGGCGTTCGCGGCCATCCTCATGGCCATGCTCGACGGCATCAAGAACAAGACGAAACCGGGCGAGCCGCTCGACAAGGACATTTACGATCTGGAACCGGAGGAATTGTCGAAGGTGCCCAAGGCGCCGGGTTCGCTGGAAGAGGCGCTGAAGAACCTGCGCAAGGACCACGAGTTTCTGCTGCAAGGCGAAGTATTCACCGCCGACGTGATCGACACCTGGATCTGGTACAAGACGGAGAAAGAGGTGGACGCCCTTCGTCTGCGGCCGCATCCGTATGAGTTTTACCTGTATTACGACATCTGAGCGCCGCCGAGTCGCCACTTTTCGACAGGTAAGTTGTTGCAACCGGCGCGGCGTCCTCTTAGACTGACTCCAAGCCCAGACATCGCTTTTTCACACCTAGGGGGAGTCTTTTTCATGAGCCGACGGACCGATCGTCGCCAATTCATCCAGCAGACCAGCCTGGCCGGCCTTGGTTTCTGGGTGGCCGGCGGAATCGCATTGGGGGCCAAGAAGGCCGCCAACGAAAAACTCAATATTGCCTGCATCGGCGTGGGAGGCAAGGGATCGAGCGACGTGGACGGCGCCGCCAAGGTCGGCAACATCGTCGCCTTGTGCGACATCGACGACCATCACCTCGACGGCAAGGCCAAGGCGCACCCAAAAGCCAAAAAGTACAACGACTATCGCAAGATGTTCGACGAGATGGGCAAGTCCATCGACGCCGTGACGGTCAGCACGCCCGACCACACGCACGCGCCGGCCTCGATGATGGCCATCAAGTTGGGCAAGCACGTCTACACGCAGAAGCCGCTGACGCACACCGTCTACGAGGCGCGGCAACTGCGCGAGGCGGCCAAGAAGTACAAGGTCTGCACGCAGATGGGCAATCAAGGCTCGGCCGAGAACGGCCTGCGCGAGGCCGTCGAACTCGTGCAGTCCGGCGCGATCGGCCCGGTGCGGGAGGTCCACGTCTGGACCAATCGGCCCATCTGGCCGCAAGGCACCGATGCCATCCTGCGCGTGGACGCGGCTCGCAAGGCGGCCTATGCCGCTCTACACGGTAAGACGCCGACCGATCTGTCTTTCGAGAAAGCGCCGCCGCACGTTCACTGGGATCTCTTCCTGGGGCCGGCCCCCCAGCGGGCCTATGCCTCGATTTACCATCCCTTCTCCTGGCGCGGCTGGTGGGACTTCGGCACCGGCGCCCTGGGCGACATGGCCTGCCACACGGCGAACATGGCGTTCCGCGCACTCAAGCTCGGCTATCCGACCAGTGTTCAGGCCGACAACGGCGACATCAATCCCGAAACCTATCCGATGTGGGCGACCATCACCTTCGAGTTCCCGGAGCGCGGCAACATGCCGCCGGTCAAGTTCGTCTGGTACGAGGGACTGAAGAACCGCAAAAAGAACCTGCCGCGCAAGGAACTGCTTCACGGCGAGAACCCGCCGGACAGCGGTTCGCTGCTGGTCGGCGACAAGGGCACTCTCTACTCGCCCAACGATTACGGCGCCGCTTACGTGCTGTTGCCGAAAAAGAATTTCGAGGGCTTCAAGAAGCCGGAACCGACCCTGCCGCGCAACGGCCGGGGTGACGACGGCATGAAAGAAGAGTGGGCCCGCGCCATCATGGACAACAACCCCTCGCTCGCCTACTCGAACTTCGATTACGCGGGGTTGCTGACCGAGACGATCCTGCTCGGCAACGTCGCCATGCGCGCCGGCAAGAAGAAGCTCGAATGGGACGGCGAGCACCTGAAGTTCGCCAACGCGCCGGAGATGGATAAACTCCTGCACTTCGAGTATCGCAACGGCTGGACGCTGTAAACTGCGGCTGGCGCACAAGCCCGGAGCGCCAGCGACGGGGGTCGAAGAACCCCGTCGCTGGCGCTCCGGGCTTGTCATTTTTGATTTCACCCCTTACTCCAGCGCGCCATCAGCACGCGCGGATGTCCCGAGCCATCGTGAATCGTCTTCGCCAATTCGTATCCTTCACGTCTTCCAATCCGCTCGCGCGCCGGCGCTTCCTGCGGTGAGCCAATCTCGATCAGCAAGCAACCGTTCGCCTTCAGATACGCCGGCGCCTCGGCGATGAGCCGCTCGAAGACGGCGAAGCCGTCCGCGCCACCGTCGAGCGCCCGATGCGGCTCGTAATCGCGCACGCCGGCGGCCAGCTTGCCGATGTCGTCGTGCGGAATATACGGCGGATTGCTGAGGATAAAATCGAAGCGTTCGCCTGCGGGCAGCGGGGCGAAGAGATCGCCCTGCAAGAGCCGAATGCGCTCGGCGACGCCGTGTTTGCTCGCATTCGCCGACGCCACGGCCAGCGCTTCCGGGCTGATGTCCACGGCCGTCACCCGCGCCGTTTTGTGATGCTTGGCGACGGCCACGGCCAGGCAGCCGGAGCCGGTGCCGATGTCGAGGATCGCCGGCTCCGCCATGCCCTTGGCCAAGCGCAGACACTCATCGACGACGCATTCGGTGTCCGGCCGCGGAATCAGCACGGCGCGATTGACCTCGAACTCCAGCGAGAAGAACTCCTTGCGACCGACGAGATAGGCCACCGGACAGCCCTCGACGCGCTGGCGGACCAGTTCGCGGAACTTCTGCCGGGCTTGCTCGGACGCCTCCTCGGTATGGCGGGCGTACAGATCGATGCGTTTGCAACCGAGCGCGTGGGCCAGCAGCACCTCCGTATCGAGGCGCGGCGACTCGGAGCCTTTCTGACGGAGGTAGTTGGTCGTCCAGTCGAGCAAGCGCCCGACCGTCCAGGGCTGCTCCGCACTCACGGCAATGCTCCCCAAAAAGAGCTAACCACAGAGTCACAGAGAACACAGAGAAAAACACAGAAAAGACAAATAAATACAGAAGTCACTTTTACGATCGTTTAACAAATTTTTTCTCTGTGTTTTCTTCTCTGTGTTCTCTGTGACTCTGTGGTTAGTTTGTATTTTCTTGTGTCTGTCCGAGGCGTTGTTTCTTGTCGAAGTCGCGCAATGCCTGGATCAGTTCGCCGAGGTTGCCGGCGATGATGGCGTCGAGCTTGTACAGGTTCAAGTTGATTCGGTGGTCGGTGACGCGGCTCTGCGGGAAGTTGTAGGTGCGGATGCGTTCGCTGCGGTCGCCGGAGCCGATCAGCGTGCGGCGCTGCTCCGCCCGTTCGCGGTGCAGCTTCTGCTGCTGCGATTCGTAGATTCGGCTGCGCAGGATTCGCATAGCGCGCTCGTAGTTCTTGTGCTGGCTGCGTTCGTCCTGGCACTTCACTTCCAGCTCGTCCGGCGTGCCGCGCTTGTACCAGATGCGCACGGCGCTCTCGGTCTTGTTGACGTGCTGGCCGCCCGCTCCCCCGGCGCGCATCCGCTCCCATTCGATGTCCTGATCGCGGATTTCGACCTGCACTTCATCTGGTTCGGGCAGCACGGCCACGGTCGCGGCGGAGGTGTGAATGCGGCCCTGTTGCTCCGTCTTGGGCACGCGCTGCACGCGATGGCCGCCGCTCTCGTAGCGCAGGTGCTGGAACGCATCGTCGCCGGTGATGCTGAAGACCACTTCCTTGAAGCCGCCCTGCTCGCCGGGACTGAAGGAGATGTCCTCGACCTTCCAACCGTGGTCGCGGGCATAGTGGGTGTACATGCCGTACAGATCGCCGGCGAACAGAGCGGCCTCATCGCCGCCCGTGCCGGCGCGGATTTCCATGATGAGACTGTCGTAGGTTTCGCCCTCGGCCAGGACAAAGTCTTCCAGCCGCGCTTGCAGCGCTTGCTGGCGGGTGCGGAGTTCGCTTAACTCCTGCTCGGCGTACTGTCGCATCTCCGGATCGCTCTCGGCGTCGAGCAGCGCCTGGGCTTGGGCGAGATCCTCACTGACTTTCTTGTATTCGAGATACGGCTTGACGCGCTTGGCGAGGGTGCCGTGCTCCTTGGCTGTGCGCGTGAAGCGGGCGCGGTCGGCGACCACGGC
The DNA here is from genome assembly GCA_036557825.1 of Gemmataceae bacterium. Taxonomy (GTDB): domain Bacteria; phylum Planctomycetota; class Planctomycetia; order Gemmatales; family Gemmataceae; genus JAJPHU01. The sequence continues at coordinate 5,365 of DATBGU010000353.1, forward strand.
GGGATCGCTGAGTTGCTGTTCCAGTTCGTGATAGCGAGTGAGCGCTTGCTCGAAGATTGGCCACATACACAGTCCTGAGTTCTGAGTTCTGAGTTCTGAGTTCCGAGTTCCAGCACGCGGAACTCAGAACTCGAAACTCGGAACTTAGGATTCGGCGGCGGCTTCGCTCTGCTTCTTGCGCTTGTCCCAGTTGTATTTGCGCTGGAACTTCTCGACGCGGCCGGTCGTATCGACGTACTTCATCTTGCCGGTGAAGAACGGATGGCAGGCCGAGCAGATTTCGACCGTGATGTTCTTTTTGGTGCTGCGCGTGACGAATTTATTGCCGCAGCCACAGGTGACGGTGGCCTCGACGTATTCAGGATGGATGCCGGACTTCATTGACGTTCTCCATTGCTCGACAAACAGATACATTATTGTAGAAATGAGTTCCGGCCATCGGCAAGGTCAGATGTCACAGGTGCCTACCAGCCCGAAGCGCCGGCGAGGGCTGATTGCGCCAGCCCTCGCCGGCGCTTCGGGCTGGTAAGGATTCTTCAAGGAGATCGAAATGGAGTTCGTGCAAGCGACGGATGAAGGGACGCTCTTCTGGTTCGAGGGACTTCATCGACGGGGGTTGGATGAGGCGATGAAGGCGCTCACGCACCTGGGCGATGTCTTCACGGTGATTGCTGTCTTGCTGGCGGCGGTGCTGCTGTTCTGGGTTTACGGCTGGCGTCGCACGGCTTGCATCGTGCTGGCGACTTCGGTCCTCGGCTTGGGACTGGCACAAGGCACCAAGTACCTGGTCAAGCGAACGAGGCCGGATGTGGCCTGGAAACTGAAGGAGCCTCCCAAGGAGCCGAGTTTTCCCAGCGGCCATTCGCTCAACACGATGGCGGTTTACGGAGCCATCGCCCTGACGGCGTCGCGCCGGCTGCGCGTCCGCGGCCTGCGCTGGCTGGTGATCGTGCTGGGTCTTGGGCTGCCTCTCTTGATCGGCTTCACCCGGCCGTACATCGGCGTCCACTATCCCAGCGATGTGCTGGCCGGCTGGACGGCGGGGTTGGCGTGCGCGCTGTTGGCCTACTGGCTCGACCAGCGGAGGGAAGATCGCCGGCAACTCCTTACGCCCGCGACGCGCCCGCTTGCCTCCGGCACGACGGCGCCTCCCCCCATTTCCGAAGGCGTCAAGACCGCAGGCGAGGCGATTGGGATTCACCAGCGAAGTTAAGGGAATTGGATGGGCCTGGTGTTCTGCCAGTTCCAGACCGACGGGTTCGCCGTGAGCCAGCCGTGATCGAGCGATTGCACGTGGCCGTCCGCGAACAGCACCAGGTTGACGCCCGGATGCGGCGAACTGAAGAATTGGTCCATCTGTCCCTGGGGAACCTGACTGTCCGCCATGCTCTGAGCGGAGAACGGCTGCATGCAATCGTACCAGGCCGTGGGACCGATGGGATAGTCTCGCGGATTGCAGCCGAGGTGAGTCACCATCGCCGTGTTCGAGGCGCCGTTGGCGTTGGTGATGAGCGCCAGGGATACGCCCACGGGCGCACCGTAGAGGACGGCGGTGCTTTGCTCGATGTAGTTGTAATCGGTCAACCCATTGCCCCGAACGCCGCGACTGGGACAGAGCAAGAACTTGAGTTGGATATTGCCGTCATTGACGGGGACGAGGGAGCCGGTGCCCGTCGCGTTCCCGGCCCCTCCTCCACCACCTCCACCGCCGTTGGGCACAACCTGCACCGCGTTTTGCTGTTCCATGTAGGCCAGCGTTTGGAGAATCCAGCAGGTGTTCGGATAGGGATAGGGAGGAGCGGTCGCGGCATTGTCGCTGGGAAAGTATCCGAAAACGCCGTGGAAATTGTGACAGGCGTCCCCCATCTGTTTGAGATTGTTCTGGCAGCTCATCCGATTGGCTGCCTCGCGCGCTTTTTGGACGGCAGGGAGCAACAAGCCGACCAGGGTGCCGAGGATGGCGATCACCACCAGCAACTCAAGGAGCGTGAAAGCCCTTCGGCGAACGGCGAGCGTCATGTGCGTATCCTCCTTGTTTCGTCTTGCCTAACCAACTACTTAGTTAAGACTAAATAATCAATTCGTCAAGACTAATTAGGAGTGCTTGCCGGAGAGCGGTAGGTCCGGCGAGCCGAGCCGGACGATTCGGCTGTGCCGCTCGGCTCGCGGCACCTACCAAATTGAGCGTGGACGCTCTCCTACGCCGTTGCGCCGCGAAGTTGGAAGAAGCTGACTTGGCCGAACGAGATGGGGAGGAACCGGTCGTCGAGGTTGTGTGTGGTTTCCGCTCCGCCGAGCATCAGATAGCCGTCGGGCTGCATCGCGTGGCGAAGACGGTCGAGAATCCGCTGTCGGATCGGGATGTCGAAGTAGATGAGGACGTTGCGGAGAAGGACCAGATCCAGCCGCGGCAGATGGGGCCAGGCGCTGCCGAGATTGATGGGACGGAACTCCACCATGTGACGGAGGTCGTCGCGGATGTGCCAGTGGTTGCCCTTCTTGTGAAAGTAGATGTCTCGCAAGTCGGACGGCAGGCCGCGCGACGTTTCCAGGGCGCTGTATCGGCCGTGTCTGGCCCGTTCGAGCATGGTCGTGGACAGATCGCTGGCGATCAGACGGATCGTCCAGCTGGCGAGGGCGGGGAAATGGTGACGCAGGAGGATGGCCACGCTGTAGGGTTCCTGACCGCTGGAACAGGCCGCGCTCCAGACATTCAGACGGCGGACGGCGGATCGTCGCCGAATCAATTCCGGCAGCACCGATTGCCGCAGTACCTCGAAGGGATGACCGTCGCGGAAGAACGACGTTTCGTTAATGGTCATCGCCTCGACCAACTCGTCCAGCAGCCTTTCCTCCGCTTTGTGACGCCAGCGCGAGAGCAGCGCTTCAACGGTGGGAAAGCCGTGATGCCGGGCGAGGGAGAGCAGGCGCGTTTCCACCAGATAGACCTTGTCGTCTTCCAGGGATTGGCCGGAGCGCTGGCGCAGAAGGGTGCGGACGTACTCGAAGTTCACGGGACTCAGCGACATCGGCGGTCATCCTCGCGGGGCGTTTGGGAGGCGGCCATGCCGCACGCGGCGGACGATTTCGTGCCCGATGTCCTTTAGCGGCAAGACCTGATCGGCCAATCCCGCCTCGGCCACCGCTCCGGGCATGCTCCCCACGACGCTGCTGGCCTGGTCCTGCACCACGACCTGTCCACCCGCCGCCCGCACGCGCTCGCAACCCGCCCGTCCGTCCTGGCCCATGCCGGTAAGCACGACCGCCAACAACCCGGCTCCGTAAACCTCGGCCGCGGAACGAAACAGGACATCGACGGCGGGGCGGCAGGAGTGGACCGGCGCTTCCTGATTCAGCACTAGCCGGACTGATGTCCCCTCGCGGCGGACGAGCAGGTGATAATCTCCCGGCGCGACCCAGGCGTGGGCCGCCGAGACCGCGTCACCGGCCGCCGCTTCGCGGACGCGCAGTTGCGATTGTTCGCTCAACCGTTCGGCCAGCTGGGCCGTGAACTGCGGCGGCATGTGCTGGACGATGAGGATGGGAACCGGCCAATCCGCCGGGAAGGCCCGGAACACCTCGGCCAGGGCGTTCGGTCCTCCCGTGGACGTGCCGAGCGCGACGGCCTCGATGCGCGAACAAAACTTTGGCGAGCCGGGAGCGTAAGCGACCGGAGTTGGCGAGCTGGGAGCGTCAGCGACCGGAGTTTTGCCTCCGGTCGCTGACGCTCCCGGCTCGCCGCGCCTGCACAGCAGCTTGATCTTGGGAATCAGCAGTTGCTCGATGCAAGCGCCGACTTCCAGTCCGTCGCCGGGCTTGGGAACGTAGTCGTCGGCGCCGAGCGTCAGAGCGTGGACGGTGGCCTCGACGCCGCGCTGAGTGAAGCGGCTGAACATGATGACCGGCAGCCGCGGATGCGTTTTCCGCAGTTCGACCAGCGTTTGCAGTCCGTCCAGGACCGGCATCTCCAGGTCGAGCAGAACCACGTCGGGTTGGAGCGTGGACAGTTGGTTCAGAGCGATGCGCCCGTCCGCCGCCGTGCCGACCACTTCGAGGGCCGGATCGCGGTTCAGGGCGTTCGCCACCAGACGCCGCACGACAGCGGCGTCATCGACCAGCAACACGCGAATCGTGTCCATGACGTTTCATCCAGCCCCGCTCGCCTCACGACAACCGACTGCTCGAACCGGCGCTCCGGCGAGCACCTTTGAAATGCTCCACCAAGCGCTGTAACTCCGACGCCAAGTGCGACAGTTCCTTGGCGGCTTGCTGGGTGTTGGCCGCCCCCTCCGCTGCTTGCTGCGACGCCTGCGCCACCGACGTGATGTTGCGAGCGATCTCGGCGCTGCCGCGTGCCGCGTCGGTGCCGCTGCGGCCGATCTCCCGCGCTGTCGCCGACTGCTCCTCGACGGCGCTGGCAATGGTCGCCTGGTAGTCGTTGATCTGCACGATGATCTTGCTGATCTGGGCGATGGCCTCGACCGCGCCTTGCGTAACTTGCCGGATGGCGTCGATCTTTTGGCCGATGTCCTCGGTGGCCTTGGCCGTCTCGCGCGCCAACTCCTTGACCTCGTTGGCCACCACCGCGAACCCCTTGCCCGCCTCACCGGCTCGCGCCGCCTCGATGGTGGCGTTCAAGGCCAGCAAGTTGGTCTGCTGGGCGATCGAGGTGATGACCTTCAGCACCTTGCCGATCTCGGCCGACGATTCGCCGAGCTTGGCGACGGTGGCCGTGGTGGTGTTGGCCACCTCGACGCCGGTGGTGGCCACACGCGCCGCCTCGTGGGCGTTCTTGGCGATCTCACGGATGCTGGCGCCGAGATCTTCGACGCTCTTGGAGACGCTCTCGGCGTTCCTGCTCACGTGCTCGGCCGCGCCGGAGACGACGTTGGCTTGGGCGCGCGTCTCCTCGGCGCTGCTGGCCATCTGCTGGCTGACCGCGTTCAATTCCTGCGACGCGCTGGCCAGGGTTTCCGCGTCCTCGGCCGCCTTTTCCATGACCGACTGCAAGTCGCGGCGCAGCTTCACCTGCCCCGTCACGTCGTTGACGTATTTGACCACCTTGAACGGTTTGCCATCGGGTCCGAAGATGGGGTTGTAGGAGCCTTGAATCCACACTTCGCGGCCGCCCTTGCCGACCCGGAGATACTCGCCGGTGTGATATTCGCCGCGGCCGAGCTTGGTCCAGAAATCCCTGTACTCCTGGCTTTGACGGTAATCGTCCTCGACGAACATGCTGTGGTGCCGGCCCTGGATTTCCTCCAGCGCATAGCCCATCGCCTTGAGGAAGTGGTCGTTGGCCGTCAGGACGGTGCCGTCCAGCTCGAACTCGGCGACGGCCATCGACTTGTTGATGGCGGCGACGCGGCCCGCCTGCTCGGCCAACTCGCGCTCCGAGAGACGGTGGCCGGCCTTGTTGACTCGATCGTTTCCGCGCGTGTGTACTCGACTTGCCACTGGAATCTCTCCCCGTTGTTTTTCATTCCTCCAGGTGGCCGCCCTTCGTCACGTTCACCGTCCGATCGGTGTCCAGCACGAGGAGCAGCTCGTCCGGGAGGGGATAAACGCCTTGAATCAATTCGCGGACTCGGCCGCGCAGCGTGTCCGGCGGCGGCTCGCAGGCGTCGGCGTCCACCTCGATCACCTCGCCGATGTCGTCTACCAGGAAACTGACCGGACTGTCCTCGCCGCGCAGCACGACGTTCATCGGCAGGCGGTCGGCGGGACGCTCCGGCAGATCCAGGCGGCGCCGCAGGTCGATGCCGGTGACGATTTGCCCGCGCAGATTGAGCAGCCCGCGCACCGTCGGCGGTGCCAGCGGCACGCGCGTCATCTCCTGATAGGGCACGACTTCCTGCACCTTCCGCACGTCCACGCCGAAGCGCAGCCCATCCAGGAAAAAGGAACAGAACTGTCGCCGCTCCACCATCGCTCAGCCCTCCGCGCCGGCGCCGATCAGCGCCTCGATGTCGAGCATCTCCGTGACGCGCCCTTGAAGGACGGCGGTGCCGGCCACGCCCGGCCGCGACGACGGGCCTTGCACTTCGCTGTTCTGCTCGACGATATCCACAATGCGCCGCACGATCAGGCCGATGGGTCGCTCCGGCCGCGAGTAAACGACGACCGGGAACGCCTCGCGGTCGTCCTCATCTTCCGCGCGCCCGTTCGCCGCCAGCGCGGCGTCCACGTCGAGCAGCGGCAGGATTTGGCCGCAGTACTGCACCACCGGGCGGCCGGCCACCCGTTCGACGCGCGAGCGCGGGAACTCCTCCAAGCGAGACACCTGCGCCAGCGGGATGGCCATGCGCCCGCGATCGCGCCCCTCGACCAGCAGCACGCCGGGGCGCTCGTCCGGTCGGCGTTCGGAAAGCTGCGTCTCGCTCACGGCCAACCCTTGCAGGTCGGAGACGGCGCCCGAGCGCTGGGCCAGGCCGAACACATCCAGGATCAGGGCCACCTTGCCGTCACCCATGACGGTGGCCCCCGCGAAGCACGCCAGGCTTTTCAGGTGCTTCCACAGCGGTTTGACCACGATCTCCTGCGTGTCGTTGATGCGGTCCACCACCAGACCGAACTGCCGGTCCGCCGCCTGCAAGACGACGAGATTGACCGCGTCCTCCTCGCCGGCCGCGTCGGACTCGACTTGCAGCACCTGATTGAGGTTCACCAGCGGCAGCAGCCGATCGCGGTAGCGATAGACGAGAACGCCGTGGATGCGCTGGATGCTCTTGCGCGCCTTGTCGCCCTCGACGCGGACCAGTTCAACGATGCTGACCTGCGGGATGGCGTAGCGGTCGCCGGCGCTGCTGACGATCAGCACCTTGATAATGGCCAGGGTCAGCGGAATGCGGATGCGCACGATCGTGCCCTGGCCGATGACGCTGTGGACATCGACCGAGCCGCCGATCTTCTCGATGTTGGTCTTGACCACATCCATGCCGACGCCGCGGCCGGACAGCGTGGTGACGGCCGGGGCCGTCGAGAACCCGGGGAGAAAGATCATCCCCAGCAGCGTCTGGGCGCTCATGCGAGCGGCCTGTTCGTTGCTGAGCAGACGCTGTTCGAGCGCCTTTTGCTTGACGCGCTCCGGATCGATGCCGCCGCCGTCGTCGCGGATCTCGACGTTGACCTGCCCGCCCTCGTGATAGGCGCACAGCCGGACGCAGCCTTCCTCCGGCTTGCCGGCGGCGCGGCGGGCCTCCGGCGACTCGATGCCATGGTCGATGGCGTTGCGGACCAGGTGCGTCAGCGGATCGCGGATCGCTTCCAGCAGCGTCTTGTCCAGTTCCGTCTCGCTGCCCTCCGTTTCCAGACGCACCTTTTTGCCGCAGGCGTGGGAGGCGTCGCGCACCAGGCGCGGAAAACGGCTCAGGACGTTGCCGATCGGCTGCAAGCGCGTCTTCATGACGTGCTCTTGCAGCTCGGTGGTAATCAGGTTCAGCTGGCGGCAGGTGTTCTGAAAGGCGGCGTCGCCTTGCTGCTGGCTGTACTGCAAGATCTGATTGCGGGCCAGCACGATCTCGCCCGCCAGCGTCATGAGCTTGTCCAGCAGATCGACGTTGATGCGAACGGAGGAGTCGTAGACGGCGGAGTCGAACGCGATGGTTCCGTCGGTGGGGAGGGCAATTTCGCTCTCGTCGGCGGTGACGGCGATTTCGTCGGCCAGCGCGAAGTCCGACGTGGCCGCCTCCGCGACGGACGCCATGCGCGTATCGACGGTCAGCATGGTTCCGACCAAAGGCCGCGGATCGACGGCCGGGGACTGATTGGCGGCCAGCCGTCTCAGAAGCGCGATCAACTCCGCCTCGTCGTCGTCGCCGTCGCTGCCCGTGTTCTCGATGTCGGCGAGCATCCGCCGAATGGCATCCACCATGCGCAGCAGGGCATCGGTGATGCCCTGGTTCAAGGCCAGCTTGCCGTCGCGCAGTTTGCCGAGCAGATCCTCGCCGGCGTGGGCCAGCGCTTCCAATTTGGGGAAGCCGAGGAACGAACAGCTGCCCTTGATGGTGTGCAGGGCGCGGAAGATGCGGCCCAGCGCCTCCTTCGGCGCGGGCGATTTTTCCAGACCGACCAGGTCGGTGTCGAGCTGATCGAGGTTCTCGTGGCTCTCGATCAAGAATTCCTTGGCCGCTTCTTGAAGCTCCGACATGCCGTTCACCCTATTTTTTTGGCAGCGTCCTCTCTGGGAGCGCGGGCGTCCCGCCCGCCTGGTGCGGCCGAGACGGCCGCGCTCCCAATTAGGACGCTCCCAGTTTTTCCACGACCGCGCGGACGACCTCGACGCGGAAACGTTTGTCGCAGATGGCCTCGACGCCGAGCTGCCGCACGGCTTGCAGCCGGTCCGGGTCCGTTTCGGTCGTCACCATGATGACCGGGACCGAGGGGATGGCGCTGCGCCGCCGGATGAATTCGATCAGTCCTCGGCCGTCGAGGCGGGGCATGTTGTAATCCGTCACCACGAGATCGAAGGTCTGCTTTTCGAGCAGGGCCGTCGCCTCGGCGCCGTCGCCGGCCTCGGTGATATCGCTCAGTCCCAGTCCCGCCAGCACGCCGCGCGCGTGCTTCCGCGCCGCGGCGCTGTCATCCACCAGCAGCACGCGGAGCCGAGCGGGGCCGGCCGCCCGATCGCCCGTGACCGCGGCCAGCGCCTCGGCCAGCCGAGCCGCGTCGAACGGCTTCACCAGGCGGACCATCTTGCCGTGCTGGCCCTCCAAGTGTGGCTCCTCGGCGTCGGCCTGGCTGGTAATCAGCACAAATCCGAGAGAAGACAGACCTTTCTCGGCCCACATCTTTTGCGCCAGCTGCGCCCCCGTCATGTCCGGCAGATACAGAGCGCTGACCACGACGGCGGGCGCGGCGGCGCGGGCGATCTCCAGCGCCTTCTCTCCCGACGCGGCGGCGGAAACGTCGGCGAAGCCGATCTCTTGCAGATACTTGCGAACGATGGCCTGCTGCGTTCGGGAAGGCTCGACCAGCAGGACGGTTGTGTGGGTGGTTTCGGGAGTGCCGGCGGGCGGCAGATCGACGGTTTGATCGGCCGCCGCCGTCAGCGCCGCCGGCGCGGAGGCGAGGACGGTCGCTCCCGTGGCTTCGGGTTCGGCCGGCCTTGGCTGCGACAACGCGGGCGTCAGCGCCTCCAGGGCGCGCACGACTTCGGACATCGAGTCCGGGCGCTCTTCCGGCTTCTTGGCCAGCATCCGCCGGAAGAGATCCTCCAGGGCGGCCGGCGCGTCGGAGCGGGCCGAGCGCAACGAGGGGATGGGGCCTTCGCGGTGCTGAAGGAGGATCACCATCATGGTCTGGCCGAGATACGGCGCGCGAGCGGTCAGCAGGAAGTACAGCGTGCAGCCCAGGCTGTAGATGTCGGCGCGATGGTCGATGCTGGTCAGGCCGAGCGCCTGTTCGGGCGGCATGAAATCGACGGTGCCCATGATCGAGCCGGCCTGGGTCAGGGCGGACATCTCCTCGTGCCGGCTGAACTGATCGTTGAAGCGGGCCAGGCCGAGGTCGGCGACCTTGACGATGCCGCTGACATCGCGCAGCAGGTTGGCCGGCTTGATGTCGCGGTGAATGATTCCCCGCCCGTGAGCGTACTCCAGGGCGCACGCGGCCTGCGCGATGCAGTCCACCGCTTCGGCGATCGGCAGCGGTCCGCGCGTCTGCACCTCGGTGGCCAGATCGCGACCGTTGACGAACTCCATGACGAGAAAATGGCCGGCGTCGCACTCGTCGGCGTCGTGGGCCATGACGATGTTGGGATGGCTCAGCTGAGCGACGGCCTCGACCTCGCGCTGGAAGCGCTGCACGAACTTCTCGGACTGGGCGACGCTGCGCAGCAGCAGTTTCAGGGCCACCACGCGCTTCATGCGCCGGTGCATGGCCTTGAAGACCGTGCCCATGCCGCCGGCGCCGAGGCGGTCGAGCACCTGATAATTGCCGATCCGCAGTTCCTCGAACCGCCGTTGGCGCACGGCGGCGGCCTGAAAGGTCGTCAGTTTTCCCGCCGCGATCAGCCGCTGCGCCAGCGCCTCGCCGTCTCCCGGACCCGACGCTTGCTCCGCGCACTTCTTCAGTTCTTCATGGGAGAGCAGACCGCTGTCTTGGAGGTTGTGGAGGAACTCTTCGCGGGAAAGTCGTGTCGTCATGGGGATGATCCGTCTGTAATGTCACCGACCCGCCCGTTCCGTGGCGAGGCGCGAACCGAGTTTCAAGGACCGGGATCGAAGAACATCGCCCGTTCCGACCCATGTTGGGGAGAAGGGAAAACGCTGAGAACGAGTATCGGCCCATTATAACCGGCCGAATGCGATTGGGAATAGCCGGCGCGTATTTTGGTCTGGGCCACGGTGTCTGCGAGGACGCTCCTTGCCGGCGCCGCGGGTTGGTAAGTTGGTATCCGTTCACGGGTCGCGGGTGACATGCGTGCCGCGAGGAGCGGAGGTCCGAGCGGAAACCGGAGGTAGCACAATTTCCCATAGGGACAGCCCTCGTCCGACCGCTTCTGGCAACCCCACCGGGGCGGCGTATACTATCCGTTACCAACGTAAACGCCCTGGTGAACTGGAGGCGTGCACATCATGCGAATCGGCACACGTCTGTTCGTGCTGGCCGTGCTTGTCCTGGCCGCGATGGGAGGAGAAAACAAGCCGGAAAGAACCAAACCGCCCGCGGATGCCACCACCATTGACAAGTTGATCGCTCAGTTGGATGCGGACTCGTTGAAAGAACGCGAAGAGGCGATCCGGCATCTGATCGCCATCGGCCCGCCGGCCCTGGCGGCGTTGCGGCGAACCGCCAACGACAAGCGGACCGATCCCGACGTTCGGCTGCGGGCGGCACGGGTCATCGACGCCATCGCCACGGTAAAGATTGAAATGGTCCGCCGACTCGGTGAACACACGGGCGAATTCAATAACGTAAGTTCGCACTGGGCAAGGCGCGTGGCCCTGTCCCCCGACGGCAAACACGCGGTCACGGCAGGATGGGACAACATCCGGTACTGGGATCTCACCAGTGGAAAGCAGATCCGCGCCTTCGGCGAGAACAAGCAGGGCTATTGGTCGGTGTCATTTTCGCCGGATGGCCAGCACGTCATCGCCGGCGGGCGAAATGTCTGTCTGTTCGATGTCCGAACGGGTAAATTCCTCCACGAGATGAAAGGTCATACTCAGGTCGTCTGGGGTACGCTGCTGACGGCGGACGGCAAGCAGGCGTTGAGTGGAGCATGGGACCGGTCAATCCGCGTTTGGGACGTGGCCACGGGCAAAGAAATCCGCACTTTCAAAGATGTTCGCGACAAGGTTCGCTGTCTGGCCCTGTCGCCGGACGGCAAACTGCTGGCGGCTGGCCATTTCGCGGTCGAGGGGGGACGGGGCACAATACGACTGTGGGACGTGGAAAAAGGTACGGAAATCCGTGCCATGAAGGGGCATGAATTGGAGGTCGCCAGCATCGCGTTCTCCGCCGACGGCAAATTCCTGGTCTCGTGCAGCTACGACAAGACCATACGCATTTGGCGCGTGGCCGACGGCAAGGAAGTGAAATGCCTGAAGAACCCTGCGGGCGGTATCGAGGGCGCCGTCTTCACTCCCGATGGCCGTCGCGTCGTCTCCTGCGGCTGGGATAATGATCCGACCGTGCGCCTGTGGGAGGTGTCGTCCGGCAAGCAATTGGGCGTATCCGAGACCGAGTCAGATGGCCTTCTCAGCGTCGCGGTGCTGCCCGACGGCCGGCACGCTCTGACGACGGGCAAGGATGGAGCGGTGCGCTTGTGGCACTGGGCGCGCTGACCGGGCTGGCGAGGTTCGCTGCCGGTGGCCACCGAATCGGTAGGGGCCGTCCCTTCTTAAACGAAGCGTGGCCAGTTTACACTTTGTGTCCATCGACCCGTGAATGGGTACGTAAGTTGTTACTGGGGCATTTTCGTCATGTCCCACAGTAGGACGCGGCCGTGACCGCCGGTCGCCAGCGTGCGGCCATCGGAACGGAAACACGCCCAGTTACAATTCGCCCGCCGGTTTTTCCTCGATGTACAGCGGCGGCATGGGGCAGCCGAGCGTGGCGCTGATGGCGCGCAGCAGCTCGCCCTCGCGGACGGTGACTTGCCGATCGGCCAGGATGCAGGTCGCGCCGCTCACCACGACGCGCCGCTTGATGTCCGGCGTGGCCTCGGCGAGCGTGCGCAGTGCCGCGTCGAACGCCGCCAGAGGGCACTGCGCCGGCGGCAACAGCCGATAGGGGCCGAGATCGCCGCCCAGATAGCAGCGCATGCCGGCTTCAAAAGCCGTCCGCGCCGCCTCCTCTTCCGGCTGCCCCTCCCACGCCAGCCGCGATAGCACCGTCGCCACCTGCGGCGCGAGCTTGATCGCCGAGCCGTACCGTGTTCGCGGCCGCACGCGCTGAAAGTCGGCGTCCAGGTGCCGTTTCAGCACGCAGTGCAGGGCGTACTCGAAAATGCTCACCTGCTGATCGGCGTAAATCAACCCCTCGATCTGCGCGCGGAACACCTGATGCTGCCGCGGCGACATCTGCCGCAAGGCCGGAATCGCCAGGTCCACCAGCGGCAGGCGGTCGGCGTCCGGCAGCCGGCGTACCGCCTCGACCAGCCGCAGCGTTTGCTCGTAATCGCGCGGCTCGGCCTCGCGCTGGAGCTGAGCCAGCTGCGCGGCGCGGATCGGTTCGCGTGAATCGAGCAACAAGGCATAGATCAGGGCGCGAGCGGCGAATGGTTCCTGAGCGGCCGAGCGCAGCGGCTCCGGGATGTCGGCGTGCATGGCCTCGGCGTAGTGGACTTCCGAAGGTGTTACCGTGCCGACGCGCGAAGCGGCTACCTCCGCTTCCGCGCTCGCTCCCGCAAGGGCGGCGGCGCCCAGCCGTCCGCCGACGATGGGCAGCCGGCGCTCTCCACGCGGAGCTTTCGGCTCTTCCGGGCCGGCGGGGAGGGGACGGACGACCGGATACTTGCCGTCGAAGTGCGGATCGAGCCGCTTGATGCGCTCGGCCAACGGCGGATGGGTGGCGAACAGATTGCTCAGACGGTGGGTGAAGGCGTCGGCGAAGAACATGTGGCTGACTTCCTGGGCGCGGGGGTTGGCGATGGTCGCGCCCTCGGCCAATCCGCCGATCTTCTTGAGCGCGCCGCCGATGCCGTCGGGATTGCGCGTGAACTGCACGGCGCTGGCGTCGGCCAGAAACTCGCGCTGCCGTGACACCGCCGCCTGGATCAGCCAGCCGAAGAACGCTCCGGCCAGGCCGAGCACGTACAGCCCCAGGCCCAGCAGCAGCAAGTCCGACCGGCCGCTGCCTTTGCCGCCCCGCGAGGAGGAGCCGCGCGCGGCGGAGGCCATCAGGATGCGGCCGATCAGCGACAGGGCCAGGATGCCGAAAATCAATCCCAGCAGGCGGATGTTGAGGCGCATATCGCCGTTGAGGATGTGGCTGAACTCGTGGGCCACCACGCCTTGCAGCTCGTCGCGCGTCAAATACTCCAGGCAGCCCCGCGACACGGCGACGACGGCGTCGTCCGGCGCGTGGCCGGCGGCGAAGGCGTTGATGCCGGTTTCGTGCGGCAACAGGTAGACCGGCGGGGCGGGCACCCCCGAGGCGATGGCCATTTCCTCGACCACGTTGAGCAGGCGGCGCTGCGCCGGCTCGTTGCTGTTGTTGGGCACGAGCCGGCCGCCGAGCATCAGCGCCACCGTCTTGCCTCCCGCCGCCAGCTCAACCGTCTTGATCAAACTGCCGCCGCCGACCACCGCGACGACCCCCACCACGACAATCAGGAGCAGTTGCGGGTCCCACCACCACGGCGGCGCGGACGGCTCGGCGTCGCTGGGCGGCAAGTGGAATAGAACGACGCAGAGCAAGTAGATCAGGACGACGAGCGTCAGCACCGCCGACGCGAAGTAAACCACGAGGAGCGCGGTCTTACGGCGGGCCGTGTCCTGCTGCTGGAAAAAATCGACAGCCATCGGGAGCCTTACTTGAACGACACTTTCGGCGCTTCGCGCTGACCGGGTTCGGCCTCCAGCAAGCTCGCCGGCGCGAAGCCGAACATGCCGGCCACCACGACGGTGGGAAACACCTGGCGCTGATTGTTGTAGGTGGTGACGGCGTCGTTGAACGCCTGCCGCGCGAAGCCGATCTTGTTCTCGGTGGACGTCAGCTCCTCTTGCAGCGACATCATGTTTTGATTGGCCTTCAGGTCGGGGTAGGCCTCAGCCACGGCGATGAGCCGGCCCAGCGCGCCGCCCAGCTGGGCCTCGGCCTGGTTCAACTCGGTCATGATGCGCGGATCGCCGGGATTGCCGGCCGCCTTCTGCGCCGCCGCGAAGGCGCTGTTGCGGGCCTTGATGACCGCCTCCAGCGTTTCGCGCTCGTGGCTCATGTAGCCCTTGACGCATTCCACCAGATTGGGAATCAGATCGTAACGCCGCTTGAGCTGCACGTCGATCTGGGCGAAGGCGTTCTGGTAGCGGTTCCGGCCGAGCACCAGGCGGTTGTAGACGGCGATGAGCCAGAAGATGAGCAGCAGCACCACGCCGCCGACGGCGAGCGCGACAATGGTAGTGTTCCCCATGAGCACACCTCGGTTGAAAGGATGTGAAAACCGGCGTCCCCATGCCAAGGATATGCTGGGAAGGGCCGCGGAGACTGTCAAGACAATTTCGGCGTCACGGACTCGGTTCTTGCGTCGGCGGGCCCAGCACGAAGCGGAACAGCAGGCCGGCGAGGAGGAGGAACAGCGTGCCGCCGCCGACGATGCTACCCAAAAACAGTGGATGGAAGAACACCAATCGCAACGATTCGGAGTCGTCCAGATACGGCCACAACCATAGCGTCATCAGCACGCCGATGGCCAGCGACGGCCCGAACGGCAGCGTTTGATTGCCGCGCCGCGCCAGCTGTGCGACGCCGAACAGCAGACCGGGAAAGGCGGCGACGAAGCACGACAGCAGCACCGGCTGCCAGCCGACGAAGCTGCCGGCCATCATCATCAGGTCGGCGTCGCCGACGCCCAGCGCCTCGATGCCGCGCGTCAGTCCGAACAGGAAGCGCACCACGCGCATGACCATCATGCCGGCGAGGGCGCCGGCCAGTCCGGTGGCGAGTCCAAGCTGCCAGCTGCCGGGCGGCAGCCAATCCGGCAACGGATACCACACCGGCCAGGGATACAGTCCGGGGTCCAGGTGCGGCGGGAAGATGCCGCTGGCCGGGGGCAACGGTCGTCCCGTGTCGGGCCAGGGCCACGCGAAGAACATGCTGCAACCCAAGCCGATCAGTGTCCCGGTGATCGTGATCGGCAGCGGAATCGCCATGTCGTCGAGATCGCACAGAGAGGTCAGCAGCAGAAAGCTCATCAGTACGGCGTGCGTGGCGAACACCGCCCAGGCCGCCGCGGGCACATGGCCTTCCAAAATGGTCTTTTGATGGTCGTGTAGGAACGGCAGGTTCATTATGTTGCGGCCGATCTCGGCGTAAAACAGTCCGGCGAACAGCAGGCCGGTGAGCAGTTCGACGACGAGATGACGAGCGGGGATACGTCCGCCGCACGTCCGGCAGCGACCGCCCAGCACGCAATAACCGACGAGCGGAATGTTGTCGAACCAGCGGATCGGCTGCCAGCACAGGCCGCAGCGCGGCCCTGGCCAAAGGATGCTTTTCTCCAGCGGCAGACGGTAGAAGCAGTAGTTGACCACGCCGCCGACGCCGACGCCGATTGCGAACACCACGAGGAGCCAGAAGTAGAACATATCTTCATCCGCCGCTTGCGGCACGAATGAAAGGAACGACTAGCCCGGAGCGCCAGCGACGGGCGCCCGTCGCTGGCGCTCCGGGCTAGTCGGCAAAATGTTGCCGCCTCTCAGCGTTCTCCACTCGCCCAGCGCAGGATCTCGACGGCGATCTCGACCGGCGAGCGCCCGCCGGTTTCGACGACGAAATCGGCGCATTGACGATAAAACGGCTCTCGTATATGCACGATTTCAGCGATCTCTTCGCGTCCCCCGACGCTCAGCGCGGGACGGCGCTCTGCTGTCGCGGCATCGTCTTGCAAGCGCTGCCACAGCGTCTCGATGTCGGCGGTCAACCAAACGACGCGCCCCGCTCGGCGCAGCAGCTCGCGGTTGCCCTCGCGCAGCACGACGCCGCCGCCGGTCGCGACGACGTGACGCCGCAGACGGCACAATTCCTCCAGGAGGGCGGTTTCCTTGTCGCGGAAACCCGCTTCGCCCTCCGCCGCGAAGATGGCGCGCACCGACCGGCCGTGACGCTGTTCCAGCACATCATCGGCATCGAGCCAGTCCCAGCCCAGTTCGCGCGCCAGCAGCCGGGCGACCGTGCTTTTGCCGCTGCCGCGCGGGCCGATCAGGAAGAGAATTGCTTCGCTCATCCGCCTCCCTGGTCTTCTTCGTCGCGGATGACGACCGGCGACAGGGCGCGTTTGACGGCCTTGCGCATCAGGTCGATGGGCGCGTCGCGCTGGGTGAACAGCTTGAATTGCTGAGCGGCCTGGCGGACGAACAACTCGACGCCGGTGATGACGTGGCAACCCCGAGCGCGGGCCTCCTTGACCAGCAGCGTGGTTTCAGGGGTG
>DATBGU010000354.1:0-16500 GCA_036557825.1 Gemmataceae bacterium
TTTCTTCGGCGGACTCTACGGCATCCGCGGTGCGGAGTTGAGCCGCCGGGTCGAGCGCATCCTGGCGGCGGTCGGCCTGGAGGACAAGGCCGGCGACCGCGTGCGCACCTTCTCCGGCGGCATGAAACGCCGCCTTAATCTCGGCATCGCCCTGGTCCACGGCCCGCGTCTGCTACTGCTTGACGAGCCGACTGTCGGCGTCGATCCGCAGTCGCGCAACCACATCTTCGAGGAAGTGCGACGGCTCAACGGCGAGGGCATAACGCTGGTTTACACCAGCCATTACATGGAGGAAGTGCAGGCGTTGTGCGGCCGTATCGGCATCATGGACGGCGGCCGATTGGAAGCGTGCGACACGTTGCCGCGACTTCTGCAACTTCTGCCGGGAACGATCCGCTTTCGTGTCGCCACGCTGACGCCTTCCTTGCGCGAACAACTGAAGATGTTGCCCGGTATTTCCTTGAACCAGAAAAACGCCGAGGCCATCACCACGCTGGGGCGCGAGCAATTCAAGACGTTGCCCGGCGTTTCCTTGAGCGAACGCGATGGCCGGCCTCTTGAGCTGGAGTGCGCCGACGTCAAGGGAGCATTGGTGGAGTTGATGCGCGTCTTGCAGCAAGCGCGGGCGGAACTGGTCAGTCTCGACATCGAGGAAACCAACCTGGAACGGGTGTTTCTGCACCTCACGGGTCGCGCGCTGCGCGATTAGCCGTTTGCAGCCAACGGAGCATTGTCATGGGCATCATCTGGACGCTGGTGAAAAAGGAATTGCGCCTCGTGCTGCGCGACCCGGTGGCGCTGATACTCCTATTCGTGCTGCCGTTGCTGTTCATCCTCGTCTTCGGTTTGTTCGTCGGAGAGGGATTCGGACAGAAGCCGGACAATCATCTGCGCATCTCCATCGTGGACCTCGATCAAGGTTCGGGCTTGCACTCTGGCGTGCCTTGGTCCCATGAGGTTCAGCGCGACCTGGCTGAGACGGCGGGCGTCCGGGTCGAGGTCATTCGGGCCGGTCCGGAAGAGGCCGAGCGGCTCATCCGCGAACACAAACGCGCCGCCGTCCTCATCTTCGAGCCGGGCTTCACCGCCAAGATGAACCGATGCTCGTTCCTTGCCGACGGTCTCAACCCGTTCCACCGCGACGGCGTCTTTCTCGACAAAATCGACGCGCAGCTGTGGAAAGACGAGAAGCAGCCGATGACCTCGGCGGTGATCGAACAGGTGGTGCAGGTGTCGCTGTTGCGCGTCATTCTGCCGTGGATGATCGGCCGCGCCTTCGAGCGGTTGAGCGATCCGGAATTCATTCAATTGCTGGGCGACAACGTCAATCTGCCGGTGCCGCGACAGGTTCAATTCCTCATGGGCAAGACGATCACGCTCGGCGAACTGCTCAAGAAGGCCTCCGGCGGCGATCCGAAGACCTCTCAGCAATACAAGGAGAAGGTCGGCGACGGCGTGCAGAAGGCGCTGGCCGAGCAGTTCCGCAAGTACAACCTGCGCGGCAAGACGTGGGACACGCTGACCAAATCGACCGACGAGCCGCACAAGGAAGAAGCGAAGGCGGAGGATTACACGAACAAAGAAGGCACGGGGCTGCTGCGCCACGGCGGCGAACACTACAAGCACCTCGTGCCGATGTTCGTGGTCATGTTCGTGTTCTTCCTCGTGCTGATCGTCGGCTGGGTGTTCGTCGCCGAACGACGCCAGGGCACGCTGCGGCGCTTGCAGGTCGCTCCACTCACGCGCGCTCATATTCTCATGGGAAAGATGGTGCCGTGCTTCGCGCTCTCGGTGGGACAGACCTTGTTTCTGTTGATCGCCAGCCGCTGGCTGTTCGGCGTCCGCTGGGGGCCGGACGATTGGTCGCTGCTCGAACAACTCGCCTGGCTGCTGCCGGTGGTGCTGTCCACCTCGTTGGCGGCGATGGGCCTGGCGATGCTCATCGCCTCGGTGGCGCGCAGCGAGTTGCAAGTGGCGATCTATGGCGGACTTCTCGTACTGGTGCTGGCGGTGGTCGGCGGCTGCGTGCTGCCGCGCGAGATGATGCCGGAACAAACGCAATTCGTCACGCTGCTGACGCCGCAGGGCTGGGCGCTGGACGCCTATCGTGAACTGCTGGGCGGGTCGGGAGAATATCAGCCCAACGCGGCGATCCTTCTGCGCTCCAGCGGCGTGCTGGCCGCGCTGGGCGTTCTCGCGCTCGGCCTGGCGAGTTGGCTGCTGCGCCTGGATTGATTGGTAGGTCCGGCGAGCCGAGCCGGACGCGAAGTGCCGCTCGGCTCGCGGCACCTACCCGTGGGGAGATCAGGGAAAGAAAAAAGGCGACCCTCGGGGGAGAGGATCGCCTTTGCACGGGGGCCAAGGGCCGGAACACGGAGGGGTGGAATGGCAGCCGGGGGAGACCGCCCTTCCGAAAGTGCCTGCCCGGTCAGACGCCTCTCGCGTCCGGGGGACGGGCGCAAGAACCGCATGTCGATCCGGGTGGGCCACGTCCAGACGCCGCTTCCAGGGACCGTCTGGCAATCTCTCACGGGGGAGCGAGAGCAGCCCGGCTGCCCAGCGCCGTGCGTCCGGAAAAACGCTTTACCTCCTACGCAAGCGCGATGCCAATTGCACCCCTCGATTCGAGGACATGCAAGCGATTCGCCTTAAAGCGTTCCCCTCCCATCCCTTAACGGAATGAGAATATGTCTTTACGAGCGGTAGGAAGATTGCGCGCCGCCAGGCGATTTGTAAAACCTGCCTGGAAAGCTTGTAATTTGTGCCTGACGCAAGCAACACGGGTTTGCTTGCCCTATCTGTCTCGTCTATTTCTCCCGATTTCGTTTTCTTACCCAGAACGAGACGCCAGGCGCCTACAGACCACGATGGGCCAGATTTTCGAGGAGACGGGAGTAGAACGTGAGCGCGTCGAAGTTCTCGCCGGGCCGCACGAACAGGCCGTCCGGCGTTTGCGCGAAATGATCCACCGCCAACATGCCGACTACTTCACCCCACGCCGCGGAGCATACGGATACCAGCCCGTCGTTCGGTCCCTCGATGGGGGTCAGAATGTTCCACGCTCGACGCAGCAGCGGCGAGACGCGCGACGACGGAACGGCGCTGGTGTAGGAGAAGTAACGCACGCCGGCGGCGTCGGGAGTGCATTCATTGAACGACCGGCAAACGTCGGTGCGGCAATCGCGGAAGCCATCGACATTCAGGCCGAACGCTTCCAGTGTCAGCAGCAGCGGCACGCGCTGACGGAAATTGAGACAGAACCAATCGGCGACGGCCGTCCCCTGATGCGGCGCGGAAATCGTCGTCAGCGAGGCCACGTGCGCGGCCATGTCCAGGTGCGTGATGAGATAGCGAGCGTCCAGCCCGCCCATGCTGTGCGCGACGATGTTGACCGGCTCATCGGTCCAGTGCCGGATTAAGTCGCGCAACTGCTCGGCGCGAGCGGCCACGCCGCCGGTCGGCTCGACGTTGGGATACAGCGCCTCGATGCCGCGCTCGCGCAGGAACGGCCGTAAATGGCTGAAATAGTTGGTGTCCTCGGGGATCTGCATGCGCAGCATGGTCATGGCCAACATGCCGTGGCAGAACACGATGGGATGGCGCGGCACCGCCCGCGCGCGGGTCGGCCGCGGCAACCACGGCGCGAGAGAAGTCACCCTCCTCTCACCGTTGATTCGCAGAGTGCGCAGATCCTCGCACGAGCCGGCATAACGGACCACCCGCGCCCGATCCGGCTCATCTTTGACGGTCGCGGACAGGACCGACTCGGCCGACGGCTCCTGATTGATGACCGCGAAATCGAGCCGATTGGCATACAGCCAGCGTAGCCGATCGAGGGCTTTCGCCACGGCGTCGGCCGTGTCGCCGCGTCGTCCCGGCATGAGCACGAACGGGCCGCTCGGCCAGCCGAGCGAGGTCGCCGCCAGGGCCAATTCCGGTTGCAGCGAATGACCGTCGGGCGGCACGCGGCACACATAAAAGACCGCCTGCGTGCGGCCTTGCTCATCTTGCAGCGCCCGAAACAACTCCGTCAGGCGAGCAGTGAGGGCGGACTCCGTAAGTCGTTGGACGCCCTGCGTGTCGTAGGTGAATTCCACGGGCAGGACCACGATAAGCCCGGCGTTGCTTTCGACGGGTGCGGCCAGGACGACGTTGCAAGCTCGCAGAGTTTGGTCGCCAACGCGGATTTGATGGCGGGCCATGCGCCAGCCGCGCCGGGCGGGGGGCAGCTCCGCTTCAAAGGAAACCTCGAACTCCCCACTCGACGAAATCGGCACGGAGGCTTCCAACGAAACACCGCCAACCTGAGTCTGAATGTGAGCGGTGAGAGTCGCAATTGGAGGAACCGGCGCTCGCCGCCAGCGTTTCCACCAGCCGCGGCGGCGGATCAGGATTGGCGGAGGCGGAAGGACCAATCGACCACGCACCCAAAGGCGATTGCTCGATGCCAGGGTGTCGTGCATCTGCACGTCTGTAACGCGGGGCGCGGTCGGCGCGTGGGTGGCTTCCAAGTGAGCCATCGGTGCCTCCTCTTCTCGTTCCTCTATTAATTCTACGTCGCTTACGAGGGAGGAGGCTTCCATCGCCGCCGTTTTTCCCGAAATCGAAGCGCATTTCGTTCAGGTATTGACTGTTTGGACGGACCGCGACAATCCCGCGAGATAGCCCGCGATGGTGTAGGGACGCAAGGATGTTCCCGCCTCGATTAGCACCGCCGCAGGCAAAGGCCGTTCGCGCGGCGGATGACCGCCGGCGCTCCACAAGCGCAGACACGCTTGGTCTGCGTTCGCGTGCAAGGACACCTCAACGGCGTGTCCCGCTGTCGGCACCTTGAACGCTTCCGCCACAAGCGTGGTCAATCGCGTGGCACGATGGGCACCAAGAATCAGATCGAACGGCCCGGGCGATTCGAGCGAAGTTGCCAGGACCGCGGCGGCGCCCTCCGGCGTCCTGTCCACCCGATCCGGAACGAGCAGGCGGACATGCTCGATCCCAAGACTGAGAACCTCGCGCAGAGCCTGCCCTACGCGCGGAGGGCCGACGGCCGCCACGTCGATGCTCACGAAGTCCGGGGCTGCGTCGCGCAATCGCAGTGCATTCTCCACGGCGGCGCGGTCGGCGGCGTCGAGCGTCCAGTGCGACTCCAGCACGAACTCGCCGCCCTCGGCGGTCTGCGGCAACACCGCCGGCAACGGTTCGACAACCACCAGCACGCGGATACTTCTCTTGATGTCGCTGATCGGCGCTGGGGCGGGGCGCTGGCGTTCCGGGATCAGCAACAGCAAAGCAGCGCGAACGGGAGGAGCGTAATAGCCGCGCCGCAGAGCGGCCAAATCCTCGTCGAATCGAAAGAGCCGATCGCGCACTTCGGCATGGCAGTGGGCCAGCACACGCCGGCCGATTTCCTGCCGGGGCGCCGGTTCCTCGCGTTCCTCGGCCTCGCTGAGACGACTGAGCCAACCCATGCGGCCAAGCGTGCTGTCGGCCGCCTTCAGCCAGGCGGTCGCCTCGGCCAGCGCGAAGCAACTCGCTTGCACATCGGGATTGCGCCCTAACGCCTCGCCAAAGGCGTGCCACGCCGCCGCCAAGCGTCGCCGGAAATCCGCCTTCAGGGCTTCCAGGTCCAGCACATCGCGCCCCAAGTGCCGCACGCGCGTTTCAACGCCGCCTTTCAGCCAGCGCGGCATCACCTCGTCGGTCAGAGCCTGGAGGATAGCGCAGCGCTCCCAGAAGCCGCCACCGCGCTGCGGCGACTCCGTCGCGAGCAACCGAGCACAGGCCCATTCCAAGTCAAGCGAGCGTGTGTGCGGATGGGCGCGGCGGCCGAGAGCTTCCAGGGACAGCGCCTCGATCAGGTAACAGGTTTCCGCACGGCGCGGTCCGGACCACGGCCAATCGGGCAGATCGGCGGCGGCACGCGCAAGCTCCGCAAGGTTCACGTCAATTCGTCCATAATTCGTGTCTCTTTTATCCTTTATTTGCAATGGGTAGGGTGAAGCCTGCTTCGCGAGTGCGGCGATCTCCTCGGTATCATGGATCATCTCGGGAACCAGACGCGGTTGCAGCAGATTGATGGGGGCGAGTAGGAAATCGCCGGATGTGTACGGCGCCGCGTCCGCGAGATACTCCGCCAACGTTTTCGGGGGTGGACCGCTGCCGAACTCGACAAGGGGACGGTCGCTGCCGACGACGGTGCGCCGAAGGCGCTGGCGCACGAGGATCGTGAATTCGTCGAGCAGCGTCGCGGTGTAATCGAGCCGAACGCGCAGAAGCGCGATGGCGAGTTCGGCGTCAAGGCCCGCTTCGAGGCGATGAAACGTCTGCAAAAGCAATTGTTTATCGGCCAGCACGCAAGCCGCCTGGCGGGCGAAGCCGGCACTCACCTCCGCCTCGTCCTCCCGTCCGTCTTCGCCGTCCCGCCAGACGTTCGCCAGCGCGGCGAGCCGCTCCTCGGCTTTGAGGATCTCCTCTCGTTCCGCCTGCAACACGCGGCGCTGCGCCATCGTCTGCCATCCGTCGGAGATGTCGAGCAACGAGCGGAGTCGCTCCGGATCGGCGAGCAACGCGGGGCCGTGCCGAGCGTACGTTTCCGCGTCACGATGCGGATCTCGGGGCGGAGCATGGGTGGTGCGCTCCAGAACAGCGTCCAACTCGGCGATCCTCGCAATCAACCCCTCTCGAACCTCGCCGGTCAGAACCGCCAGCAATTCCGCGCGTGCAACTACTTTCTCCGGCGGGCGAGCAACCTCCAGCGTTTCCAACAGGTAGCGCCGGGCGGCGATGTCGGCCAGTAAATGCTTAATGCAAGCATCCTCCGCACGAAGTGACACGCCTTCCGGAATCCAGTCCCGCCGCAGGGCACGGGACGGATCATCGGGTGTTCTCGGAGGGACAATAGCATCCAGACCCACAAGACGGCGAAGACCGGCGAGATGATGCTGACGCAGCAGTCGGCCGTCGGCGACCGCCCAGGCGAAGCGCCCATCCCAGGTGCGTCTCGCCCGCTCCTCAGTCTTGGTCAGGAGTGCCTCGGCGAGGTGCCGCGCGCGCAGTCGCATCGGGCTATCGTCCAGCCAGGCCGACTCCTGCAAGACCTCGTGAATGCGGACGGCGAACTGTTGGGCATATCGAGCCAGCATCTCCAGATGATCGCCGCGCGGCCGATCGACCGCGGCCGGGCCCTCGACCAGCGACTCCTCGAACTCGCTCAGTTTCCAATCGAGTTGTTCGAGCAATCGAACCAAGTCGCTTCCCGCCTCAACGTGCGCGAGGGTTCCAGAAAACTTGCGGTGCACTCGCCGGGAATCGACGCGGCGCGGGGCCGACGGCTGAGTAAGGCCGGCACGGTCCTCCGCTTCCAGCAAGCGCGACAGCAAGGGCGACAAAACCGCCGCGCGCAGCGGGCGCGCTTCGAGAGTTCCCCAATCGACGGCCGGGTTGAGCCGCCAGCACGCCTCACATGCGATGCACCTCTCGGCACGGACTCGAACCCGCACGCCCGCCGGGAGTTCTCCCTGCGTCTGGAACACGCCGGCGGGGCAGATGTGCGGCAACCGCCGGACGGCATCGACTCGCTCCCGTGGTCGGGTGGATCGCCATACAATGTGGATCAGCGGCTCCATCTGCCGCGATCGACGGTCATCGGAGGGCCGGTCCGCATCGCCCAACCCCTCCGAGAGCGTGCGCGGGGCGACGAATGCCGCGTCCCGGCGACCCAATCGGCGGAACACCCAGCCGAGCGCATCCAGCAGCGTGCCGCCCAGTGCCGTCACGAACGCCATCCCGGCGATGGCCAGCAAGTCCATCAAATTGACCTGGCGGATCAGCAGATCAACCATCGCCGTCATTCTTGCTGACAATGGCTTGTCATTATTGCAATGGACGATGTGAGCCATCGAGGAGAGCACCGGCTGGAAACGTGCGAACCAGCGGCGCATCAGCGCGGGCGTTGCGCTCACCGTGCCCCCGTCGTGCGGCGAGAAATAGTGCAACCGCAGCGCTCCACCGGGAGGAAGATGCGGCCGGGGCCGGCGAACCAGGTCGCGGAAGGCGTTGAGCGCGCCGTCGAGCAAGACCCGCGCCAGCGCCGGCCGCGGAGTCACTTCGCGGAGCCGCAGAGCATGGCCCAGATCGAGAAGATCGTCCGCGAATTCCCCCCATTGCGCCCAACGCACTCGGCCGAGCACGCGAAACCAGTTCAACAGTTTCCGCGGCAGCCAGCGCCTCGGCCTAGTCCAGACGGCGGCCGAATCCAGCAGTAAATCCAGTTCCCGATCGAACAGCACGCGCGTTCGTCGAACGTAGCCCGGCCAGCGCTGCAAAAACTCCATGTCGCGCCAGCAGCGCGTCTGCCGCAGCGGTTCCACATAATAGCGACGGAGTTGCTCGCGGTCGAAGTGGCCGCCCTCGGATCGAATGCGCCTCACCGCCCGACTCAGGAACAGCCCCGTGAGTGTGGCCGGTCCCGTTGAGTTCAACACCGGGAAATCGATACTCAGGCCGGCCGCCGCTCCGCCGACGGCCAAACCGTCCTCGACGAGATACGGCACATCGCGCAGTCCGCCGTCGCGGACCAGCCGCGCCGTCCACGCTCCGCGCCGGCCCTCACGCCACCACGGACGCAGCGCCGGCATGTCGGCGAACCAGTCCAGCAATTGCAGCGGTTGGCCGTTGAAGTGCTGGCGCAAGTTCTCCACCGGCAGCACGACGCTCAGCGTCACGCTCTGCCGATTGGTGCAGACGAAACCGCGGGCGTTCAGGGCGGCCCAGTCGGGATTGCGCAGCAGCAAATCGTGGGCGACGCCCTGTTCGGGTCCAACCTGAAAACACTCCTCGATGGCGCCGGGCGGCAACTCAATGACTTGCTGAAGGCAGTAGAGAAACCCCGGCGTCTCGCGCGGATCACCGAAACGATCGTATCCCTCGCGGCTGACGAGATGACCGGCGTCGCCTTCGGCGAGGAACACGAGATCGCCGTAAACCGGCCCGCGTGACGTGGCGACGCCGATCGCGTGCCGCCCCTCGCGGATTAGCCCCTCGGCCGCCGTCTCCGTCAGCAGAGAGACACCTTGCGATATGGCGAGCTGGGCCAGGTGATGATCGAACAACGACGTCAGAACGGTGAAGCATTGATGGAAAGCATCGGGATCGCGGTAGGTGCAGCCGGTCAGGTGCCGGCCATCGGTGGCGAAATGGCCGCGTTCGATCAAGCGGCGTTCCCAGGTGAGCGCTTCGACGCCTTGAGGTCCGAGAAGGTCGGGCTCGGAAAGGCTCTGCGCAAAGAACACGCCGCCGATCCCGCCGCTTCCGGGCAGCGGTGCGGCCTCAAGAACGGCCACGGTAAAGCCGGCCCGCGCCAAACCGATGGCCGCCGTCAATCCCGCGCAGCCAGCCCCCACGACAACAACGTCGAACTGCGCGACCGACATCATCTGCCTCAGGGGCGAACGGCCGGCGTCAGACGGCTGGTGCGGGCATCCACCAGCCGGCTGTCGCCGGCCGTTCGCCTTACACGCACGCCGGTACGGGCCGGGTGAAGGGTTCGTTCATCTCGGCGCGGCGTTTCAATTCCGCGCACGGCTCGAAGCGACGGCCGTGCCGCGCCGCCAGCACCATCAGTGCTTGCACGATGTCAGCGGGGCTGCGGTCGTCGGCGTAGCGCAGCGGGCCGCCGCGATGCGGCGCCCAGCCGGTGCCCAGCACCATCGCCAGATCGATCGCGCCGGCGCGAGCCGTCAACCCCTCGCTCAAACCCAGGGCCGCCTCGTTCACCATCAGCAGCACCATACGCTCCCGAGCCTCACTCACGCGGACGGCCGACGGAAGCGCTTGAGCCGAGGTGCCCACCTTCTCGAAATGCAGCAACTCCTGTGCCTGTCGGTTCACCTTCGGTTTCTTGCCGCCGTGGAGGTAGAAGCCACGCCCGTTCTTCTGTCCAAGCAGGCCGGCGGAGCGCAATTTCTCGAATGCCGCATTCGGCTCGAAGCGGCCGGCCAGCACCGGCTGCATCGACTGCGCCACGTGGGCCGCGATGTCGAGGCCGATTTGATCGAGCAGTTCCAGCGGTCCCATCGGCATACCGAACCGCATCATGGCGCGGTCAATCTGCTCGACGGCCAATCCCTCCGATACCAACCGGACCGCCTCGTTCAAGTACGGCATCAGGATGCGATTGACGACGAAGCCGGGACTGTCCTGAACGAGCACCGGAGTCTTGCCCAGATTGATGGCCCACTGCATCAGCGTCGCCGCGGTTGTGTCGTTGGAGGAAGGCGCGCGGGCGACCTCGACGAGCGGCATCTTGTGGACGGGGTTGAAGAAGTGCATCCCGGCCACACGCTGGGGGTGACTCAGGCCTTCTTGCAGCCGTTCGACCGGCAGCGAGGATGTGTTCGTCGCCAGCACGGTCGCCGGTCGCGTATGCCTTTCCAGTTCGCCGAAAACGACCCGCTTGGCGTCGAGTTCTTCCAGCGCCGCCTCGACGACGACATCGACGTTGTCGAACCCCTCCCATTTGAGCGTGCCTTGAATAGAGGCCAGACGCTCGACGGATTCTGGCTCGGTCAGCAGACGCCGCTCGACGGCCTTGCGAAACAGCGCCTTGATGCGTTCCAGGCCTGCATCGAGGGCCGCTTGGCTGACCTCCTGAACAACCACCTTGCAGCCCTTGAACGCGGCCAGTTGGGCGATGCCCGCGCCCATCGTGCCCGCCCCGACCACGCCGACGCGCCGCACTTCCATCGGTGCCGCGCCGCGCAATTCCTCCGGCAATTTGCGGCCCTTCTCGGTCTGGAAGAATAGCGTGATAAGGTTACGACATGCCGTGCTGACGGCGAGGCGGCCGGCCGCGCCGCGCTCGTATTCCAGTCCAGCGGCCATGCCGCCCTGGATGCCGGTGCGGATCGCCTCTAACGCCTCGAAGGGCGCCGGCATGTCGTCCCACACGCGGCGACGCATCAGCCGTTCGGTTGCCTGAAAGACGACGCGGCGGCCGATCGGATTCGATTCGAGCAGGCGCTGCCGCCAGGTGCGCAGGGGCAGGCCCCTCCTCTGTCGCTTACCTTCTCCGATGGCACGACCGATCAAACGAGCGAACTGATCGCGCAATTCGGCTTCCGTCGAGGCGAGGGCGTCCGCCAATCCCCAGCGAAATGCTTCGGGAGCGCTCAGACGCTTGCGGTCGAGGATCACGCGCAAGGCGCGCTCCAGGCCGATGACGCGCGGGAGACGTTGCGTGCCGCCCCAGCCCGGCAGTAGACCGAGTTCCACTTCCGGCAGGCCCATTTGCGTATTCGGCTTATCGAAGACGAGCCGATAATCGCAGGCCAGAGCGAATTCCAACCCGCCACCCAGGCACGGCCCGCTGATTGCCGCGATCGTCGGCATGGGCAGGGCGGCGAGTTTGTCGAACAGTTTTTGTCCCGTCGCTGAAATCGCTGTGGCGCTGGCGGAGTCCTGAATGGTGAGAAACTCCTGCAAATCGGCCCCGGCGACGAAGCCGCTCTTCTTGCCGCTGCGGAGGACGAGGAGGGGCGGCGCGGCGGCGGCGACGGCATCGAGCGCCGCATCGAGATCGGTTAGCACCTGGCGATTGAAGACGTTGACGCTGCGATCCGGTACATCGAGCTTGAGGCTCACGCCGCCATCGTTGTCCCGCTCGACGACGACTGTCTGAGACTGGAAGACCTGCATGCGATCATCTCCGTTCAAGCGGAACGAACCACGAACCGCGACTCACGCGGATTGGGGGGTAGAAGCGGGAGGAGCGAATCGCGGCACCCGCGGGAGAGGGAAGGTCGGATAGGCGGTTGCCAGGTGGACTTCACGGAACGGCAGACGCGCTTCCCAGCCGTTGCTGAACAGGATGGAGTGGACGAAGTGGCTCCTCTCCTTCTCGCGGATCAACTCGATTTCCTCGTAGAGCCAGTCCGGCGTCGCACCTGCCGTCGCCCACGGAAAAAGGTTCTGCTTGATTTCGGGCGCGGCGGCCAGAGTGTAGGTGATCGTGAGCAACTCGTTGGGTGGCGCGTCCAGTTGCAAGGAGATCACGAACTTGTCGCCCCGCCGTCCCATACTCAGCACGCGGGCGTCGTGCAGAGAGAAACCGTCCAGGAGTTCACGGACCGATTCGGACATCTCCGGACGGATGATTTGCAAATAGGCGTCGTAACGCTCGACGACTTCTTCCCAGGCCGCGTCGGCGGCATCCATGGCGTCGTCGCCGCGCTGTTGAAGGGCCAGGTAGCGTTCGGGCGTGAAGTAGTTCATGACTTCCTCCTCATGGCTCGCAAGTTCGGTGTCTCGTAGAAGGTATGGCCTTCGTGGCTCCCATCCTGTTGCTGGAAGTGCGGCAGCGCACGCGAACCGGCCGATTGCTTGTGGGGGGCGCTGCGCACATAAGGACCGACCGCAGCCTCGATTTGTTCGGCCTGCCGGCGGTTGGCCTTCAAATCGTCCCCGCATACCACAACATTCTCACCAGCCCGTCGCCGCACCACAGCAGCGCCGGCATCAATCTCCGCGCCGCGAATGACGCCACCGGACGCTCCCGAAGCCAATTCGGCCTCATGAATCGTAACGGGCACTGATACAACTGGCGAAGGGGCGGTTGGCGCCGAGCCGGCATCGGGCGGCTGTGTTGGATTAGTGGACATAGTCCCTTTGTTCGGTTCGCACCGCCGTCGCTGCCCCGCTCGCCGACCGATTCGGACTGGAAGACCTGCGTGCGGTTACCTCCATTCAAGCCGAACAAATCACAGAGACACAGAGAAAACAAGAACACCAATGATTGTATCCGATCAGTTTGATGTTTTTCTTCTCTGTCCTCTGTGTCTCTGTGGTTCGTTCTTCATTCCGTCTCTACCAGCAGCGCCGCGCCCTGCCCGCCGCCGACGCACAACGTCGCCAGCCCGCGCCGCAGATTGCGTCGCCGCAGTTCCTTCAGCAGCGTCAGCACCAACCGCGTTCCCGTCGCGCCGACCGGATGCCCTAGAGCAATGGCACCCCCGTTGACGTTCAGCCGATTGCGGTCCAACTCGCCCAGCGGCGTCTCCCGTCCCAGATGATCGCGCGCGAACTGCGGCGAGGCGAACGCTTTCTCGTTGCCCAGCACCACCGCCGCGAACGCCTCGTTCATCTCGATGAGGTCGATATCGTTTAGTTTCAGCCCGGTCTTTTGCAGCAATTTACTCGTGGCGAACACCGGCCCCAAACCCATCCGGGCCGGATCGCAACCGGCGTAGGCGTAGGCACGCAGATAGCCGAGTGGCCGGCGCCCCTCGGCGCGGACGGACTCGCCCGGCATGACGAGGACCGCCGCGGCGCCGTCGGTGATCGGGCACGAGTTGCCGACCGTGACCGTGCCGTCCTTTTGGAAGAACGGCTTCAGGCGGGCCAGCGCTTCCATCGTCTGATCTTTGCGAGGCCGCACGTCCTCGCCGACGGCGCGGCCGGCGAGGTCGGCCGGCACCGGCGCGATCTCCTCGGCCAGCACGCCGCGCTTCTGAGCATCGACAGCGCGGCGATGGCTCTCCAGGGCGAACGCGTCCTGCTCCTGCTGGCTGAGGTCGAAATCGCGAGCCAGGTTCTCCGCCGTCTCGCCCATGATGAGGCCGCACACCGGGTCGGTCAGGCCGAGCTGCACTCCGATCACCGGCTTGAAATGGCGTGGCCGGAACCGCAGCAGCGCGCCGAGCCGCTGCCGCCAGTTCCTCGCCTTGCCCAACCGCAGATACAGATCCGTGGCCTCACGATTGTAGAGCAAAGGGATTCGGCTCATCGACTCCACGCCGCCGGCGACGATGGTGCGGGCTTCGCCGAGTTGGATGAGCTGCGCGGCCGAGGTGATCGCTTCCATGCCGGAGGCGCAGTTGCGCTGAACGCTGTGGGCGATGCGGTCGCGCGGGATGCCCGACAGCAGGGCGATGACGCGCGCGATGTTGGCGGCGTCCGGCGGCATGGCGACGTTGCCGAAAATCACTTGATCGACCTGGTCCGGCCGCAGGCCGGCGCGCTGAAGCACGGCGGTCGTGGCGATGCGTCCGAGATCCTGCGCGGACACGGAGGCCAGTGCGCCGTAGGCCTTGGCGAAGGGCGTTCGGACTCCTTCGAGAATGGCGATGTCGAGCATGGGGGTTCCTCCTGTAGTTTGTTTTCCCCTTCGCGGGGAGATCGGTCAAGAGGGGCGACAAAATCACAAGCCCGGAGCGCCAACGACGGGAAAAATGCCCGTCGCGGCGCTCCGGGCTTGTTGGATCGCCCTTTCCCGACGCGCCTTACCGCGTTTGATGGCCGTTACCGTTGACGGAGACCGGCGACTCACGCAGCTTGCGCCGCAGCACTTTGCCCAGGAAGTTCTTGGGCAGTTCGCTGACGATCTCCATCTGCCGCGGGCGTTTCTGTTTGCCCAGGTGCAGCTTGCAGTGGCTCTCCAGCGCGGCGAGGTCCAGTTTGGCGCCGCTCCGTACGACGATCAGCGCCTTGACCACTTCGCCGCGGTCGTGGTCGGGAACGCCGACGACCGCCGCCTCGGCCACGTCGGGATGGCCGCGCAACACTTCCTCCACCTCCGCCGGAAACACCAGAAAACCAGAGGTCTTGATAATATCTCTTTTGCGATCCACCAAGGTGTAATATCCCTCGGCGTCGCGTCGCGCCATGTCGCCCGTGAACAACCAACCATCCTTGAGCACCGCCTCGGTGGCGTGCGGGTTATTGAAATATCCCTTCATGATTTGTGGGCC
Organism: Gemmataceae bacterium; assembly: GCA_036557825.1. Taxonomy (GTDB): domain Bacteria; phylum Planctomycetota; class Planctomycetia; order Gemmatales; family Gemmataceae; genus JAJPHU01. The sequence goes on from DATBGU010000354.1 coordinate 14,742, forward strand.
GCGCACCACCAACTCGCCGACCGCGTCGTCGCCCACCTCGGCGCCCGTGTCGGGATCGACCAGACGCGACTCCGTGTCCGGCAGCGGTTTGCCGATGGTGCCCGGACGGTTGGCTTCGCCCGGCGGATTGGCATGCGTCACCGGGCTGGCCTCCGTCAATCCGTAGCCCTCGACGATGGCACCGACGCCGTGCTTCTGAAACTCCGCGCGCGTGCCAGGCTCCAAAGCCGAGGCGCCGGAGATAACGAAGCGGATGAAGGACAGATCGTGGTCCTCTCCGCGCATCAGATTGTTCAGCGCGAGGAGCATCGCTGGCACGGCCGGCACGATCTCCGGCCGCTGTGTCTCGATCAGATCGAGGACCGCGCGTGTCTCAAATCGCGGATACAGATGCAGCGCGCTGCACTTGGCCCAGCTCGTCAGCAGCGACACGGTCAAACCGTAGGCGTGGAAGAACGGCAGCACGCCGAGCAGGCTCTCGGTGCCGTCCTCACCGCCGCACCAGTTACGCAGCTGTAGCGCATTCGCCACGAGGTTCCGGTGCGTCAACATGACCGCTTTCGGCGACGAGGTGGTGCCGCCCGTCGGAGCGAGCACGGCCACGTCTTCCTCCGGTGTCACGGCCACGGGCTTCTCCAGGGGCGGCGACTCAAGCAGGTCCGATAAACGATGCCGCCGCGCGTCGTTAGGCATGCGCAAATAGCCGTTGCGACGCAGGCGTTCAATGCGATAAAGCATGCCGCGCCACATGGCCATGCGGCGGGCCAGCGACGTCAGGACCACGTGCTCCAAAGGTCCACGCTTCAAGGCACCCATCACGGCCGGCGCCAGCAGATCGAGAGTGACAACGATGTGACAGTCCGTCGCTTCCAACCAGTGCCCGACTTCCTCCGCGACCATCAGCGGACTTAACTGCAATGCCGTCGCGCCGGTCAGCCAGATGGCTTGCAGGGCGACCAGATATTCGGGAATGTTCGGGAGCAGGACGGCAACGTGACGCCCCGGTTTCGCGCCTCTGTCGGCCAGCGCGCGGGCGAGCCGGCGCGCCTGGTCGCTCAGCTGCGCGAACGTCGTGCTTCGGCCATACAGCGTACAGGCGGTCCGATCGGGGGTGCGCCGGGCCGCCCGCTCCAGCAGTTCGCTCAGCGGCACACGCGGATACGGCACGCACGAGGGCATGTCGCATCGGTACTCGTCCAGCCAGGACTGTTGCCAGGACACGGACGGGGGGCAAATGGGTCGGGTCGAGACTTCGGACGTCACGGTGGCTCTCCTTCCAGCGCAATCGCCTGCGATGCGCCGAGACAATCGGCATCTGCGGAGGGGTGGAGAGGCTTGACGCGGAAAGGCGGAACAAGTTAGGTGACACGGGCCGGCGGAAATGCGTTCGGTGCCGTGGCCTCTCTTCTCTTCTCTCCATTACATTTTACGTTGTTTCTCCGATGGAAACAACCGCTCCGGTTGGGTTTTCCGGCAAGACGCGCGCCGAGGTTGCGGAATGTAACTATCGTGCAAACGCTGCCGCCGCGCGGACCTGCCGGCGACAATGGTTTTGCCGACGATAGAATGCCTGCGCTTAGCGATTCTCCAAACGGAAGGAAGATGAACTTATGGCGACACTCCTGCGCAGCGACGTTCCCGGCCATCCCTGCCGCCGCGGCAAGGTCCGCGATGTCTACGACCTCGGCGACCGCCTCGTCATCGTCGCCACCGATCGCATAAGCGCCTTCGATTGGGTGTTGCCGACGGCCATCCCCGA
>DATBGU010000355.1:0-24622 GCA_036557825.1 Gemmataceae bacterium
GTTGTTGGGGATTTTACAGCCGAGATCGTGATGCAGTTCCTTGAAGACATTGACCAGCGACGGGGGCGGCTTGACGCCCGGACGCACCGAGAAACATAAGCCGTGCGCCTGGCCGTCATCGTGATACGGGTCTTGCCCCAGAAGCAGCACTTTCACGCGCTCGTAGGGCGTCAGCTTGAAAGCGTTGAACACATCGTCTTCCGGTGGAAATACCGTGTGCGCCGCGCGTTCCGCATCGACGAACTCCTGGAGTTTCTCGAAATAGGGCTTTTTCAATTCGTCGGCGAGGACCGTTTTCCAGTCGGTGGGGAGTCGAACATGCATGGGGAAGGCTCCGGTGAGGACTCGTGGGCAACAGCCGAATTGTACCCGGACGGGAAGGCGTCCCGCAAACACAGAAGGGCGTCTCGCAAGAGACGCCCTTCTGTGCGGAGAGACAGACGGAGGCGATAGGCGTTCACACGATTCGCGTGGTCTCCGACGGTCCTCTCTGCATGGCGGTCACGGGGCGGCGCGTGTCGTCGGGATCGCTCTGGAAGCGCCAGAACCGTAGTGGTTGGGCGTCGAACAAATCGAAAATGTACCAGGCAAGCTGGTCGTTGTGGACGAAAGGAATGAGCGCCTGACCCTGGATGGGGTCGAGCGTGTAGACGTCCATTTCCTGAAGCTCATCGAGGGCGCCGCGGAAGCGATCGTCAGCCCGGTGCGCGTCTTTCTCGGCCTCCTGCTGAGCGATGATGGTGGCGCGATCGGGACGGCCGGGCCGGTTGGCGAGTCGCTTGGCTCGATGATAGTGCTGCAAGGCGTCCAGGGCGTGCTCGCGAAGAGAACGAAGAATGGAAGAAATATAAGGCACGGCAGTCTGAGCCTGCTCGTAGGTCCAGACTTGGATTGTCTGAGCCCGCTCCTTGGCGCCTTTGGGTTGACGTTTCACGTTGGAATCTCCTGCTGGGAGCTGCTGTGCGAGCGTCGGCCGGCACCCCCGTTGGTCGGTCCGCTCACACTGGGATTCTGGATGGCCGTCCTTCCGATCGTCCCCGTCCGCCGTTCTTCCGGATGCCCCCGAAGGCGCCGGCGGGAGGGGTATAAGGAATGGGGCGAAGGTCCGTCCATCGTAAGAGAGCCAACGGCCCGCGAAAGTTCGCTAACCCACCACGACCATTTCGGCGTCCGTGCCGGTCGTTTTTCATCTCGCGGTCGTTTCTCCCCTCTACAATATTGTAGGCGAGGTCCGGTTCACTGTGATGGCAACTTGAGGCGAAACTTGAGAAAAAAATGGCCTCGGCTCAAAAAAAATCCCTCTGGGTGAACCATTCTCGCGCACGAGCACATCAGGACCGATTGATAGAGGTTCTCAACGAAAGCAGGAACTGACATGCTTCGATCATTCCAAATAGGCAAACTGTTCGGCATCCCGCTGTATCTTCATTCAACGCTCTTGCTCTTGCCGGCGTTGGCGCTGCTTTTGAACGGCGGTTCCGGCTTGGGGAGCGCGTTGTTCCTTTTGCTCTACCTGATCGCCCTGTTTGGGTGTGTGGTACTACATGAGTTGGGCCATGCCCTGATGGCCCGCTACTATGGTATTCGCACCGAGAGCATCACTCTTTATCCCATCGGCGGCGTCGCTCGGCTGGAACGCATGAGCGAGAAGCCGGGCCAGGAGATCTGCATCGCGCTGGCGGGTCCGGCCGTCAACTTCCTGATCGCCGGCTTGCTTGCTCCCGTGGCGCTGCTGGCTTTGCCGATGCTCTTGCAGAGCGATGCCCCGCTCCACCCGGCGACGCACCTGGCGGGCCTGCTCGGACAGCTTGCCGGAATGTTATGCCTGGGCAATGTGGGACTGATGCTCTTCAATTTGCTGCCGTGTTTCCCGATGGACGGCGGCCGGGTGCTGCGGGCGCTGCTGACGTTCCCCTTCGGCCGGCTGCGGGCAACGGAGATTGCCGCCGGTGTGGGGCTGTTCATGGCCTTTCTCATCGCCGCCTCCGCGATCATTCTGCCGGTGGTCAACAACACGCCGATCAACCCCATGCCGATCGTTCTGGCCGTATTTGTGCTGCTCGCCGGACAGTTCGAGTTGTGGGGAGTGCGCCGGTTGGAAGCGCGGCGCCGGGCCGCGCGGATGGCGCAGGCGATCCCAGAAGCCGAACTGATACCTGTGCCGACGGAGCCGCGCTCCCATCCCGACGTGCCGTTCTCCGGCGTCGCCTGGGACCAGCGCAGCCGGGTCTGGGTGCGCTGGATCAACGGCCAGCCAGTCGGATACTGGGGATGAAAATAAGTACCAAGGACGAAGGACAAAGGACGAAAGAAAGAATGTTTGATTGTTTTTTCGTCCTTTGTCCTTCGTCCTTGGTACTTATTGGGGGTGCGATGGCCAGCGTCAGCCGGGAACCGATGCGGCTGTGGGAGTTCGGTCGCCGCAAGATCGCCGACGCCTTCACCGATCTGGGCGATTTGACCCTTTTTGGGTTGAGCATCTTCGCCGGTCTGCGGCGGCGCTCCAGTTACAACACTATTGTGCCGATCTGCTTTTCCATCGGCGTCGGTTCGATTCCGGTCGTGATGATCACCGGCGCTTTCATCGGCATGGTGCTGGCGGTGCAGGCGTATTCCGAGTTCCACAGCCTGGGACTGGACACGCGTCTGGGCCGGATCATCAGCATCTCAGTGGTGCGCGAGTTGGGTCCGGTGCTGGCGGCGGTGATGCTGGCGGGCCGGGTCGGCAGCGCCATCGCCGCCGAGTTGGCCACCATGCGCGTCACCGAGCAGATCGACGCCCTGTCCTGCCTGGGCACCAATCCGGTGCATTACCTGGGAACGCCGCGTTTGATAGCCTGCGTCCTGCTCATTCCGTTGTTGACCATCCTTGCCAACTTCATGGGCGTCCTCGGCGGAGGGATGATTTGCATCGACGTGTATCATATCGAGTCCCACTACTACTGGGAGAACACCCAAGGTTATGTCGGCTTGTGGGATCTGATAACCGGCCTCATCAAGCCGACGTTTTTCGGCGTCGCCATCGCCGTCATCTGTTGCCATCGCGGCTTCTACAGCGAAGGCGGCGCGGAGGGAGTCGGACGGGCCGCCACCCGCGCCTTCGTGCTGTCGTTCATCGCCATCCTCGTCATCGACTTCTTCCTCGCCATGTTTCTGAACAACCTTTACGATTACCTATGGCCGACGAGCACGCATCTCATTTGAAACCAATTACCAGCCCGGAGCGCCAGCGACGGGCGCAACCCGTCGCTGGCGCTCCGGGCTAGTGGGCACAAGAACCATCATGAGTGAGGCGCCCGCCCCCAAAACCCCGACGCCCTTGATTTCGTTGCAGCAGGTGACGATGCAGTTCGGCCCGCAGCGCGTGCTGCACGCCATCGACCTGGATGTACGGCGCGGTCAGACGCTGGCCGTCATCGGCGAGAGCGGTTGCGGCAAAACGGTGCTGCTCAAGCTCATTATCGGTCTGCTGCGGCCGACCGTCGGGCGCGTCAACTTCGATGGAAAACACCTCGACGCGCTGCCGGAGCGCGAACTGACACGGCAGCGGCTGCGCTTCGGCTTTTTGTTCCAGGGGGCGGCACTCTTCGACAGCTTGTCGGTCTTCGATAACGTGGCCTTCGGGCTGCGGGCCGTGGGACGCACCCCCGAAACGGAGATTCGAGAGATCGTCCGGCAACGATTGCAGGAAGTCGGGTTGCCGGCAAACGTGGTGGTCAAGAAGCCGGCGGAGTTGTCGGGCGGCATGAAAAAACGGGTTGGATTGGCCCGCGCCCTCGCGCTGGACCCGGAGGTCATGCTTTATGACGAACCGACCACGGGACTTGATCCGATTATGACCGATGTGATCAACGAGTTGATCCTGCAAACGCGGCGACAGCGTCCGGTGACAAGCATCGTCGTCACCCACGAAATGAAGACCGTGACCAAGGTGGCCGACCGTGTCGCGATGTTCTATCCGCTGAGCCGCCTACAGCCGGGCGAGCATCAGATTTTGTTCGACGGCACGCCGGAGCAGCTCCAGCAGTGCCAAGACCCGCGCGTCCGCCAATTCATCGAGGGCGAGGCGCGCGACCGCTTGCAGGAACTGGCGCGGCAGAGCGAGTGAGGCGCTTCCCCGCACGGCGGGCTGGTAAGTTCCACGAGGATGCACCATGACCGACCGAACCAAGCGCTTGGCGATTGGCCTCTTCGTGCTGGCGGCGTTTGTCTCGCTGGGAGCGCTGGTGGTGATGTTCGGCAGTCTGCCGACCATGTTCAAACGCAGCAACGTCTACACCATCCGCTTCGTGGACGCTCCCGGCGTCGCCCAGGGCACGCCGGTTCGACGTTCCGGCGTGCGCATCGGCGAGGTCCGCGAGGTCATCCTCGACGACGAGCGCGGCATCGTCCGCGTGCAGGTGGCGATCGATCCCCGTTTCACCCTGCGCCGCAACGAACAGGCGAACCTCACCGTCGGCCTTTTGGGCGGCGACGCCGTCATTGATTTCGTGCCGCAGCCGGCCGAGGAGGGCCAGCCGGTCGATCGGTCGCCGCTGGAACCGGGCGCGGAGATCGTCGGCGTTCGACCGCCCGGCGTCAACACGCTGGTCAACCGCGCCTCGGAAGTCGCGCCCACCGCCCAGGAAACGCTCAACGACATCCGCCGCTCCCTGCAACGCCTCGATCGCCTCTCGCCCGTGGCCGATGAGACGATGCGCGAGTATCGCGATCTCGCCAAGGAAATCCGCCGCAACATCCCCGAACTGGAGCGCACCAACAAGGAATATCAGGATCTGGCCAAGGACATCCGCCGCAACATCCCCGAGCTGGAGAAAACGAACAAGGAATATCAAGATCTGGCCAAGAACGCGAATCGCATCTTCCCCGAACTGGAGAAGACGAACAAGGAATATCAGGATTTGGCCAAGGACGTTCGCAAGGCCCTGCCCGATGCGCAGCGCAACCTCGACGATGTCGGCGCCGCCGCCCGCACCTGGGGCAAGCTCGGCGAGCGCCTCAATGTGTGGGCACAGACCAATCTGGACTCCGTCACCAAGGCGATCGAGAACCTCAACACGGTGCTGACGCGCCTCAGCAGCGTGCTGAACGAGGAGAACCAGCGCAACCTGGCGACCATCCTCAAGAACACCCGCGGGGCCAGCGAACGCTTCGACAGCATTTCGCGCAACCTCGACAGCATCCTGCAAGACAGCCGGACGCTACCCAAGCGCGTCAATGAGACGCTGAACAGCACCGAGGCGGCGATGAACGATATTCGCAAGGCGGTTGGGCCGTTCTCCACCCGCAGCGAACGCATCGCGCGCAACACCGATGAAATCCTGATCAAGCACAACCAATTGGCGACCGATCTCAATGCCCTGATGCAGGCGCTCGACCACGACGGCACCGTTCAGCGCTTGCTCAAAGATCCCTCGCTGTACCAAAACCTCAACGAGGCGGCCTGTGCGCTGGTGAAGTCCATGCCGCGACTGGATCGCATCCTGAAGGACTTCGAGACGTTCGCCGACAAGTTGGCACGTCACCCGGAACTGCTCGGGGTCCGCGGCGCGGTGAAACCCAGCGCCGGACTCAAGGAGCCGCCGCCCCCCTATCAACCGCCGGTCCTCGCGCCGGATCCATGAGCCTCACTGAGGGCTTGTGTGCGATTCGCGGCGGGAGTATGCTGCCAGTGCGCCCTTAAAAGCGTCCTGTCCCGCGCCGCGATCCCGAGAGGACCCCATCATGAGCAGCGAAGTATCCATCGACCGCCAGCAACAGAAGGTCACCGAATTTCTGCGCCTGCTGCCGTTGACCATGGAAATCGCCGGCCTGCCCAAAGCGGACGCCGGAAAGCATTTCAATGAGGGGCAAATGGAAGTGCGGGCCACCACGATCAGGCTCGCCTACAAGTTCGCCCGCCAGATCATCCTCGACGTGGCGAAGTGAGTTTTCGTTTCCCATCCCACCCGGATACACGCATGGGTGATGATGACCGCAACGATTCCGTGTCGGCCACGGACGGCCTCGCGCGTCGTCGTCCACACCGTTTGTTCGTGCTGGCTGGCCTACTGGGCATCGGTCTGGCCTTGCTGCTCGGCGTCCTCCTGCGCGACGTGATCCCCGGACCCTGGCGCAAGGACACCGCGCGGGACAATCCTTTTCCGCCCGGCGCCCTGGCCGACTACGTCCCGGAGGACAGCGAGGCGGTGGTGGCGGTGGATCTGCGCTCGCTGCGGGAATCGCCAGTGGGACATCGGCTGGCACCCGCGCTGAAACAACTCGTTGGAAAGGGGGAGCGTCGTTTTCGCTGGATTGACTTGGTTGGTGTAAAACCCTTCGACGATCTGGATAATCTCCTTATATCCTTCTCTCCCGGTACTGGTGGGCAGCCGCTGTGGCTGGTCCGCGGTCGCTTCGATCGCTCTCGTTTCCAGGTCGGCCCGGACCGGCTGGAGAAAAAGACGGTCGAGCATTTCCGGGTCTGGGAATATCCGGATCGCCAGGCGAAGAGATCGACGCTGCTGGCGCCGGTGGGCGACGCGCTTGTCGTGAGTGATACGCCGGCGCGTGTGCTGGCGGCGCTGGACCAGGCCAGTCATCCCCGCCCGCTCGCGGTCCGCGACGACGCGCTGGGCGAATTGCTCACCAAAGTCGAGCGCGGGCAGACGCTCTGGCTGATCGTCTCGTTCAAGCACCTCGGACACCTCGCCGAGTTCGACAGCGCCTGGATGAAGTTGGTGCTGACCCCGCTGTTCAAGTATGCCGAGAGCGTCCACGGCGGCGTCACCTGCGCGGAGGACGTCCGGGCCGAATTGCACTTCCGCGCGGCCACGGAGGAGAACGCCGAAAAGTTGGAGGCGGACCTCAAGAGCATCCGCGATCTAGCACCCGGCGCGGCCTTGTTGCTGGGCCGTCAGCGCGAATTGCTGCCGCTGTTTCGCCTGATCGGCAGCGCACAGACGAGCCGCGATGGCAAAAATGTGTCGCTGCGCTGCCGGTTGGCGGGAGACCAACTGGACGGCTGAGCTGTCGCAAGTGCGGAACCGGAACATTGAGATCCTTTTCCGTCCGAGAACTATTCCGGCTTTCGGTGGAACACCTGCGTTTTCCCCTCGACCGTCACGGTCAGCGTGTCCTTCCACGGGTCGAATTTGAGTTCGCCCACGGTCTTATCCAAACGGAACTGCCACCGAGGATCCCCGTCCTCCTTCGGTTTGATCGTTTTCATCCAGTGGATGCCGGTTGAATCCCCCTGATAGTGGAGAACACCGCTCAAGGGTTTCCCCTCCTGGACCAGCTTAAACTTGGTGTATCCCCAATTGTCGATACCTTGTTCGCCCCCAATCTCGATCCGGTCCGCGCCATTGACCCATTTCCCGTTCATGCGCGGGAGAATTCGGGCCGGCGGCGGCGGATGGTCCTTTTCCCACTGCATCATAAAGAGCAGGAACCGCACGCCGACCAGCACGCAAAGAAGAGCGAAGATAATGCCGCCTGCCACGACGTACGTTCGGTGGGAACTGTCGTTCGGGAACCGCTGGCGCTGGCGGGGGGAACGCTCGTCGTCGTCGCCAGCGTAACGGCGATCGCTTCGAGGGGGCGGGGAACCGAGGACCGGCACGGCCGCGGGAGGCACGACGCCTTGCGGTGCGACAACCACCTTCGCAACCGGAATAGCGCAAGGAATGCCGGACTCGGCCGCCTTCGCGCCGACGTTGGTTGGCGGGACGGGGTTGAGCGGCGGCGCGCTCGTTTTCGACAAAACCAAATTCTGTTTACAGACGGGGCACGCCGTTTTTCGGCCGTCGGCCGCATCTTCCATCGTGAAGGCCGACCGGCAGAAGGGACAACGCAACGTGATCGACATGATTGCGAACTCCGCAAGGAGTCTTTCATTCTCCAATCCGCCGGCCGAGTTTCTGTTCCAGCAGCGAAAGAAAGACGTGGCTGTTGTCCACCACTTCGAGGAGAGCCGAGGCCGTGCCGCCGTTCGCACCAAGCCGATCGATGAGCAACTTGCCTTGCTGGAAGCTCATCGGGCCGATTTGGGACCAGGGCAGCGAATGACCGCGGAAGGCCAGGCCGGTTGGCTCGATCCGAAACGGCCCGAAGTCCACTGATTCTCCCGCTTGCAACCGGGCCAGCGCGGCGGGAAGCATCCGGGCATAGGTTTCGTTCTGAACGAGGAGACCGAACTGCGCCGCCCGCGGCCCCTGGGTGCTCCAGAAGCGATATTCGGTACCCGCGCGATGCCGCAGTCGATACCACGTCGTCAGCAGCCGGTCCACCTGAATGAAATAGACGTAACTGCGCTGGTCGATGTTTTGCATGTTCAGCGTGGCGACGTCCGCCCAGTGCCAGACGCTGAAAGCGCGTCCGTCGTAGAGGACGAAGCCGCCGGTATGCACGACGGCGTAGACCCTTCTCCTCCGCAACTGCTTGGCAATCCACCACCCGGCAAAGCCGGCCAAACCTCCGATCCACACCAAGCCCAGAAACCTGCGGAGAAGATCGCTAGCCGGCGAAGCGCCTGCCGGGAAACAAAGGATGGCGGGAATGCAGCAGGCAAAGGCCACGAATGCCGGCCGGAAGGCGTTGTTGGGCAAGGTTTCCCGTTCGACACGAAAGCGCGGTCGGCCCAGTTCCTTCGCCTCGGGCGGATAATCGGCCGGCAACTCGGCCCGAAGAGATGCCTCGTCCTCGTCCGCAATTTCATCCGGCGCTTTGAGGTTGGCCACGGGAGGCGCGGCGGTAACAGGGAGAGCGGCTGGGGGAGACGGCTGGGGCAAGCGCAGACGCTGTCCGCAGGTTGGGCAGGCGATAACATTGCCAGCCGCCTGGTCGCCGGCCTGGTGGACCGCTTTGCATTGCGGGCAAGTAAAGCGAATCATGGACTGCCTCCAAACCATCGCTCCTCGCTCATGCAGGGATGTCAAGAATCAAGACGGATGGCGAGGAGCAATCGACCGCTGTTGGCGATTGATTTTTCCGAATCCATCTGAAGAAGCTCTTCCGGTTTCTCCACGGCGGAGGCGTCGCGGGCCAACAACACCGCCGCCGTCGCCAGCAGGGAAGCCGCCGCGGCGCAGAGCAGACATCGACGCCAAGGCGCGAGCGATCGTATCCCCGGCAGCAATCCCAGCGTGCCCGTCACCGTCGCCGCGGCGAGCAGGAGGAAGGCCGGCATCGGCGGCGGTTCATAATCGTAGAAGTGGCTCCGCAACCACAATCCCGGCAGAAGCACCATGACCGGGGCCGTCGCCAGGATGACGGGTGGTCCGCACGCGCTGCGGATCAGGATCGGCAGCAGCGCCGCGGTGAGCACTCCCGCCAACTGCGTCAGCGTGACGCTATGGCCGCGAGACAACACGCCGATTGTACCCGCCGACACGAGGAAGAGGAGCAGCATCGTCGTGCCGGGCAGACGCCGAGCCGTGAGCGCCAGCGCGAACCAGAAGACCAGGCCTGCTAGTCCCAGGCCGACGAGCCACGAGGCCGGCACGCCGCGGCTCGCCTCCGTGCGGAGTGCGGGCGGCAACAGCGACCACACAACCACCAACCACAGAACGGCGCGCAGCGCCCCGCGTAGCCACGACGGACAGAATCGCTGGAAGTCGAGAACATCAAGGGCGACGGCGGCAAGCGTCAGATAGAACAATCGGTCGGCCGCCTCGCGCGGAGGGAACGAACGTGCGCCCTCGACGCCAATCTGTCCCGCGGCGCAACCGAGGCCGAGGGCCAGCGCGACGGCCCAAGCGCCCTTTTGCGGCAGTTTGGTCCGCCGCCACAACGGCCAACTTATCAGCAGGACGGCCGCGCTAACCAGAACCGGGAGCGCGACCCCATAACGGAGCATCGAGGAGAGCAAGGAAGAATTGTCCGCATCGAGGGACAAAAGAAAACCTCGGAGAAAGCCGACCAGCCCGCCGCCCCCGCAGGGTCGCGGTCAGGCGGCAGTAAGTTCTGCTGTCCTACGAGGCTATAACATTTTGGCGAGCCGAAACGGTTCGCCCTGCTGCATTTTCCTGATGGACACCGGGCTTCGGCCGAATTACCTTCATCTCAGGACACACCGAACCCGGATGGAGGTCTCAACTCATGCGTTCCCTGCCTATTGAGCGAATGGCCTTTGCGATCAGCGTTCTGCTCGCCGGTGCTATGTCTGTCTCCGCGGCGCCGGCCCCACCGACGGCTGCCACCATCGACAAGTATCTGCTCGACGACACCGACTTCCTTATCGTCGTCGAGGTCAAGCCGCTCCTCGCTTCGCCGCTGGTCGCCAAGCAGCATCGCAAGCAGATCGAGGAGTTGCTCAAGAGCGAGCCGGTGCAGGTTTGGCTCAAGAACGCCGGCTTCGATCCGCTGCGCGATGTCGAGCGGATCATTCTGCCGATGTCGCGCCGCTGGCATGGGACGGACAAAGATCTGCAAGGAGCGGGGCCGGTCGTTCTCGTCCAGGGGCGTTTCGACGCGGCCAAGTTGAAAGCCAAGCTGGCGCAGCTCGCCAAGGATTCGCCGCAGGGCGTGAAGGTGGACGCCCAAGAAGAGATATACCGGCTAGCGATCCCGAATGGGTCTTCCCCCTTCTTCTTTGCTCAGCTGGACCGAAATACGCTCATGGTGGCAGGCAAAAAAGATCTGATAGCCGAGGCGATGGAAAAAGCGGCCGGCAAGAAGAAAACGACCCTCAAGTCCGAGGCCGTCCGCGAATTCCTCAAGAAGCGCAAGCCGGAGCCGGCGCTGCAAATGACGGCCGACGGCAGCACCTTTTGGCAAACCATGGCCCGAAGCCAGGTGCAGAATGGCGCGCGCATCACGACCATTCAACACACCACCCTGGAGGACGTGGGAATTTTGCGGATGCGAGGCGGACTGAGCGTTGCCGAGAAGATAAAAGGCGGGTTGACACTCAAGACAAAGGACGCCGATACTGCGAAGCAAACCGCCGAGATTTTCCGCATGGGCGTCAAGAAAGTCGGCGATGAACTCGAGGCCAAGGTGAAGGCCATCGCCCAGAATCGAGGCGAGAACCTGGAACGCGCGAAAAAGAGAGACCTGGCCCCTCTGCGCAAGGCCGTGGATGACACGACGATTGAATCCGACGGGTCGGCCGTCACGCTGACGACAGAAATCGACCGCGAGGCGCTTGCGACGTTCCTTCGCATCTTCTTCGGCATTGGCATCGGAGGATAAAGCACCAGCCCGAAGCGTCCGCGAGGGCAACTCCCTCGCGAGCGCTTGGAACTGGTAGTGATGTGGATAACTCCAAGGAGCCAGCAACGTGAGCCAGGTGAAAATCGGACTGATCGGGACGGGGTTCATCGCGGACCTGCACGCGGCGGCGGCGCGGATGCTGCCGGAGGTCGAGATCCTCGCGGTCGCCTCGCCGTCGCCCGGCAAGGCGCGGCACTTCGCGGCGGAACGTGGCATCGCCCATGCCTTCGAGGACTATCGAGAACTCCTGAAGCTCAAGGAAGTCGATCTCGTCACCCTGGCGCTGCCCAATCATCTGCACGCGCAGACGTGTCTGGACGCGGCGAAGGCCGGCAAGCACGTCCTCTGCGAGAAGCCGCTGTGCCGTACCCTCGACGAAGCGGACCAGATGATCGACGCTTGCCGCAAGGCCGCCGTGCTGCTGATGTACGCCGAGGAGTTGTGCTTCGCGCCGAAGTACGTCCGCGCCAAAAAACTCGTCGAGGAGGGGGCGCTGGGCCGCCCGTACCTGGTCAAGCAGAGCGAAGAGCATTTCGGGCCGCACATGCCGTGGTTCTGGGACGTGGAGAAATCCGGCGGCGGCGTGCTGCTGGACATGGGCTGTCACTCCATCGAGTTCGCGCGGTGGGTGTTCGGCAAGCCGAAGGTCAAGAGCGTCTTCGGCAGCATGAACACGCACGTCCACGCCGACAAGACGCGCGGCGAGGACCACAGTTTGTGCATCGTCGAGTACGAGGGCGGGCAGATCGGCCTGGCGGAGAACAGCTGGGCCAAGCAAGGCGGCGTCGATGACCGCTGCGAGATTTACGGCTCCGTCGGCTTCACCCGCGCCGACCTGTTGCGCGGCAGCGCTCTGCTGACATACAGCGAGCCGGGCTACGGCTACGCCGTCGAGAAGGCGGCCACGACCACGGGCTACACCTTCACCATGTTCGAGGAAATCTGGAATTATGGTTTCCCGCAGGAGATCCAGCACTTCGCCCGCTGCGTACAGGGCAAGGAGACGCCGATCGAGACGGGCGAGGACGGCCGCGAGGTGCTGAAGATCATTTACGCCGCCTATGAGTCCGCCGGCAGCGGCAAGCGCATCGAGTGGCCGTACACGCCGCGCAAGGTGGACAAGCCCATCGATCTGTGGCGAGGATCCTGATCGGATGGGTGGCCGATGAAATCTGGACAAAGAGATACTTTTCCTCTTGCATAGACGCACGTTCTCGGGCAGGATACAATAATATGAAAGGTTACGAGTTTTCCCAAACGTCCCACCCAATAACCTACCTTGTTGTCTTCCTGGTCGCCATCCTGGAAACGCTGACTTGACGCTTTACGGCACCCGTGCGACGATAAACGAAACGCCCTCCGCCATCTGGCCGGACAACCCCACGGGTTCGAGAGCGCCTTTGCAAACCGTGAGTACCTTCATGGCATGGAAACCGTCCGGCAACAGCCGCTTGTTTCTCTGTTTCGCCTTCCTCGCCCTGGCCGGCTGCCAGGAACAAGAACAGATCCGCTCGTACTCGGTATCCAAAGAGAACCTCGTCGTCGGAGGCAAAGCGGAGAAACTTCGCCTCCTTGCCGTCATGGTGCCGCACCAAAAAGACGTCTGGTTCTTCAAACTCATCGGGCCGGACGAAGCGGTCAAGGAGCAGGTGGAAACCTTCGATCGCTTTGTGACCTCGGTGCATTTCTTCGGCGAAGGGTCGGCGAAGTACGCGAGGCCGGAAGGTTGGCAGAAGATGCCCGGAAAGCAACTGCCCGGCAACGGCCAGGTGATCGAGCAGCTGCGCCGCGAGGTCGATGGGGCGTCGCTGGATCTGACCGTCACGACGCTGCCGGCCGGCGAAAAAACCAAAGACCCACGCAGCAACATCGACCGCTGGCGCGGCCAATTGGGACTCGGTCCCATCAATGACGCCGAGTTGAACAAACTCGTTGGCAACGTGAAGGTGGACGGCGAAGAGGGCACGCGCGTCGATTTCACCGGACGCGGCAAGAAACAGGGGCAACCGCCGTTCGCGCGCGGCCGGCCCTTCCGCTTCACCAAGCCGGAGGACTGGGAGGAACGACCGCCCGACGCCCCCAAGGGCATTTTCCGTCCGGCCGTGTTCCGCGTCCACGACGGCGAACAGGCGGCGGAGGTGTCCGTGGTGCCGCTCGGCGGGCACGGCGGCGGCCCGCTGGCCAACGTCAACCGCTGGCGCGGACAACTGAAACTCGACCCCATCGGCGAAGACGAGCTTCGCAAGGATCTTCGGGAACTGAAGGTCGCGGACGGCTCGGCGCCGTACGTGGACCTGGTCGGGAAAGGCTTGACGGGGGAGCCGCAGCGCATCCTCGGCGCCTGGATCGTCCGCGGCGGACGAACCTGGTTCATCACCATGAAGGGATCTCCCGAACTGGTCGGCAAACAGCAAGCCGCCTTTGAAGCGTTCGTGCAGTCGATTCGTTTCGCGGACGGCGGAGGAGCTGCTCAATGAATAACACGTCCACGCAAATCGTGACCACGCCGCCGCTCGCCGCCGGTCCGCCCGCCGCGCCGGCGCGGCGCGTCGATCGCCTGGCGCCGATCAAAAAGGTGTTCAAGCCGATCGCCTCGCTGCGGCTGACCGTGGTCCTGTTCGCGCTGTCGATGTTTCTCGTCTTCTGCGGCACGCTGGCCCAGATGGACAACGGCTTGTGGGCCATTCTGTCCGGCTATTTCCGCGGCTGGATCGCCTGGATACCCTGGCAGGTTTTCATCCGTTTCGGCCAGGTGTTTTTCTGGTTCCCCAAGACGTGGAACGTGCCGGGCAGCTTCCCCTTCCCCGGTGGCAAAATCCTCGGCGGCCTGCTGCTCGTCAACTTGATCGCCGCCCACCTCGTTCGATTCAAGATCAGCTGGAAGCGCTCCGGCATCCTGCTCACGCACGGCGGGTTGATCCTCCTGATGCTCGGCGAGCTTATCACCGGCGAGTTTGCCGTCGAGGGGATCATGACGATCCCAACCGGACAGGCGAGCAGCTACGCCGAACATGCCGACAAGTACGAGTTGGCCGTCATCGACTCCAGCGACCCCAAGCAAGATCAGGTCGTGGTCATGCCCGGCTCGCTGGTGAAGCGGAAGAAGCCGGGCGAGTGGATCGAGGACGAGCGATTGCCCTTTGACATCGAAGTCGTCCGCTTCCTACCCAACTCCTCCAAGCCGCGGAACATTCGGCCGACGGAGGACAATCCGGCGACGGCCGGCGTCGGCCGTGAGGCGATCGTGGACGAGGAGAAGGCGGTCAGCGGCACCGACCCCGACGGCAAGATCAACGCCGCCTCCGCCTACGTGAATCTCCGCGCCAGGGACGGGGGCGCTTCCCTGGGAACCTATCTGACGTCCTATTGGTTCAACGAGCAGACGGTGAAGGTGGACGGCAAGGACTACCGGATTGCCCTGCGTTTGCAGCGCGACTATCTGCCGTACACGATCTACCTGGAGGAGTTCCATCACGATCTGTATCCGGGCACGAACACGCCCAAGAACTTCTCCAGCAAAATACGTCTGCTCGACAAGGAGAACCAAGAGGACCGCGAGGTGACGATCTGGATGAACCATCCGCTGCGCTACCGCGGCGCGACGTTCTACCAGTCCGGCTGGATTGACGGCGATCTCGGCACCAAACTGCAAGTCGTAACCAATCCCGGCGCCGACATCCCCTACGTCGCCTGCACCCTGGTCATCGTGGGCATGACCGTTCATTTCGGCATGTATCTGCTGAACTTCTTGCAGCGGAGGACGGCATGAAGGACTTCGCGAAGGTTTTCCCCTGGCTGGTCGTCGGCGCGGCCGGTCTGTATCTGATCTTCAGCATGATGCCGCCGGGCACGGCCCCCGGCAAAATGAGCCTGGAAGAGTTCGGCAGCATCCCCGTCGTGGACCGCGGCCGAGTCAAGCCGCTCGACACCGTCGCCCGCACCACGCTGATGATTATCAGCAATCGGCAGATCTACAAGGACGAGAACGACAAGGAACAGCCGGCCATCAAATGGCTGCTGGAGGTGATGACTCGTCCCGACGAAGCCAACCGTCTGAAAGTGTTCCGCATCGAGAACGATCAGGTATTGTCCCTGCTCGGTTTGGAGGCGCGGCCCGGCTCGTACCGCTACGCCGTCGAGGAGTTCGCCGGCAAGATCGAAGTGATCCGCGATCAGGCCATCGCCGCTCAGAACATCAAGCCCGACCGCCGCGACATTTTCCAGGACAAGATCATCGAGTTCGCCAAGCACCTGGAGCTGTACAGCGAACTGGGCCGGCTCGAAAGCCCCCTGATGGTGCCGCCGCAGGAAAAGGGCGGCGATTGGCAATCGCTGTTGCAGGCGCTCGTCGAGTTCCGGCAACTCGGCGCCCGCAACTCGGCGGCCGAATCGCTGGTGACGGCGCTGCACTCCTACAGCCACAACGAGCCGAAGAAGTTCAACCAGGCGCTGGCCGAGTATCACAAACAGACGGACGCCCAGTTCCCCAGTGAAGCGGGCCGGACCGATTTCGAGATGTTCTTCAACCACTTCGAGCCGTTCTATCAGTGTACCCTGCTGTACGTGGCGGTCTTCCTGTTGAGTTGTTTGTCGTGGTTCGGCTGGACGGAGCCGCTCAACCGCGCCGCGTTTCGGCTGGCGGTGCTGACGCTGGTGGTCCACACCGGGGCGCTGATCGCACGCATGTACCTGATGGACCGCTGGTTCGTCTTCGTCACGAACCTGTATTCGTCGGCGGTGTTCATCGGCTGGGGCTGCGTGGTGCTGGGGCTGATCCTGGAAAAGCTCTATCACAACGGCGTCGGCAACGTCGTAGCCTCGGTGCTGGGCGCGTTGACGATGCTGGTCGCCCATCACCTCGGCGGCAGCGGCGACACGCTGGAGATGATGCAGGCCGTGCTCGACACCAATTTCTGGTTGGCGACGCACGTCACCTGCGTGACGCTCGGCTACACGGCGACGTTTGTGGCCGGGGCACTGGGTATTGTTTACCTTATCCGCGGTGTGCTGACGCCGTCGCTGGACCGCTCGACGGCCAAGGCGCTGACGTCGATGCTCTACGCCGTGGTCTGCTTCGCCACGCTGTTGAGTTTCACCGGCACGGTGCTGGGCGGCATCTGGGCCGATCAGTCGTGGGGCCGCTTCTGGGGCTGGGATCCCAAGGAGAACGGCGCGATGCTGATCGTCATCTGGAACGCCTTGATTTTGCACGCGCGTTGGGGCGGCATGGTGCAATCGCGCGGGATGGCGGTGCTGGCCGTTGTCGGCAACATGGTGACCGGCTGGTCGTGGTTCGGCACCAATCAGTTGCAGGTCGGTCTGCACTCCTACGGTTTCAGCAACACGCTGGCGGTGGGCCTGGTCGCCGGCTGGCTGTTGCACGCCGCGGTGCTGGTTCTGGGTTTGCTGCCGCTGCGCTGGTGGGCGAGCTACAACGCACTGACGGCCGCCAAGCTGCCGGCCGTCGAGGAGGATGCCCGACGGCCCGCTCCCTCCATCCCCAAGTCGCGCGGCAAGCGCGGCAGCCGGCGCGGCGACCCCAGTTATTTCCCTGGCTCGGCGTAATCATCGGATCTACCAGCCCGCAGCGCCAGCAAGGGCATCCCTTGCTGGCGCTGCGGGCTGGTTTGTTTTTCATATCGCCATTTCCTCGTCGATGAAAAAGAGCGGACGTTCCTCCTTCCGGAAAAAGAGGAATGTCCGCTCATTCTTTCGACCGGCCGATTACTTGTCCGACGCCTTGGGCGCGTCCTTGAACTCCTTGGCTTTCATGGTTCTGACAGACCCGTCCGCCATGAGCACGAGTCCGCCCTTTTCCGGCGTGTCTTTCTCGTGACCCAGAACGGTGTTGGAGGTACCTTGTGTCATCTTCTGGAAGGGGACCGCGTTCCAGAACACGACCAGGGTTCCATCCTTCACGGTGGCTGTGATCTTGGCGTCGTTCTCATAGAACGGGGCCAGATCCTCGATCTTCGCCGGAGACTTCCGGTTGGTGTCCACATAATTGTGGTACGCCAGGCCAATCTGCTTGAGATAGTTGGTTCGCAGCGCTTTGGTCCGCGCGTCCACCGGAGCGGCGTCGGCCCCTCCCGGTGGAGCGGCCGGGCGCGGCTGCGGTTGCGCCTGCGGATCGGCGGCCTGCGCCGCAGGCTGCTCCGCCTTCAGCTCCGGCTGTGGCTGCTCCACTTCCGGCGCCGGCACTTCCGGCGCGACGGAGTTCAGATCGGCGATCTTCTCCCCGCCGGCAATGGTGCACATGGCCCGGAACGTCTCGGGAGCAATGGTTTCCGGAATGAAGCGCACCTTGCCGTCGGCCATGATGGCGAAGGTGCCCGGCTTGTCCTGATACTTCGTGCAGACGAACGGCTTCACGCAGTCCTTGTCCTCGGACACGCCGCGCACCGTGCTGCCGCCGCCAGCCATCCACGGCGATTTCGGCTCCGCAGGCACTTGGATCAGCAGGATTGTCTCGGCCAGGCCATCCTTGATCTCATCCGGCTTGGTCTCGCGGTTGTAGCCGAAGATGCCGCGCAGTTTCGCGGTCGCTTGGTCCTCGGAGCTGTACTCGGCGGCGTCCAAGCCGACACCGGCGATGCCGACGTAATTGGTGGCCGCCGGCGGCGGGCCTTTGTGCCCCGGATACGGGACGTAGTAGGTAAAGAGCTTGTCCGACGGCAGCGGCGCCAGAAACTGCGGAATTACTGCCGTCGCCGTCAGCTGGTTGCCCGATTCGTTCCACGACTTGTCGTTCTCGATCGGCAGGTTCTTGAACTCGCCGCCGGAGAGGTCGGGCAGCAGTTGGACCATCCAGCTCAGCCGCTGGTCGGGCCGCCAATCGAGGACACGCTGAGGGCTGGGCGCACGGGCAATGGTGCCGCGCGGGAAGTGGCCCTCGCGCTGGACCAGCGCCTGCGTCGCGGCCGCCAACTCGTGAATGCGCCAGCGGTTGTCGGAGAGATCAGCTGCGGCCTTCAGACGCTTGAAGTCTTCGTCAAGATCCAGCGAAATCGTCGAGTACACGGCACCCTTGATCGCGATGTTGGCTGCGACGGCGAGAACCTTGTCCTTTGTCCAGATCAGGTAGTCGCCGTCCTTGCCCTTCTTTTCTTCCTTCTTATCCTCGCCGCCCGGCTGCATGCCGGGGAAGCCAGGGAAGTTGGGCGGTTGGGCGCCCGGCGGGAAAGCCGGCGGAACTCCAGGCTGACCACCCCCTCCCGGCGGTTGGGGGAAGCCCTGTCCCGGATTGGGCGCTGCGCCCGGTTGAGGTATCGGCGGCTTCCCCCCTCCTTGACCCGGTTGCGGAAAACCGCCATTCGGAGGGAAGGGCATGTTCGGCATGTTCGGCATGTTGGGCATTCCGGGGAACCTGCTCTGTCCGGTGGCATTCTTCGAGACGATGTCCATCCCCGAGGTGGCGACCAGGGCGGCAAGGGCGGGCGACAACTCCTTCTCCCATTCCGATGCCTTTTTTGCGTCCTTGGCCGCAACGCCGACGGCAGCGGAAACGCGGGAATCGCTGAGGTCCGTCAGGCCGAAGCCTGCGGCCTTGAGGTCGCGTTTGAATTGGTCGAGGCCCAGTTTCAGCATGAAGTCCGGAACCTGCGGAGCTTCCGGGGACTGGGCCAGCATCTTCTTGAGAAGATCCACATCGAGCACGGCCACGCTCACGGCCACGCTCATCAGCACGGTCTGCCCTTCTTTCTTGTCCGCCTTCTCCACCTGATCCAACACGGCCTTGAGGTCCGGATCGATGGTCATGTAGGACGTGCTGACCGCCGCCGCATCGGACGAACTCCCGCCCTGTCCGGGGAACATACCTGGCATTCCGGGCATTCCCGGCATATTGGGCGGCTTGAACCCACCTGGTCCACCACCCGGAGGACCACCCGGAGCACCCGGTTGACCGCCGGGGGCGCCGGGCTGTCCACCCGGAGCGCCGGGAGGCGCGCCGCCAGCGCCAGGTTGACCGCCTGGAGGAGCCGGAGGTTGACCACCCGCACCCGGCGCACCTGGCGGAGCACCGGGAGCGCCTCCCGGAGCGGCAGGAGCGCCGCCTGGAGCGCCAGGAGCGCCACCCGGAGCACCGGGAGCACCGCCCGGTCTTCCACCTTGCATCCCACCGGGCATCCCGCCTTGCATTCCACCGGGCATACCTCCCGGCATTCCGGGCCTACCACCGCCCGCTTGTTCCGGTTCCTCCGGCGGCTTGCTCAGGTGCTTCGGTTGGCCTTTTTCTTGCAGAAACTGCTGCATCGGCCCCAGATCGGCGCAAACCACCGTGAAGCTATCGACGAAGTGCAGCGCGACCTTGTCGCGGGCCACGTTGGCCTTGAGCAGCAACGTGCTCAGACTATCGAGCGGCTTCTTGAGCAGATAATAGTGCAGACCGCCCACCGGCGCTTCGGCCTTGAGTTTGAGTCCCGAGACGATCTGATCTTCCTTGATCGGCCGGGCCAGACGCATCACCGAGAACACCGTTTTCTTCTCGTGGTTGTAACTCAGCAGCACCCGGCTAATCTCGGTCGGTTGGATGCCCCAGGTGCGCTGGAAGGCGACATCGCTGAAAGAGCCGGGCGTCCGCAGCGCCGCTTTCTTGAAGGCGGCGTTGGCCAGCAGGTGTTCCGCCGGCAAGTTGACGACCAACTGCGTATCGTTGGGCAGAAGATTCGTCACGTCCTCGACGCGCGGCTTGGGTCCGTCGTTTTTCTGGTCTTGAGCGGGCGGTTTGACGTCGCCCGCGCCGCCGGCCTGCGGGTTGTTGACCGCCGTCTGCCCGCCGCTGCCACCGCCGGACGACTTCTTGTCGCTGTCGCCGCCGAACAGCAGCCAACCACCGATGGCCAGGGCGACCACGGCGACAGCGGCCAGACCAATTCCGATGATGAGAATGCCGGACCCGCCGCCGCTCTTTTTCTTCTGCGGTCGAGCATCGTCCTCGTCATCCTCGTCGTCGCCGCGCCGCTTGGGGGCGGCCTTGGCGGGCGCCTTGCCGTTGGCCGGCTTCTTGTTGGTGATGCCGTTGGTGCCGGGTTTCTTCTTGACTGGAGCGTCGGCCTCGTCGTCGTCCTCGGCGGGTTCCTCGACGACGAAGCGATATTTGCACTTCGGGCAGTCGATTTTGCGGCCGATCAGCTTGGGATCGCGGATCGGCACCATCGCCTCACAGCTGGGGCACTGCTGCTTGAAACTGCTCTTGATGGCCATGAAAGGTGTCTCCGACAGGGCAGAACGAAGGCCCAGGTGCGCGAAAAACGAGATACGGGACGAGGCTCCCCTTATCATAAGCAGTGGATGGGGGTACGTGCAAAGCGCAATTTGCCTCTTCGGATATTTTTCCTAACACGCCCACCCCTCCCCTCGTTGGCGACCGCGAACCGGAAACGCGGTTAGCGGCCCGGGCGGGCTGGGGGATATAATGAGGCAAGTGGGTTCGACGTGTTTTGCCGACCAGCCCGGAGCGTCCGCGACGGGCGCCCGTCGCGGACGCTCCGGGCTGGTCGTGGGAACGAAGGGCGTCTTTGGGGGAAGCGAACGTGTCTCGTACCCTGTCGCGATTGCAAGCGTTCCTGCTGGGCCTCGTCGTTCTGGTCGGCGTGGGGCTGGGTGTCGTCGGCCTGTTCGCCGTCGGCAGCCGCGGCTGGTTCGGCAAGGATCCCTTGCACGTCCGCGTCGGCTTCCGCGAGATCCGCGGCGTCGAGGTCGGCACGCGCGTCCGCATTCAGGGCATCGACGCCGGCGAAGTCGTCGCCGTCGATCCGCCCGAGACGCCCGACAGCCCCGTCATTCTCCGCCTGTCCCTCAAAAACGATTTCCGCCGCCTGGTGCGCTCCACCTCGACGGTGCAGATCGTCAGCGAGGGCATGCTCGGCGGCAAGGTGCTGGAAATCCATCGCGGCCCCTCCAAGCCCGGCGAATCCGACGAACCTGCCGCCGAGGACACCCTTCTCGCCTCGGAGCCGAGCACCGAGCTGGCCGACGTGCTCGGTCAGGTCAAACAGACGTTGCAGGGCATTCAAAACGGCGACGGCACGCTCGGCAAGCTGGCCCATGATCCGCAAGCTTACGACGCCCTGCTGGAGGTGCTTCACCAGGGCCGCGATACCCTCACGACCATCAACCAGGGCGCCGACGCCGTCAAGCACATGCCGCTGGTGCGCGATTACGTCGAGGATCCAACCAGTCTGCTGGTTCGTCCCAACTGCGAGCGCAATCGCCAGTTGTTCGCCGAGTCGGAACTGTTCGAGCCGGGCCGGGCCGTGCTGACGGCTCAGGGCCGCGGGCGGCTGGATAACCTCGCGCCGTGGCTGGAGGGCATGAAGCACAAGGGTTCCGAGGTCGTCGTCGTCTCTTACGCCGACCCGCGCGGTTCCACGCCGAAACTGGCCCAGGCGCTGACGCGCCAGCAGAGCGAAAGCGTCTGCGATTAT
Organism: Gemmataceae bacterium; assembly: GCA_036557825.1. Classification (GTDB taxonomy): domain Bacteria; phylum Planctomycetota; class Planctomycetia; order Gemmatales; family Gemmataceae; genus JAJPHU01. The sequence goes on from DATBGU010000355.1 coordinate 21,624, forward strand.
CTGAAGAAGCAGCATTCCATTCAGAAGATGAGTTGGTTCTCGTCGCGCAAGGTGACGCCGCTGGGCCAGGGCCTTCAGCCGTCGCCGGCCCCGGAGCGCGACCCCCTGCCGCCCGCCCGCGTCGAGGTGCTGGTGTTTGTGCCGCAAGGGTAGTCTTTTCTCGCCAGCCCGCAGCGCCAGCAAGGGCATCCCTTGCTGGCGCTGCGGGCTGGCGAGAAATGGGACATGAAATGGCCAACCCCGTCCACACGGCCCTTCTGTATCACTTTTGCCGCCTGCGACTGCCGGCGATCGCGCTGCCGCTGCCGATGTTCGAGAGCCATCTGCAACGCGCCTTCGAGTTGAGCCGCGCCAAACACATCAACAAGGGTGAGACGACGAGTTGGGAGTCCTTTCTGGAGAACCTGCACGCGGTGGACTGGTTTCTGGCTTGTGCCTGCTTGGAGGGGCGGCCGAGCGCCTGGGAAGTGTTGTTCGCCGCGCGGGCCAACCGCACCGATTCGCTGCTCGTCGATGCCCTCCGTCTGCGGGCCGTGAGGCTGTTCCCACGCGACCAGGAACGGCAGGACGAGTCCGTCGCCGAGTTTTGGGGCTATCTTCTGGCCGGCGAGCGCGACGGCTCGCTGCCGATCCTGGCTCGCTACGACGGCCAACGACCGCTCGTGCCCTGGCTCATCCGCGTTTTCCAGAACAAACACCTCTCCGACCTGCGCCACCGCAACGGCCTGCAACCGCTACCCGAAGACGATCTCGGCGAGCGCGATCTCCCTTTTTCCGATCACGGCCACGAGCGCTGGTATGATGAATTTCACTTGGCCGCGCGCGAATGGCTCGACGCCCTGACGGACCAGGAAGTGTTGATCCTCGGTCTGCGCTTGCGTTATCGTCTCAGTCAACGCGAGGTGGCGGCGCAGCTGGGCATTCACGAGGGCAACGTATCGCGGCAGACGACACGGTTGCGCGATCACTGCCTGGAGCAGATCGGCGAGCATCTGCGCACCCTCGGCTGGACCGGCGACGATCTGAGCGGGTTCATCTTCAAGGAGATGGATAGCCTTCTGCTGGATGAGCCGCGTCTGTCCGCTGATCGCCTGGCCGCGCTGCTGGCCGCGCGCGGGAAATGTCTGCCGGATGCGCCGCCGTCGCTGGAAAAATCAACTGGCGAGCGGGGGGCGTAAGCCCCCTGTTGAACGGGAACAGGGGGCTTACGCCCCCCGCTCGCCGATGGAGGACTGTAAGCGCATGAAGTGGTCTGAAGCGCCGGAGGGCGATGTGTTGCCGGGAATTGTCGGAGACTCTCCGGCGATGCGGGAGGTGTACCGGCTGGTCAAGCTGGTGGCGGCGACGCCGGCGAGCGTGCTGCTGGTCGGCGAAACCGGCACCGGCAAGGAAGTCGTCGCCCGCGCCATTCACCGCCTCAGTAATCGCGTCGAAGGCCCCTACGTCCGCGTCAACTGCTGCGCCCTCGCGGAGAGCCTGCTGGAAAGCGAGTTGTTCGGCCACGTCAAGGGAGCGTTCACCGGCGCCATCGACAACAAGACCGGCCGGTTCGAGGCGGCGCACGGCGGCACCATCTTCCTGGACGAAATCGCCAGCATGAGTCCGAAGCTGCAAGTCAAGCTGCTGCGCGTTTTGCAGGAGAAGGAGCTGGAGCGCGTCGGCGAGAGCCGAACCATCCGCGTCGATACGCGCGTCATCGCCGCCACCAATCAATATCTGGAAGACGAGATCGCCAACGGCCGTTTCCGCGACGATCTGTATTATCGTCTCAACGTGGTGGCCATCGAACTGCCGCCGCTGCGTGAGCGCCGCGAGGACATTCCCGCCCTGGCGCGGTTCTTTTTGGAGCGCCACAGCGAGGAGCACCGCCGCGACGCGCCGGAGCTGACGCCGCAAGTCATTCGGATTTTGCTCGATCACGACTGGCCCGGCAACGTCCGTGAGCTGGAGAATTACCTGGAGCGCGCCGTGGTGCTGTCGGGCGGCGGCCCGTTGACGCCGGATCTGCTGACGCCGCCCGGTCAGGGCGCCAAGCGCTGGCGCTCGGCCCGCGCGCGCGGCGGCTCCGACCTGCAAAGTCTCGTTCAGCAACTCGTCGCCACCGGCAACCAGACGCTGCCCGACGGCACCCTCCACGAGCGCATCGTCGGCGCCGTCGAGCGCGAATTGATCGAGCAGGTGCTGATTAGTTGCGGCCGAGTGCAGGTGACGGCGGCGAAGCGCCTGGGCATCAACCGCAACACGCTGCACAAGAAGGTCAGCGATTACGAACGCATGTCGGCTCCGCCCACGATCAGCAACCAGCCGCCGGCGGAGAACGCCGGTTAATCCGAATCCTCTTGCCCGCCGCGCAGACGCACCGGCAGGAACGTCGAATCGGCTGTCTCCTGTAAGTACCGCAGTCCCTCCTTGAACACCGCTCGCGGCGTCCAGCGCAGCGCCTTCATCCAGGCCGGCTTCGGTTCGTCGCGGAACCAGGCGAGGTGCGCCAGCGCGTAGCCCAGCATCGGCTCCGATAAATACTCCGGCATGTACAACTTCGTGCCCGGCCAGTGCGCCAGGCGTCCCGTCGAGAGGCGTGGGTTGTTCGCCAGGAAAACGCCGAAGCCGTGGAACACCGCTGTCAGGTCGGTGAGCAGTTCATTGTCGAAGCAATCGGGATCGATGCGATTCTCGCCGAGCAAGCGCTGATGGCTGAGTTCGTGGGCCAGGTAGCCGATCAGATCGGCTGGGTGATCGAGTGCGCCTTTGTTCACGCGAACGACGCCCTTGTTCCAAATGCCCTCGCCGCCGGACCAGGTGGCGGCCGCCGCGCCGCCGGAGAAGAGGTCGTGCTTCGTCTTGCTGAAGAATTTCAGCTCGACGCTTTCGGGATCGACGTTCATGTAGCCGCAGACGCGGCGAAACATCCGGCGAGCGGCCTTCGTCGAGCCGTCCCACGCATCGGGGAAGTATTCGGAGGTCGGCAGAAGGATCGGCCGTTCGAGCAGGATGTGCAG
>DATBGU010000356.1:0-28465 GCA_036557825.1 Gemmataceae bacterium
GGTGAGGTCCGCATGCTGTGGACGGGTGCCGAGACCATCTCGTCACGAGGGGGGGGGCCGGCCGTTTCACTCACCCGCGAAGGAAAGACCTGCGCCCTCATCCGCCATTCCTTCCAGCGTCCGCCCGAAGTCTGGGCCGGCCCGATCGGTGACTGGAAGCAGGTGACGCATCGCAACGACAAAGCCCGGCCGCAGTGGGGAGAGGCTCGCAGCCTGCATTGGAAGAGCGATGACTACACCGTGCAGGGCTGGCTCCTCTATCCTCGCGGCTACGATCCGAACCGGCGCTACCCGATGGTCGTCTCGGTCCACGGTGGTCCCTCCTCGGCACGAAAGCCGTCCTGGCCGATGGCTTTCTTCGACCTGACCGCGCTGGCCGCAGAGGGCTACTTCGTGTTCTTCCCCAACCCGCGCGGCAGTTACGGCCGCGGCGAAAAGTTCACGCGGGCGAATGTGAAGGACTTCGGCCACGGCGATTTGCGCGACATCCTCGCCGGGGTGGATGAGACCCTGAAAACGGCCTCGGTGGATAAGGATCGCCTCGCCGTCGCCGGCTGGAGTTATGGCGGCTACATGACGATGTGGGCCGTGACCCAGACCCAGCGCTTCCGCGCCGCCGTCGCCGGCGCCGGCATCGCCAACTGGCAGAGCTATTACGGACAGAACGGCATCGACCAATGGCTGATCCCTTTCTTCGGCGCCACCGCCTACGATGACCCGGCCGTCTACTCCCGCAGTTCGCCCATCACCTTCATCAAGCGCGTCCAAACGCCGACGCTCGTGCTGGTCGGCGAGCGCGACCTGGAGTGCCCGGTTCCTCAGTCGCGCGAGTTCTGGCACGCCCTCAAGACGCTGGGCGTGCCCACTCAACTGGTGATCTATCCCGGCGAGGGCCACCGGATCACCCGACCCGACCATCGCCGCGACATTATGAAACGCAGCCTAACCTGGCTGGACAAACAGCTACAGACGGACCGATCGCACGAGCCTCCGAAGGAGGCGGCGGACAAACCCGTGCCGCCGAAAGAGCGAACGCGGCTCCGCAACGCCGGTTTCGAGAACAAGCTCGACGGCTGGTCGGTCCATGTTTACGGCGCCCAATCGCGGCTCGAAGCGGATGACACGATCCGGCACGAAGGCAAACAATCGCTGCGCATTTCCGCCGCGGAGCCGTCCGACACCGCGCTGGGTCAGGAGGTCCAACTCCGGGCCGGTCGTTGGTATCGCCTCAGCGGCTGGGTGCGGACGCGCGGCCTCGACCCGCGCGACGCCTCCGTGTTCGGCACTTTTCAGATCCAGCTGCCCGGCGGACGCGGCATCCTCGCCGCTGGACTCAACCACGGCGGCGATACCGACTGGACCGAGGTGGCCGTCGGCTTCCAGGCGCCGCCCGACGGTCGGACGCGCATCGCCGTGTTCTTCGCCGGCTTCGGCCGCGGCACGGGGACAGCCTGGTTCGACGACCTGAAACTCGAAGAAGTGGATCTCGCCCGGACGCCCGTCAAGGTGACGCGCGACTTCCTCTGCCCCGGTGAGATCAGCCCCCTTCAGTATGGACAATTCATCGAATATTTGTGCGACCTCGTTCCCGGCATGTGGTCGGAGAAGCTGCACGACGGCAGTTTCGAGGGACTCAGTCCGTACAAGTTCGCCTTCCTCAAGGAGACCGACTTCCGCGCCAAGCCCTGGTATCCGTGCGGAGCGGTCAACCGCGCCGAACACAGCCTGGACGCCAAGAACCCGATAAGCGGCGTAGTGTCGCAGAAGATCGCGGTGCCGGCCGGCCCTCCCTGCACGGTCGGCATTGCCCAGGACGGCATCGCCCTCGACCGCGGCAAGGCGTGTCTCTTCTCGTGCTGGCTGCGCCGGGAGGGTCTGCAAGGTCCGGTGACGGTTCGCCTCCATCACGAGGCGACCGTTCACGCCGCCTGTGAGTTCCGGCCAGGGGAGAAGTGGGCGAAGTACAGCGCCCGGCTCGTGCCCTCGGCCGGCGACACGAGCGTCACCTTGACCATCGAGTTTCGCGGGCCGGGCACGCTCTGGATCGATAACGCTTCGCTGATGCCGGAGGACACCGTCGGCGGCTGGCGGCCGGATGTCGTCGCGGCCGTCCGCGCCCTCAAGCCCGGCGTCATCCGCTTCGGCGGCAGCGCCCTGGACGATCCCGACCTCGGCGACTTCGAGTGGCGCGACACGATCGGCGATCTGGACCGGCGCAAGCCGTTCCGGGCCTGGGGAGGGTTGCAGCCGACCGGTCCCGGCCTGGAGGAGATCGTGCAATTCTGCCGGCAGGTCGAGGCCGAACCACTCCTATGCGTGCGCTTCCGCGGCCGCTCCCCGAAGGATGCCGCCGACGAGGTCGAGTATTTCAACGGAGCAGCCGACACACCCCAGGGACGACTGCGGGCGCGGAACGGCCATCCGCGGCCCTACCGTGTCAAGTACTGGCAGGTCGGCAACGAACGCGCGGGCGCCGACTACGAAAAACAGCTCGCCGACTTTTGTAAGGCGATGAAGGCCGTCGATCCTTCCATCAAGCTGCTCTCCAGTTATCCGCGGGCCGGTGTGCTGCGTCAGGCCGGCAACCTGCTCGATTATGTCTGTCCCCACCATTACGAATGCGAAGACCTGGCCCGCGAGGAGAACGACCTGCTAGCCACGCGGACGCTGTGCCGGTCGCTGGCGCCGCGCCGGCCGATCAAGATCGCCGTGACGGAGTGGAACACCACCGGGGGCGACTGGGGGCCGCGGCGGGCGCGGCTGTGGACGCTGGAGAACGCCTTGGCCTGCGCGCGCTACCACAACCTGCTGCACCGCCGCTGCGATCTGGTCGAGATCGCCAACCGTTCCAACCTCACCAACAGCTTTTGCTCCGGCATAATCCAGACCGATAACCACCGTCTGTTCAAGACGCCGACCTATTACGCCCAGCAGTTGTACGCGGTGCGTGCGGGCAACCGGCCCTTGAAGATCGACTCGGCGATGCTGCCGAACACCGCCCCGGACCTCAGCGCCACGCTGTCGCGCGGCGGCGATGCCGTGGTCCTCTTCGCCGTCAATCCGACGTTCCAGGACATCAGCCGCCCGCTCGACCTGTCGGCCTTCGGCGGCGGCGGTCAGGAAGTGGAAGTGTGGACGCTGGCCGACCGCAAGCAGGCGGGCGAACCCGACGTGGCCAATAGCTTCACCGATCCAGAACGTATTCGCGTGCGCTCGTCGCAGTACCGCACGTCCGGCGCCAAGTTCGATTACTGCTTTCCGGCGCTGTCGCTGACGGTATTGCGGTGGAGAGTGAAACCCGGAACGCCAGATTAACATTCTATCTGCGTCCGTAGCATGTCCCCAAGACACGGCAGTTACCGGATGGCAGGACAGCTGCCGGGCCTGCGAGGTCAACCGACGTGGGAACCGTCAAGCTGGTAGTCCCGCGGACGAAATCGCGGCTGCTTGCCAAGTGTCCTTCGCCCGGTTATGCTCATGATGAGGAATCCAGCCAGCCAGCGCCCTGACCAAGCCCTCCTGCCTGCAAACTGTTACCAGTTGTTTCTTGATGTAGCTGGCCTTAATCCATCCGCTCTTATGTCCTGGGGCAATGCTGATGTCCTCCAGACTCTCTCGCCATTTGCTGCCTTGTTCCTTCGTCTTGCTCGTTTTGGCGTACTCCAACGGCCGCTGTGAAGACTCCTTCCGGGATAAGGTCGAGCCGTTCCTGCAGACGTACTGTTTCAAGTGCCACAACGAGAAGAGGACAGAAGGACTTCTCGACCTCACGCGCTACAAGTCGAGCATGTTGATTGCCAAAGACTATCGGCAGTGGGAACATGTCGTCACGTTCCTGAAGGAAGAGAGGATGCCTCCGAAGGCGGCCAAGAAGCAACCGGCACCGGACGCGCGGGCTGAGTTCCTGGCCTCTCTGGACAGGCTCTTTCTGGTCGAGGCCCGCAAGCTGGCGAATGATCCGGGTACTGTGTCGCCGCGCCGGCTCAGCAACGCCGAGTACAACTACACGATTCGAGACCTGACCGGCTTCGACATCCGCCCGGCGGATTCGTTTCCGGTCGATCCGGCGGGGGGCGAGGGCTTCACCAACACGAGCGAAGCCCTGGTGATGTCGCCGAACCTTTTCAAGAAATACTACGCGGCGGCACAGTTTGTCGCCGATCACGTTTTGCTGACAACCACCGGCTTTGAGTTCGCGCCCCATCCCGTGGTCACCTTCAGCGACCGCCAAAAGTTCCACGAAAAGGCGATCCTGCATTTCTACGAGCAGCACAAGATCGATTATGCGGCCTACCTTGTCGCGGCCTGGTCGTACCGCCATCGCCCCATGTCCCGGCGCGGCGTGACAATCGAGACCTGGGCGATGGAGAACAAGCTGAGTCCGAAATACCTTCGGTCGTTATGGGACGTTTTGCAGGATGATGCTTCCAGCAATCTCTTCTTCATTCAGTGGCTCCGTCAGCGCTGGAAGGCACTCCCCGCGCCAAGCGAGCCGTCGCGGATGCCAGCCGAGACACGGCGATTGATTCAGACCCTTGGTGGGGAAATTCATGGCCTTAGCCAGAGCTTGTGTGTCCCCGAAACACCCGCGATCATCTCCAACGCCGGCAACGCGCCCATTTCGCACATTGATCGCCGCAAGAAAACCGCGGCTGGCCGGGACAGGTTTAATCAGGCGCTGGTTGACAAGCCGAGCCAGCGGCTGCACTGGGAGCGCAGGGGCAACACCGACAAGCTGATCCTCTCTGTCGCCGGATTCGGGTCGGACGCGGAAAGCGGCTACGTTGTCCTGAACCAACCGAATTTCAGCTCGTCCTCACCGAACAGCTACAATCCGAAGGACGGCAAAAAGAACCTGTCGCTGCGTGAGTTCCTGACCACCTACGCACCGGACGAGTTGAAGCGGCTGAGCTTCGGCGAGGGACCGGACGGACAGAAGCTGGATGCCGACAGTTTCGTACTGAAGGTTCCCTCGGTGCTGGAGATCGCGCTTCCGGTGGAGGCCAGGAAGGACCAGCGCACGCCTCATTTCTATGCGGAGGCGAGTCTGGCCGGCGCACACTCCAAACTTCCGGTCGTCCGTATCCGCGTATCGAACCAAAAGCCGAATGCCGACAGGCCGGATACGAGCGCGGTCCTTGTTGCGCCCGATCGTGCCGCGGCGAAGCAGTTCGCAACATCTTGCGAAACATTCTGCAAGCTGTTTCCCAATCGCTTCTACTTCGTCGATGACACCCGCGGAATCTCGGCCGGCTTTCACCTGATCGAGGGCTTCTTCCGGGACGATCAACCCCTCTACAACTCCGTGCTCAATGATGAGGAGAAGCGGACCCTGGATCGGTTGTGGGACGAGCTGTATTTCTCCACCAAGATCCATGACAAGATGTTGCACGGCTTCGTGTTCTTTGAACGGGAAGAACGCGGCTTCCTGAAACATCCCGATTTCAACGCGATCCGTGAGGAAGACCCCGATCTCGGCAAGGAAGAAAACCTGCGCCGATTCGAACAGATCTATCTCAAACGATCGAACGTGACTACCACCGGAGCCGAGCTGGAACGTCATCCGATCCATGTTTTCTTTGAAGACATCCGCCAGGGGCTGAATCGGCGCGACCAGCAGCTGAAAAAGGCCGAGCCGGCCTACATCCGCAACTTGCGGGATTTCGCGCGGGCGGCGTACCGGCGCCCGCTATCGGCGGATGAAAACAAAAAGCTCGAACAGTTCTATCGCTCGGTCGCCGACCAGCAAGAATACGGTATCGAGCAGGCCGTGCGGGCGAGCGTCATCCGCATCCTGGTTTCGCCGCATTTCTGTTACCGCGTGGAAGTGCCGCCGCCGGGAAAGACCATTCAGCCAGTCGCCGATCTGGCGCTGGCGTCGAGGCTCAGCTATTTCCTGTGGTCCTCGATGCCGGACAGGGAGTTGCTGGACCTGGCGGCCCGCGGAGAGCTGAATAACGAGAAGGTTCTCCGCACCCAGGTTCGCCGCATGCTCAAGGATCCCAGGATCAGCGGTCTCGCGCAGGAGTTCTTCGGCCAATGGCTGCGTTACGGTGATTTCCTCAAGAGCGAGTCGGTCAATCGGCAGGTGTTTCCCGAATTCGATGCGGCGCTGAAGCAGGCGATGTTTGAAGAGCCGACGCGCTTCGCCACGGCCCTGATCCAAAATGATCGTTCCGTGCTCGAACTGGTGCGCAGCGACGTGACCTACGTCAACAAGCGCCTCGCCGGTCACTATGGATTACCGTTCCGGGGGGCCGTGGCCACGGAATGGGAGCAAGCCACCGGACTGTTGCAACAAGGGCGCGGCGGCCTCCTGGGCATGGCGGTCTTTCTCACGAAGAACTCACAGCCGGCGCGAACCAGTCCGGTCAAACGCGGGTTCTGGGTGGTGCATGACATGCTCGGCGAACACATCCCCGCCCCTCCGCCGAATGTGCCGGTACTGCCGGCCAAGGAAACGGAAACCAAGGGGAAGAGCATTCGCGAGTTGCTGGCGCTGCACACCGAGAATGCCACGTGTGCCCGCTGCCACCAGCGCTTCGACGCGGTCGGGCTGTCCATGGAAGGCTTCGACGCGATCGGCAAGAGGCGCACGAAAGACCTCGCGGGTCGCCCCATCGACAATCTCGTCCGCCTCCCGACCGGCAAAGCGTCCTGCGGTATCCCCGAGTTTTCAAACTACCTCGTTGCGGAACGCAAGGACGAATTCGCCGAAACCCTGTGCAAGAAGCTGCTTGGCTTCGCCCTGGGGCGATCGCTTGAGCTTTCGGACAGGGCACTCCTCGAAAAAATGATGGACGAGCTGAAGAAGAACGATTATCGTTTCTCCTGCCTGGTGGAAACCATCGTGCTAAGCCCGCCATTCCGCATGCAACGCGGCAAGGACTACACCCCTAAAACCGATCCTTCCGGAGAGAAACCGTGAGCAAGCCGAATTTGATTTCGCGGCGAATGATGCTCCAGGGCCTGGGCTGCACCATCGCACTGCCCTGGCTGGAATCCGCGAAACTGTTCGCCGGCGATTCCGCCAAGGCCGTGCCGTCGAAGCCGCCGCAACGGTTCGCTTGCCTTTTCCAGGGCGACGGCATCTCGCCGCACCACTGGTGGTCCAAGGGTGATGGCCGCGCGATGGAACTCGGATCGAGCCTGGAGTCGCTGACGCCGCACAGGGAAAAGCTCAACGTCATCAACGGACTGTTCAACCGGCACGGCGACGGCGGCCACGCCCGCTGCACCGGCAACATCCTCTCCGGGGCCAACCTCGTCCGCGGGAGGGTCATCTCCGGCGGCGTCAGCATGGACCAGAAACTGTCGCAGCACTTCGAGGAGGTGACGCCGGTGCCCAGCATGGTGTTGGGTTGCGAGCAGCCGGTCAGCGGGTTCCACGAGAGCCAGTATTCGATGGTCTACGCGTCGCACATCTCGTGGCGCACGCCGGATTCACCGATCCCGATCGAGCTGTATCCGGCCCTCGCGTTCGACAGCCTTTTCGGCGGGCAGACGAGCAAGCTGCAAGGGAGCATCCTCGACGACGCTCTTTCCCAGGCCAACGACCTGCGCGGCCAGGTGAGCGGCTCCGACCGAGTCAAGATCGATGAGTATCTGAGTTCCGTGCGCGAGACCGAGAAACGAATCCAGATGCTCGGCAAGGTGGGCCGCAACGACGCCCCGCTCCCGCCTTCGTCGAAGCGTCCGCCGGTCGGTCAGCCGAGGGATTTCAAGGAATACGCCAAGCTGATGTGCGACATCATCGCCCTGGCCTTCCAGACCGATCGCACGCGTGTGGCCACCTTGCTGCTGTCGCGCGACCTATCGGGCCAGACCTACCAGTTCCTGGGCATCCGTGACGCCCACCACAACCTGTCCCATGCGAACACCGGACGGGAGTATCAGGCGATCGTCAAGTTCCATGTCGAACAGTACGCCTACCTCATTGGCAAGCTGGACAAGATGCAAGAAGGCGACCGGACCGTGCTCGACAATTCGTGCATCCTGTTCGTTTCCGAACACTGGGACGCCCACAATGGGACCAAGGTTCCCCTCGTTCTGGCGGGTGGCCTGGGCGGTACCCTGAAGACCGGCCGATCGCTCGACTACCTCAAAGCCGGCGACGACAAGCGGAAGCTGTGCAGCCTGTACCTTTCGATCATGGACCGGATGGGCCTGGAACTGAAGGAATTCGGCGACGCCAAGGAGCGGCTGGCGGGAATGTGAGTGCCATGCCTGGTATACACCAGCGTGGTCGCCATTTTCAAGTCGGCGACCACGCCAGGAATCGATGTCGGAACTGGCTGAAGCCCTTCGACCGATTTGTTGGGGAACGATCCCCTGGGGCCGTCGCGTGACACTTCGACTTCCAGCGCCAAAACAGCCGGAATTCCCGCCGATAGCAGTCGATCACCGGTTCCGGCTATACCCCAGCGACAGCGACGACCGCCAATCGCTCCACACCCACGGCCCGGCCTGTCCTCAGGGGCTTCCGGTTGGCGGTCACGCGCCCCAGTTCATCAACGAAATGGTGAACCGGCCCGTGGGCGGGTAGAATCACCACCGTCATACACCACAGGATGAAAGGCCGGCAACCACAATACGAACCTGACTTGGCGAAACCAGGAGAAGCGAGCAGTCATGGCCGAGAACTTCTCGTTCTACTCGCAGTCCTACGATGCCCTACCCGAAGAACGGATGCGCGAACTGACCGGCGAGGCCGACTTCGCCGTCGAGCAGACCGAAGACGGCCGATGCTTCACCTACCGCTGGCCCGACCTGACCGTCACCGTCCATGAGATGCCGGCTCGGGAGGTGCCGCGACACCTCGACGGCTTCCGCGGCTACGTACGCCATATCTACCACGGCAAGCCGGACGAGCGCGGCGAGCAGATCCTCGATCGTATTCGCTACAGCCGCCTCGTCGCCGGCGTCGTGATCGAGCCAAAGCGCGACCAGGAAGGCCGGGCCGAAGGCATCCTCGGAGCAATGGCTTACGGGCTTCATGCTCTCTTGTTCTACGGCACAGCCCTGTACGACCGCGACTCGAAGCTGATCCTGGCCCCCGACGGCAGCTTCGACGCGGAGGCGGACGTTCTCGGCCCGGTCGCCGAATTGGTCCGGGACCGAGTCCAGGTCAAGCTGCCCGAGCGGGAGCCGTATCAATCGACGCCCGCGCAGGAGGCCCGCTACCGCCGCGTGCTGGCGGAACTGGAGCGTCGGAAGGTGCCGACGCTGTCCGGCGCCCTCTTCATCGATGACGACGAGGAGACGACCTTGCGGGAAGCGGCCGAGGTCGCCCGCCGGCTGCTGGTCCTGTCCGCTGTAACCTATCTCGCCGACGGCGGCGACCGGAACAAGGCACAGGAGTTGATCGAGCGGAACGACCTGTGGCCGCACGTCACGCCGGAGGAGCGGCGGTTGCTGGAGGCCGAGGAGACCGACCCGGACCTGGCCCGCAAGCTGCTGTGGCGGCTGGAGTGTCTGTGGGTGCTGGCCTGGACGCTGGGCAAACTGGAGCTGCCGTGGCCGGCCGGCTTCTGCGATGTCTCACGGCTGACGGCGACCGTCATGGATTGCGAATCCCAGTCCGACTTCGTGGACAGCGCGGCGCTTCGGCCCAAGGCGGAGATACTCGACGCCTTGCAACTGACACTGCTGCAGCACTGGGCCGTCCGCGACGCGTTTCTCCACCAGCGCGCAATCCCGATCGACCTCGACTGGAGCCGCGAAGCGGAGATGATGCTGGTTCGGGGCTGTCCGACGACAGGAGTGGTCGCCGAGCGGCATCACGTCCTCAACTGACTGGTACGCTTCGGCGACGCCGACTGGGACGACGTGGACACGCCGACGTGAGTCAAGATACGTGCGGCGCGGGTGGGCGGATAACCTCGTGGGGCGGACGGCGGAGTGAACTCGCCCAACTAACGCCAGGTCAGGCCGAGGCGCCCCTTGGCCTCCAGGGCGAGCTGGCGAACGTCCTCTCGTGTCATCATCGCAGAACCCACCCACAAAACATGCGACGGCGAGTTTTTGGTTGCTCCCGAACTACTTCAGCGATGGGGATCAGATCCGCCAAATCGGAACCCGCCGATCCTCCACCTCGACCGCGCTTCGGGGCCATCGCTATTCGGGCAAAGCCGCCGCGAACTTTTGCGCCCCTTGCCGGGTCCATTCGGTGGAGGCTCCAGTCGGCCCGGAGTAACATAACCAAATGGTTGCTGTCATAACCACCTTTGGCCCTGTGACTCAGATCTGCCAAATCTGAATGTTACCGATCCCGGGCACCGCCAGGGCTTCAGCACGAAAGGCGATCATGACGGCGAAAAAGCAGAAAGCGAAGGAACGCCGCCGCGCGCGCAAGATGGCCGACGAGGCCTGGGAAGCGGTGGACGCCAGCAACCTCGACCTGGCCCGCAAGCTCAGCCAGCGGGCCGTCTCCACGCAGCCCGACAACCCGCGCCTCTGGAACGACCGGGGTCGCATCCTGCTCCTCAGCACGGACATCCACGAGGCCGACCGGGCCTTCCGCTACGCCATCCGCCTGGCCCGCGACTTCGCCGAGCCTTACCACCACCTGGCCGCCCTCCGCGCCCAGCAGGACCGGCTTGACGACGCGGTGGCCCTGGAGGCCGACGCGCTGCGCCTCGATCCCGACAACGCCGCGTACACCGCTCAGCTCGAAGCCTACCGCACCTCGGCCGAACAGCAGCGGCAGGAAACGCTCCGCAAGCTGCCCTGGACCGGCACGCCGGACCCTGACCCCCCACTGCCGGACGACTTGCCGGAGAGCGACGGAGTCGCGGCGGCCTGGTCCGAACGGCTCCAGGCCCTGAACTGGGAACGGCTGGGCGAACGCCTGACCCGGGAGGGGTATGTCCTGCTGCCCGAACTCCTCCCGGCCGCCGACGGTGCCGAGTTGCGGGCGCTGTTCGACGCGGAAGACCTGTTCGTCAAGACCGTCGCGATGGACGATCCGGACTTTGGAAAGGGCGTGTACCGCTATTTCCGCGCTCCGATCCCGGCGTCCGTGGCGGGGCTGCGACGCGCCGTCTACCCGTTCGTGGCGGCGATCGCCAACACCTGGCAGGGGCTGCTGGGCGAGGAGGAGACCTATCCCCCGGAGTGGGTGGCGTTCCGCGACCGCTGCCAGCAGGCGGGGCAGACCAAATCGACCCCGATCCTGCTGCGCTATGAACCGGGCGGATTTAACGCCCTGCATCGAGACCTCCGCGGCCAGGTATTCTTCCCGGTTCAACTCGCGGTGGTGCTGAGCCCACGCGCGGACCAGGCGGCGGACGGCTTCCAGGGCGGCGAGTTCCTCTTCTGCGACGTGCCCGAGGGGCCAAAGGCCCGCCGGCGCGAGGTCGCCGCTGGGCTGGGGGACGCTGTGTTGTTCTGCACGCGCGACCGCCTTGTCCGGATCGGCGGCGCGTTTGGCCTGCAACCTGTTAAGCATGGCATGGCAACGCTGACGGCGGGCAGCCGGACCGTGCTCGGCGTGCCGTTCCATGAGTACCGCTGAGGGACATCGAAACGGATCAGCAAGCATGAACCGCGGCCCGGACACGGGCTATGCCATTCAAGTTTTCCGATGGTAATGGCCTCACGAGGAAAGGGACTCCGTCCCTAGCGCGACCGCCGCGAGCAGGGGGCGCCCGGCGACTCGTGAGACAGCCCTCCGCGCAGGGGAGGAAGCGCACGAACGGCCATCGTTGGTGCGTGACGTGGTCGTGGATCGTCCCGCGCAGCCTCGGAGAGCGGGCCGTTCCATCCGGCGGAACAGGAGACAGCGATCCAGGTACGGCCGGACGCTCCGCACTCGTGAGAGGGATGTCCTTGCCGGCGCTGTGGGCCGGTAACGCACAGGTTCATCGCTCGCTGGCGGTGAAGCTGGCTACCCGCCATTTGCCGTCTTCTTTCACGATGCGCAACATGTACCCGCCACCCATCTGCGGGACACCACGGTACCGCAACTCGCCCCGGCCGACGAAGGCCTCTTCGCCAGGCACCGCCTCCAGTTTCGTCAACCGTGCACATGTATAATCGCTACTGTACTGGAAGCGAGCGCTGCTGAAGGTGTTGATTGCTTTCGTCCCCTCCTTTTGCTCTTGAAACTCCTTCGTGCCGACGGAGTTGGCGGCGTTGGCGTTGCGGCTGTTGACGGCTGCCAAAAAAACATCGGCGACCAAATGAGCCCCCTTCGCGTCGACCGACGCAGTACCGTCTGTCGTCTCTGTCTCCTCACCGATACCCAGACTGAAAAAGGCGACTCGCCACACGCCTTCCTCACGGACAAGGTGCAGGACGAACGGCGCCTCCTGTCCCTGGAATTGGTCCTTGCCGACGCCGCGCAGCGAGAGTCGCCCCTGTTCCGCGGCCGTTTGGCGAGTCGAAAGGACGAACGAGAGGGACCGCGCCGGCAGATTGAAGAAACGGCGTACCTCTTCCTCTAGGCGCTTGCGGCGGCGCAGCTCCTCGGTGCCGCGCCGATAGGCGGCTTCCCAGTCCGCAGCCATCACGTCGGCCAGAAAGCGATCGGCGACGAGGCGGCCCTCGGCCGATCCTTGGCGGGCGGTTTCCACGGCCTTTCGGGACTCGGCGAGCTGGGTCTCGCACTCTCGCAGCCGTTTCGCCGCCTCGGCCTCGTTCTGCCGGGCCTTCTCCAACTCGATGGCGGAGTTGCCGCATCCAGCGGAGACCGCCGCGAGGATGCCGCCCAGACAAGTCGTGAGCAAAAGACGACAACGCGGGAAGGGAGCGGACATCATGGCGTGGCCCCGAAAAGAAGACGTTGCCGACGTGAATCGAAAGGATGGTTCCAAAACCCCTGATGACGAGATTCTCTTTTCGCTCAAGGGAACGAGAAGTTGCTTTAGTATGACGGCTGAGAAATGAAAAGCAAGCGCGTACCCCGTCGGGACGCCGATTGCATTCCCCGCTCTCCGCCAGCATAATAACCTAACTCAGATAATGTCCCGCTCGTAGGTGCCGCGAGCCGAGCGGCACGTCGCGTCCGGCTCGGCTCGCCGGACCTACCGGACCTACCTTCAGGAGACAAGCGGATGTCCTCACGCTTCGCGTCCCGCCTCATTCTCACCGCCTTCCTGCTCTGTTCGATCCGTCCGGCCCACGCCGGCTCGTCCAACAGCCTCATGGACATCACACCTGACGGTAAGCATCTGCTCGTCGCCAACTCCGACAACGGCACTGTCACCATGGTGGACGCGACGGCCGACAAGGCCGTCCGCGAGATCGCCGTCGGCGACAAACCCGAAGGCGTGACGTGGATCGGCAACGGGCCGCTCGCCGCCGTCACCGTTTACCGCGAGGACCGCGTCGCCTTCGTCGATACCGCCAAGGGCGAAATCGTCGAGAAACTCCGCGTGCCCAGCGAGCCGTATGGCATCGTCGCCTCGAAGGACGGTAGCCGCGTCTACGTGACGCACGAATACCCCGGCCTTGTCAGCGAGATAGACACGGGCAAACGCAAGGTGCTGCGCGAACTGAAGGCCGGCTCGATGGTGCGCGGCCTCGCTCTAAGCCCCGACGAGCAACGTCTGTACGTCACCGAGTTTTACACGGGAATGCTCATCGCCCTGGACCGCAAGAGCGGCGCCGTCGTGGACCGTTGGAAGGGACACTCCACCGATAACCTTTGCCGCAACGTCATCCTTCATCCGCGCCGGCCGAAGGCGTATCTGTCGCACATCCGCTCGCGCATCGACGTGATCGACGGCAGCGGCTCGATCTTTCCGCATCTGAGCATCTGCGATCTGGTGCCGGACAAGGGGGAGAAGCGGCGCACGTCGATCGCGATGGACACCTACAACGGCGTTTACGTTGTCACCAATCCGTGGGAGGCGGCCCTGTCGCCCGACGGCAAACGCATCTACACCCTCTACGCCGGCACCAACGACCTGAACGTCTCCGACGTCATCGACGACGACTACAAGGAGATCGAGCGCGTCGGCTTCGCCGTGCGCACCGGCCAGAACCCGCGGGCGATTCGTGTCAGCCCCGACGGCAAGAAGGTGTACATCGCCAACGCGCTGGACTTCGACGTGGCGGTCCACGACGCCGCGAACATGAGGGTGCTGACGCGGATCAAGGTGTGTGCGCCACCCAAGTCGCCGGAGTGGGTGCGCGGCAAAATCCTCTTCAGCACGGCCAATCGACCGCTGACCAGCCGGCGCTGGATCGCTTGCTCCTCGTGTCATCCCGACGGCCACAGCGACGGCCGCGTGTGGCAGAACCCGGAAGGACTGCGCAAGACGCCGTCGATGATGGGGTTGGCGCACACGCATCCGCTGCACTGGTCGGCCGACCGCGATGAGGTGCAGGACTTCGAGTACACCATCCGCGGTCGGCTGATGCAAGGCCCTGGTCTGCTGCAAGGCCCGATCAAGCGGAAGGCCGGCTTCGAGCCGACCGAGCTGAGCATGGACTTGTCCGGCAAATCGAAGGATCTCGACGCCCTGGCGGTGTACACCAATTCCTTCGAGTTCACGCTGTCGCCGCACATTCCCGCCTCCGGCAAGCTGTCCGCAGCGGCCCAGCGCGGCAAGACGCTGTTTTCCAGCGACGCCGTCGGCTGCGCCAAGTGCCACAGTGGGCCGTATTACTCCGACAGCAGTTTGAAGAAGCCGTTCCACGTACACGACGTCGGCACCGGCGGCGACGATCCGTCGGAGAAGATAGGGCCGAAGTACGATACGCCGACGCTTCTAGGCGTCTATCGCACCGCGCCGTACTTGCATCACGGCAAGGCGAAGACGCTGCGCGACGTGCTGACGACCTGCAACAAGGACGACAAGCACGGCAAGACGAGTCAACTGAAACCGGCCGAGATCGACGACCTGATCGCCTTCTTGAAGTCGCTACCGTATGAGATACCGCCCAAGGAGACGCCGAACACGGTGAAGTATCGTTACATCCCATCGAAAGCGGCGCCGGCTGTCGAGGACGGCGGCGGTCGATGATTTCGCGCACCGTGCCCGCATGGGAGCGCCCATGAAAGAGCGACCGCATGGTACTGCTCAAGGACCAGCTTTTTCCCTTGCCGCGAGCAGCCTGCTGGTGGTCGATGCCCAGCGCGGCTTTACGGACTTGTGCCCCAAGGAACTGCCTGTGCCCGGCGGATTGGAGATCGTGCCGAACGTCAATCGTCTGCTCGAAATGCCGTGGGCGCGCATCGACGCCAGCCAGGACTGGCATCCTCCGGATCATTGCAGTTTCCTCGGCCGGCGCCACAACCTCTATCCGCCGCACTGTGTCATGGGTACGCCCGGCGCCGACTTCCTGCCGGGGCTGCGCATCGAGCGATTTCAAGCTATCTGGCGAAAGGGTTACGACCGCGATTTCGAGGCGTACGCTCTGACGGCGCAGCATCCTGGCTTCGCGGAACTGCTGCGCGCCGGCGGAATCACCACGGTTGTCGTGTGTGGAATCGCCACGAACATTTGTTGTTTCTTCGCGGCCCGCGATCTGTGCCGCGCCGGCTTTCGCGTGCTTCTCGTCGAGGATGCCAGCGCGGGCATCGACGTGCCGGCGGCGGACCTGTTTCAGCAACAAGCGAAGGAAGAAGGACAACGCCTCGGAATCGAGTACACGACGCTGCAAGAAGTTTGTTTACTGGCCCGATGCGCCAGAACCTTTTTCCGGTGAAAGTCCTCGGGCGCTCCGGGCTTGTCTTACCTCGTCCCACGCAAGGAACCGCCGGTCGCCAGCTGCATGACCGCCTCTTCGCTGAGATCGGCGCGTGACAGTTCGCCGGCCAGGCGTCCCTCGTGCAGCACCAGGACGCGATCGCTCATGCCGAGGATCTCTTCCAGGTCGCTGGAAATCATCAAAATGGCCACGCCCTCGCCGGCCAGTTGGTCCATCAAGGCGTAGATTTCGCTGCGCGCCCCCACATCGACCCCGCGCGTCGGCTCGTCGAAGATCAGCACGCGCGGCCGCCGCGCCAGCCATTTGCCCAGCACGACCTTTTGCTGATTGCCCCCGGAGAGCAGGCCGACCGACTTGGCCGGACTGGCGGTCTTGACGTGCAAGCGCTCGATCAGATCGCGGCCCATGCGGGTTTCACGACGACCGACGATCCAGCCGAGTCGGGTCAGCTGATCGAGGTTCGGCAGCGTCAGATTGCACTGCACACTATCGGCGAGGACCAGTCCATGATGGCGGCGGTCCTCTGGGACCAGCAGCAAGCCGGCCGCGATCGCCTGCTGTGGATGGCGGATCACCACGGGAGCGCCGTCGAGCAGCACCTGACCGCCGCTCACGCGGCGTATGCCGAACAGCGCCTCGGCCAGTTCCGTGCGTCCCGCGCCGACGAGTCCGGCCATGCCGGCGATCTCGCCGCCACGAATCTCGAAGGAAATCGGCCGCGCGGGTCCGCCGAGGAAGGTAACATCGCGCACGGCGAGGCGGACTGGGGCGCTCGCCGAGACAGCGTGGCGGCGCGGATAGAACTGTTTCAGATCGCGGCCGACCATGAGCCGAACCATCGCGTCGTGGGTGATCTCATCGCGGCGGAGCGCGCCGGCATTGCGGCCGTCGCGCAGCACGACGACGCGGCCGGCGACACGGCGCACCTCGCCCAATCGGTGCGAGATGTAGACCACCGCCACGCCGTGCCGCTGCAAGTCGGCGATGACCTCGAAAAGACGTTCGGTTTCGATCTGCGTCAGGCTGGAGGTCGGTTCGTCCATGATGATGAGGCGCGCCGACAGCGACAGCGCCCGCGCGATCTCGACGAGTTGGCGCTGTCCGGGCGGCAGGTCGCCGACGCGCCGGCTAGGCGGTACATCCAAGCCGACACGTCGCAGCAAACTGCGCGCCTCGTCGTTCATGGCCGACTGATTCAGCCAGCCGAGCCAGCCGCCGCGGACGCGCTCGCGACCGAGAAATAGGTTGGCGGCGACGCTCAGGTTCTCCGCCAGGTTCAATTCCTGATGAATGAGGACGATGCCGCGGCGCATGGCGCCGGCGACGCCGTCGGCGGGGACCGGGCGGCCGTCCATGAGCAGCGCGCCGCCGTCGGGGACGTGGATGCCGGCCAGGATCTTCATGAGTGTCGATTTGCCGGCGCCGTTTTCGCCGACGATGGCCAGTATCTCCGCCGCCTCGACGTTCAGCGACACGCCGGCCAGCGCCTGCACGCCGGGAAAGTGCTTGCGGATCTCGTGGACTTCGAGAAGAGGAGGAGGCGTGGTCACGGAACAAGCCCGGAGCGCCAGCGACGGGTATCCGCAGCCCGTCGCTGGCGCTCCGGGCTTGTCGGCAAATCGTGTCGAAACGCTGTCTTCTTACTTGCCCAGCAGTCGATCCAGTTCCTTGCGGAACTTCTCGACCGGCACGCGGTCCTTGCCGCCGTCCTTGGTGATGACTCGGTGCGGAACGTAGAGGATGCCGTCGGCCGGCACTTTCGAGTTGTCGCCGCGGGCCAGGGCGGCCATCATCTTGACCGCCTCGTAGCCGAACTGGAACGGCTGCTGCACCACCGTGGCGTACACCGATCCGTCGGCGATGCCCTGCAACGTCGCTGAGTCCTCGTCGAAGCCGACGATCTTGATCTTGCCCTCCTTGCCCTTGTCCTTGACGGCGCTGAGGATGGCCGGCGGGTTGTACGCCCACAGGCCGACCATGCAGATCGGCTGCTTCTTGCTCTCCAGTTTGGCGATCGCATCGACGGCGTTTTCCTTGGCTTTCTGCGGCCCTTCCGGCATGTCGAGGTAGGTCTTGTACAGCGTGTATTTGCCGTACTTCTCGCCGTCGTCGGTCTTCTCGCCCTTGGCGTCCTTGGCTCCGGCAAGTTGATCGAGCACGCCTTGGCGGCGCTGCTGGGCGTTGAGCGGCTTCAAATCACCGACGAACACGACGATGATACCGCCGTCGGGCAGGATCTCCTGGATGAGTTCGCCGACCGCTTTGCCGGCGCGGTAGTTGTCAGTACCGATGTAGCACTTGCGTTTGGTGTTGGGGGCGTCGTTGTCCTGGGTCAGAAGTGGGATCTTCTCGGCGATCTCATTGAGGTAGGCGGCTTGATTGTCGGGGTCGATGACGCTGACGGCCAGCGCCTTGATGCCGCGACTCATGACGGTGTCGAGCTTTTCCTTCTGCAAGGCGGCGTCGCCCTGCTGCGGTTTCTCGAAGATCACCTCGACGTTTTCCTCGGCGGCGGCTTTCTGGGTGCCGGCCTCGGCGATGCTCCAAAACGATTCGGCGTTGTTGCTGACGAAGGCGACCTTGGTCTTGGCCGGCCCACGATTGCATCCGAGAGACGCCGCCAGCAGCAGGCCAGCCGCCAGCCAACCCAGAACACGGAGAGATTTCATGGTGCGACTCTTTCTGTGGCACGAAGGCGCGGATCGGTTCGTTCACCCAGAAAGATATGCGTGCGCTACGGCAAAACAAGGGGCAAAGCGGCGGCTCAGCGGTCGAACTTGCCGGTCATCTGCTGTTCCACATCTTCGTTCTTGGCGGCCTTGCGCAGCAGCGGCATCACGGTATCGAGGTCGGCGGGGTTGAAGCCGGCGCCCTTCAAATAGACGCGGGCCAGATCTTCCGGCGGTGGGGGAGCCTGGAAGGATTGCCGCGCCTGACGGCGGTACTTCTCCTCCCGAGCGGCGATCATCATGTCCGTGCCGTCGGCGGAGCCGAACGTGCCGCCGATGTCGTTGCCGATGTGCGGCGACACCAGCGGCGGACGTTCCGGCCCGCTCCGCAAAGGCCGCGACTTGGCGATCTCCTCGGACACCATCTTGCCCAATTCCTGGCTCAGCACCGCCGCCAATTCGCCGTCGGTCTTGCACTCCTTCACCAGCCCCTCGGTGATCCAGATCTGGCCGGTTTCACCCTGAACGCGGTGGAAAATCTCCAGCTGCGGCAGTCCGGCCGTGAGGAAGGCCACCTTCCGCGCGATGGGCGGATTGGCGGCGACGACCTTCTGCCCGATGGTGCTGACGCGGATCGACGCCTCTTGCGTGGCCGCCGGCGCTTTCTTCATCCACGCCGATTGCGTGCGGATGGGTCCGGCGAACGGATTGGTTCCCACCGTCGCCAGTTTCGGATCGTCGGAGAGGCAGCCCGTCATCAGGGGCAGGACCAGCGCGAGCAATCCGGGCCAGACGCGGACCGTCATGATTCACCTCCGCCGCCCCAATGTCGGGGAACAGGTTCTCCGGGGCGGCGGGACGTTAGCGAGCGGAGGGCGGTTTGTCCAGACGGTTTTTCGAGGGAGATGAGGAGGCAATCTGCATTCCTTGCCCATGACCTCCAACTTGCCGACACCTCGATGTCACACCTTGTTCGCCGCGCGGTATGTGAGCACGAAGGGAAGGTGGAATCCTCCCGGCCGACTCTTCTCGGCTCATCGCGACAACCCCGTTCTCTCTGGAAGGATCGATCATGCTCTTTACCAAGGCGCGCCAGGAACCAGCGGGATCTTCGGCCGAACGGGTTTGGGACGTCATCTGCCTGGGCAGCGGCGTCGGCTCGCTGGCGGCGGCGGCGGCGTTGGCGAAGTACGGTCGATCCGTGCTGGTGCTGGAAGCGCACAGTCAACTCGGCGGCATGACCCACACCTTCAAACGCAAGGGGATGCGCTGGGGCACCGGCTTTCACTACACCGGCTGGCCCACCACCTACTTCAACGACTTCCCGGTGCTGTGGGACATTTTGACCGCGGGGAAAGCCGTCTGGACCAAGCTGCCGGACAACGCCGAAACCTACATCCGCCCCGACGGCAGCACCTTTATCAAGCACGCCCCCCGCGAACGCTATCGGCACGATCTGTACGAGGCCTTTCCCGACGAACGGCCGGCGATCGACCGCTATCTGCGCGACCTTCGCCAAACCACCGCCGACTTCCTGCGCTTCTCGGCGCTGCAAGGAGTGCCGCAGGTGCTGGAGCGGCTCGGCCTGGGCTGGTGGCTCGGCCGGCGCTTCCTGCCCATGGACCGCCTGCCGATCGTGCGCTACATGGATCAGATCGGCGCCTCGGAGCGCCTGCGCGAACACCTGTGGTTTAACTGGTGCAACTTCGGCGGAGTGCCCAGCGACACATCCATCGGCTCATTCTGCATCCCGACGGAATTTATGCTGGACGGCCATCGGATGCTGGCTGAGGGTTCGCAGTCGGCGGCGCCGGCGTTCGCGGCGACGATCGAGGCGGCCGGCGGGGAGCTGCGCCGCAATGCCCGCGTCACCGGCCTACTCTTCGAGGGTCGCCGCGTCGCCGGCGTCGAGGTCAACGGCGAGGCGATTCGCGGCAAAGCGGTCATCAGCGGCATCGGCGCGCGCGAGACGTATCGACTGCTCGTGCCGACCGAGCGGCGGCCCAACCACGCCGAGCGCATTATGGCCATGAAGCCGAGTTGCTCGATGTTCTCTCTCTATCTGGCGCTGGACCGGCAAGCGCTCACGCGCTACGGCCTGGCGGGCGTCAACTACTGGGCCGAGGCCCAGCCCGGCGGACTGCGCGATCACTGGACTGATCTCGACGGGCCGCCGCCCTGGCTGCTGCTCAGTCTCGCCGGCCGTTTCCACCCCTCGACGACCGATCCGAACGTGGCCCTGGGAGAGGTATTCACCACGCTCACGGCCGAGCATTTTGTCCGATGGCAGGGCACCCGCGTGATGAAGCGCGGCGCGGAGTACGGCGACTTCAAGGAGCATCTCGCCGAGCGCGTCTTCCAGCAGATGGAGCGATTCTGGCCGGGCATACGGCAATACGTCCGCTACGCCGAGGGCGCGACACCGCTGACAATCGAGGCGTACACGCGGCACTTCGACGGGGCAGCCTACGGATTGGCGCCGGTGCCCGGCCGTTACAACGATCGCGCCCTGCGCGTGCTGAGCGGCGTGCCCGGTCTGCTGCTAACCGGACAGGACATCGCAACTCCGGGCGTCATCGGCGCGTTTTACGGCGGGCTGGTATCCGCTAGCGCCCTGATGCGGCGAAACCTGAGTTCCTGGCTGCTGCGCAAGGGCGCATGAGCTTTCGGAAATTCCCATATCACCGTTTGGACCATTTCAAAATCGAGGAGATCCATGTCGCAGAACACTATCGTCCGTCCGCCGCTGCTGGAGCAGTTGGTGGCGGTGGCGGTCCTCAGCATCCCGGTCCTGGCCACCGTGGCCGGATTCGTGCAGCTGTGCCTTTACGGCATAAGCGGGACGAGCCTCCTGATGCTGGTCGTCATGTACGTGCTGACGATCAACGGCATCGGCATCGGCTACCATCGGCTGTCATCGCACAACGCCTTTCAGACGCATCGCCTGCTGCGGGCCGGCTTCGCCATCTTCGGATTGATGGCGGCGCAGGGACCGATCTTTTACTGGGTGGCCATCCACCGTCGCCACCACGCCACCAGCGACCGCCCCGGCGATCCCCATTCGCCGCTCGGCCACGGCAGCGGGCTCCGCGGACTGCTGCGCGGCTTGTGGCACGCTCACGTCGGCTGGCTGTTCGACATGCACGCTAACATGCTGGGCGTTTATTCCTTCAAGGTGGCGCGCGAGCACGAGGACACCAACTGGGACCGCTATATTCCCGATTTGCTGCGCGATCCGATCCTGGTCTGGGTCAACCGCACGTATTTCCTGTGGTTGGCCCTCGGCCTGGCCCTGCCGGCGGCGGCGGCGTTCGCCCTGACCAGCTCGTGGACCGAGGCGGCGCTGGGACTCTTGTGGGGCGGCCTGATACGAATCTTCCTGGTGCAGCACGCCACGGCACTCATCGCCTCAGTGGCCCACGTCCACGGTACAGCCCCCTTCCGCACACCGGACGGCAGCCGAAATAGCTACCTCTGTGCGCTGCCGACCTTCGGCGAATGGCACAACAATCACCACGCCTTCCCCTCGTCGGCCTGGCACGGAATGCGCTGGTGGCAGATCGACATGAGCGGCCGGCTCATTCACTTGATGTCGCTGGTCGGCCTGGCCTGGAACGTCAAGACACCGTCTCCACGGGCCATCGAGGCGGTCCGGAAGGCGGCCTGACCGCATCCTCCCCCTAACTTTTTGACCAGCCCGCGGCGCCGGCAAGGACGGCCTTGCCGGCGCCGCGGGCTGATAATTCATTTGGACGGAAAGAAATCCGGTTGCCTTCACCCCTCGCCTCTGCTTTTAATAGGAGTTGCCCGCCGCCGAAATGTTCGACCGGCGATCCTCGCGCCGGCGGAATTCCACCAACGAGAAGCGTCGATCATGCGAAGGAAGCTCCTTGCCGTGGTGTTGTGTCTGCTGTTCGCCGTGGCTCGTCCCGGCCGCACACTTGCAGCGGATGCGCCGCCTGTCAATTACACTCGCGATGTCAAGCCCATACTCGCCGCCCACTGCTACGCCTGCCACGGACCCGACGAGGGCCGGCGCAAGGCGAAACTGCGGCTCGACGTGCGCGAGGCAGCGCTCAAAAAAGCCATCAAGCCCGGCGACCCGACTCACAGCGCGCTCGTCGAGCGCGTGGCCAGCGACGATCCCGACGAGGTCATGCCGCCGCCGTCGTCCAAGAAGGCCAAGTTGACCGCCGAGCAAATCGACTTGCTCCGCCGCTGGGTGGGGCAAGGCGCGAAGTTCGACATCCACTGGTCCTACGTCAAGCCGGTGAAGCCTGCTCTTCCGCCGGTGCGCCACGCGGCATGGTCGAAAAACCCGCTCGATCGCTTCATCGCCGCGAAGCGCGAAAGTCTCGGCTACCGTCCGGCGCCGGAGGCGGACCGCGTGACGCTTCTGCGCCGCCTCAGTTTCGACCTGATCGGCCTGCCGCCGACGCCGGAAGAGGTGGAGGCGTTCGTCAACGACAAGAGCGACAACGCCTATGAAAAAGTAGTCGATCGCTTGCTGGCCTCGCCGCACTTCGGCGAGCGCATGGCGGTGTACTGGCTCGATCTCGTCCGCTACGCCGACACCGGCGGCTATCACAGCGACAACCACCGCGACATCGCTCTGTACCGCGATTGGATCATCAACGCCTTCAACCAAAACAAGCGCTTCGATCAGTTCACGATCGAACAGTTGGCCGGCGATCTGCTGCCCAATCCGACCACCGAGCAGAAGATCGCGTCCGGCTACAACCGGCTGCTGCAAACGACGGAGGAGGGCGGAGCGCAAGCGAAGGAGTACACGGCCAAGTACGCCGCCGACCGAGTACGCAACGCCTCGTCGGTGTGGCTGGCGACGACGCTGGGCTGCTGCGAGTGCCACAATCACAAGTTCGATCCGTTCACGACAAAGGACTTCTACAGCCTGGGGGCGTTCTTCGCGGACGTGAAGGAGGCCGCAGTCGGCCGGCAGCCGCAAACGCTGATGCCGACGCCGGAACAAAAGACCGAGTCGGCCCGGCTCGATGGGGAAATCGCCAAGCTGCGTGCTGAGATGGCGAAGCCGACGCTCGCCGTCGAGGTCGGTCAGAGCGCGTGGGAGGAACGAACGCGGAGCAAGCCGGCCGGTCTGCCCGCGCCCGTCGCCGCCGCCCTGGCGGTCGAGCCGATGAAGCGCACCGCCCAGCAAAAGCAGACGTTGGCCGCCCATTACCGGACCATCGCCCCGGAACTGTCTGCCCTGCGGGAGAAGCTCGCCGCAGCGGAGAAGCGAAAAAAACAGCTCGTGGAGGGGACGCCGAAGACGCTCATCACCGAGGCCGCCGGTCCGCGCGTGATGCGCATCCTGCCGCGCGGCAACTGGCTGGACGACTCCGGCCAAGTGGTCGATCCGGCCGTGCCGGGCACGCTGCCGCCGCTGGATTCGGCTGGCCGGCGGGCGACCCGGCTCGATCTGGCGCGCTGGATCGTCTCGCGCGACAATCCGCTGACGGCGCGCGTGTTCGTCAACCGTCTGTGGAAACTCACCTTCGGCCGGGGCATCGTATCGAGCCTCGAAGATTTCGGCACTCAGGGCACGTTCCCCACACATCCGAAATTGCTCGACTGGTTGGCCGTCGAGTTCATGGATAGCGGCTGGGACGTCAAGCACCTACTCAAGCAGATGGTGATGTCGAGCACGTACCGGCAATCGTCGCACGCCGACCCGGAGCTGCGCCGCCGCGATCCGGGCAATCAGTGGCTCGCGCGGCAGGGACGATTCCGCCTCGACGCCGAGATGGTGCGCGATAATGCCCTGGCCATCAGCGGCCTGTTGTCCCCGAAGATCGGCGGACCCAGCGTCAAGCCGTATCAGCCGGCCGGCTACTGGAAGCACCTGAATTTCCCGACGCGCGAGTATTACCCCGACCATGGACCCGATCAGTACCGCCGCGGACTGTACACCTATTGGCAGCGCACTTTCCTTCATCCGAGTCTGAAAGCGTTCGACGCGCCGACGCGCGAGGAGTGTACCGTCGAACGTCCCCGCTCCAGCACCCCGCTGCAAGCGCTGGTGCTGCTCAACGATCCGACCTACGTTGAGGCGGCGCGCGTCCTGGCCGAGCGGATGATGAAGGAGGGCGGCGCGACGCCGGCCGCTCGCCTCAACTGGGCCTATCGACGGGCTGTTTCGCGTCCGGCCAAGCCGCCGGAGGCGAAGCTGTTGCTTGAACTGTACGCGCGGCACATGGCTGACTTCGCCAAGGACGGGCAAGCGGCGCGCAAGCTGATCGGCACCGGCGAGCGGCCGGTCCCGGCCGACCTCGACGCGATCGAGTTGGCCGCGTGGACATCGGTGGCGCGCGTGATTCTGAATCTGCACGAGACGATCACGAGGAATTGAAGAATGAGTTCTGGGAATTAGTCCCACAGCGCTAGGTTGACCTTGTTCGGCGGTCTGCCAAAAGTGCTTTTTCAGGAGGGACAATCGCATCAAGGCGAACGAATCGATAGCCGCGTTCTTTCAGATGTGAAACAAGTATTTTTGTCATCTGCATTGTCTTGTTTTGGTGTCGAACCGACTCCTCCTCCGAACTATCGTGCATCAGGATGATTCCGGCGCCCACGCGCTCGGTTTCCGCAAGGTAACGGAAGGCGCATTCCTCCGCGGAGACGCCTTGACGCCAGCACGCCCAGTCTTCGGCGACGATGTCCCAATTAATCGGGCCGACATAATCGGGAAACTGTCCGCTGCGGTTGAGAACCTCGGCGACAAGAGAAGTGGTCTTGTCCTCGTCGCTGTTCGGCCGGACTTTCTCCCGCCAGTTGCCATAGGGAGCGCGAAAGTACACCACGTCGCTGGACACATAGGGGCGGATGATCCGGTCCGTCTTCTGGAGTTCGCCCACGACATCACCGCCCGCCAGGGCCAGAGACACGAGGCCCGGGTGGCTGTGGGTATGGTTGCCGATGAGATGGCCCCATTCCCAGAGCCGTGCCAGAACCTCGCGGTGTTCCTCGGCATGACGGCCAATTACGAAAAACGTCGCTCCGATCTCTTGCTCGAAGAGATAGCGGCCCAGTTCCAAGGTGTTTGGACCCGGCCCGTCGCCCTCGGTGACACCAGGTCCGTCGTCGTAAGTGAGACAGACCGTGCCGCGCGGCAAGTGGCCGCCCTTGATGTCTCGATGAAAGAACATGATCGTGCCGTCATGAAGGAGAGAGACGAGACTCCGAGCCTTCCAGCAGGCGCAACCGTCGTTCGATCTCGGGGGGCACCACGCGGCGTTGACGCAGCACCCAGGGCAGCCCGGCGACGGCGGCGGCCAACCCGCGGCACGTTTCGCGGGTTCGCGGCGCACTGCCGACAAGCCGTCCTGTCTTACGCAGGACTCCCGAGAGGGGACGCCGAAGCCAGGCGGACCAGAGAGCATTCCGTAGAAGCCGCCAGCGCCGCCCGGAAGCGTCACGCCGCGTCGAGGGATGGTGATGGACGACGAGACGCGGCACGTAACACAGCCACCAGCCGGCCGCGACGAGATCGGCGGCCAGCAATTCCTCTTCGCCGCCGATGAAGAAACGCGGCTCGAAACCGCCGGCGGCGAGAAACGCCGAACGCCGCACCATCGACGCCCCGGCCATGAAGCCCAGCAGCGGCGCGCCTGGCATCCCCTCTTCCGCAGGCAAGGGACTGCGCTCCAACTCCGCACAGATGGGGTCTTCCACTTCCTGGGATCCAACCAATATGCGAGCGGTCGCCACGGCCAACCGGGGATGGGCCTCGAACAACGCCGCCGCATGGGCCAATGATCCCGGCGCCCACCAGGTATCGTCATCGCACAGGGCGATGTAAGGCGCCTCGACCGCGCGGACGCCGAGATTGCGCGCCGCCGCACCGAGATTGCCGCCGGCAGCGAGAACTTTTATTTGCGGAAATCGCCTCAAAACGGCCTCCGCTGTGCCGTCCGACGAGCCGTTATCCACGACGAAGAGGCTCGGATGTTCCGGCAAGCGGGTAAGATGACCGAGCGAGGTCAGAACCTCTTCGCGCCGGTTGTGAGTTATCATTACCACCGCTATGTGGGACTCTGCCATCACATGCACCCCCGCTCGTTGGCCTCTCAAGCCAAGCCCGCAAGAGTGCAATCGACGTGCCATCCTTTGCGCGAAGCGATGGTCTCCTCAGACGAGCAGCGGGTCGGTCTGAAGCCGGTATGCGATGGCGTAGAGACCACCGATGGTGAGGAGATCCGCCGGACGGCCCTGCTCGACGATCCGTCCGTCTTCCAGCACGATGATCCAGTCGGCGTCGTGGATTGCGGCGGCTTTTTGCGAGGTCATTAGGCGCGTCCGCCCCGGCAGCAGGTCGGTGAGGGCGGCGCGAACGCGCTGCTCGGTCTCGGCGTCGAGCGCGCTGGTGCAATCGTCCAGCAGCAACACAGTCGGTTTGGCGAGGAGAGCGCGAGCCAGGGCGAAACGCTGCCGCTGACCGCCGGAGAGACTGTGGCCGCGATCGCCCACCGGCGTTTCCAGTCCGCGCGGCAGAGAGGCAACCAATTCGTCAAGATCGAGCGCTTCCAGCACGCGGCGAATCTCGCTGGCGGAGGCTCCTGGAGCAGCATACAGTAAATTCGAGCGCAGCGTGCCCTCGAACAACACAGCTTGCTGAGGAACGAGAACGATTGTTTGTCGCAGTTGGGCCTGGCGGAACCGGCGCACATCGCCGCCGTCGAGCACGATCCGCCCCTCATCCACGTCGTACAGCCGCGGCGCCAGTAGCAAGAGGGTGCTTTTCCCCGCTCCGCTCGGCCCGAACACACCGACCGTCATTCCCGCTTCGATGGTCAGGTTGATCCCGCGCAGCGCGGGCGGAGTGTCCGGCCGATAGCGGAAGGACACGTCCTCAAAGACGAGTCGGCCGCGCGGCGCGTCCACGGGCTGGGCGTCCGGCGCATCCCGCAGCGTTTCGGGCGCTTCGAGGATTTCCATCATGCGCTCGACAGCGACGCGCGTCGCCGCCGCTCCGCTCTGGAACTGAATCAGCCGGACGATCGGGTTATAGAGCTGGGCCGTCAGGGTGCAAAAGGTCAGCAGTTCGCCCACCGTGAGCCGCTCGGCACGGATGAGGACGACGCCAATCGCCAGGACGGCGACCGTGCCGGCGCCCGTGATGAGGCCGGATAGGGCTGTCTGCCGGGCGCCGGTCCACAAGCTCGCCCGGCTCAGTTCGCGGTGCGCGTCAATGCGCTCGTCCAGGGAGCGAACCTCGCGCTCCTCCTCCGCGAACGAACGCACCACGCGCACGGCCGAGATTCGTTCGCTGAGCAGCGAATAAATCGCTCCCAGCTGCCCGCGTAGCCGCTCGGACAAGACACGGAAACGGGCGGCGAAGAGTTGGTGATTGACGGCGTACAACGGCACCATGGCGAAGCAAACCACGGCCAACTCCCAGCGCAGCCACGTCAGAACGACGACAATGCCGGCGGCCAGCACCAAATCCGAAGCCAGTTGCAGTGAGCCGCTGCCGAGGAAGATCAGCAGCGAGCCGACATCGCTGGTGATCCGCGCCATCAGCTGCCCGGTCTGCTCGCGGTCGAAGTGCGCCAACGGTAATCGTTGATACTTGCGATGCAGGGCGTCGGTGAGTTCGCGCACCACTTCCAGACTCACGCGGTTCATCATGGCTTGGCCGCGCCAAACCAGGCCCATCCGCAGCAAATGGCAGGCGATCACGGCACCCGAGGCCAGCAAGAGAGCCGCAGTCAACGACGCGAATTCGCCGCCTTGCCCTTGCGTGCCCGCGATGAGGCGATCGAGCATCCAGCCTTGCAGCAGCGATACCGGCAGTACCAGCAACGAGCCGAGGAACATCGCCGCCAGCGCGGACAAGATCGGCCACCGGTGCGGGCGCAGAAACTCCGCCTCCAGACCCCGAAGCCGAGGGAAAAAGGTGTCAGGAACCTTTTGCCGCCACGACGGACGCACTCTGGGAAAAAAGGTTCCTGACACCTTTTTAGAACGCTCCTCTCAGCTCGACTGATGCAGATTTTCGCGTCTCGTGCAAGGTTGAGTCTGAGCTAAAACACTCGCTAACGAGGAGCGCCGAACTTTCGGCGCTGAAGCTCAACCGTATGAGTTTTTGAACATGGCCAGGCGACCACGCCTGTTCG
>DATBGU010000357.1:0-54821 GCA_036557825.1 Gemmataceae bacterium
TAGAGGTCCACCGTCAACATCCTCGCCTCCGCAGGTTGGAGCAGGGCGAACCCTGTTCAACGTGCGGAAGCAGTTGCGGTGGTCAACTTCTTCATGCCGATTTGCCCCCGATGTGGTCAACTTCTTCATGCCGATCTCCAATCGAATCCGCGTCGTGTCCCAGCCCTGAGAGGTCCGGCGTATGACGACGGTGTTGAGGGCGTGAGAGTCAAGTCCGCTTCGAGACACCCGCTTCCAGATCATCCGGCCACACGGACGACCTTCTCCTCGAGGTGTATACCCCTTGGGGCCACCGGCGGGATTGCCTACTGTTCCGGTCGGGAATCACGGTCACGATGTCGGAGGAAGGCTGCTCCTCATCGGGACGCCTTCACGGCTGGGAAGTAACAGGCCTGCTGGTCCTTCGCCTCCTCCTGTCCAGCTCGCAGGGCGGGCACGTCGCAATCCTTGAACTCCCGGAGGGCGTAGGGGTGGATTCGCCCGGAATACGTGTCCTACTGCTGTCTACGTGCCAGTTCGGACTCCTGGCCAGCCACGTTCCCAATGGCAGCGTCTTCCGGGTCGGGCCTCGGTTCCTCTTTATTGTCTCGATTCCAAGCGCCAGCGGGAATCGGCCAGCGGCGATCCTCAGATATCGATCTGGGTCGGCAAGTGAATCCATGACGCTCCTCTCCGGGGGCTCACTTCACCGGCGGGCGTCCGAGTTTCTGTAAGCGTCCCCAGCGTTTCTGCCACTCTTCCGGCTTCAGGTCCACGATCGCCCCGCCGGCGTCGAGCTCCTTGCCAGTGTTGACTTCTACCCACAAGCGGACGTGCTCCGCGTCTCCCTCCAGGGCCTGCGGCACGTCGAAGACGGCCAGTTTGTCGTTCACGATCGTGGTGAAGCGCTTGCCGTCCGGGCTGAAGGCGAATAACCGCTCCAGCGGAACCGCGTCGATGTGGTCTGTGAGGATCACCGGGCCGAGCGGCTTGAGTGTGGCCGAGTCCCAAAGGCGGACTTCGCGCGTGTTGCCGTCCCGGACAGCCAGCGTCCGGCCGTCCGGCGAGTAGAAGAGGTTTTGCACTCCTACGTCGGCGCGCATTAAAGGCTCGCCGCGCGGCTTGCCCGCCGCCAAGTCCCACAGCCGTACGCCGGAGTGGGAAGTTCGTACCAGCGCCGACTTGCCGTCCGGTGCGAACGCGGCATCGAAGACCGCTTCCGGGGTCAATCCCGGGAATGTGACCGCCGTTCCAATCCGCTTGCCGGTCGTCAGGTCCCAGCGCTCGATTCGGAACGTGCCGGTCGAGACTACCATCAGGAGAGTCTTGCCCCCATCGACCGCCGCATAAGTTCGGATGTACCCGCCGGGATCGAGCGGCGCGCCGACCGGCTTGCCGGTCGCGACGTCCCACCGGCGGATGGCGCTGCCGGACGGAGTCACAACTACACCGGAGAGAGTTTTCCCGTCGGCCGAGAGAGACGCAAGGCGCTTAGGAGCTTCGTCCACAAGGCGCACCTCGCCGACTCGCATGTTGTCCTTCAGGTCGAAAACGCGGAAGATCGCTCCACCTTTCCGGACGTCGGTCGAGAGAAGGACGAAGCGGCCACCTGGACTGAGCGCGAGCAGGTGCCAGACGTCCAGGGCTCGCTTGAAGAGCGATTTTGCTTCGCCGTTAGCACGAAGGAGATTGAAGCTGCGGTCAATGGCGAACGCGGCCTTTCCGTCGTCCGTAAAGCCGATCATTTGGGCAGCTTTCGGGGCGAGCTGCAGCGGTTTCGTGGGCGCGTGAACCTCGTGCAGGCGGGCCGTGCCGTCCGCGCAGCCGACGAGCAAGGACCGCCCGTCCGGACTGAACGCGGTCACGGAGTTGGGGGTGGGCAACGGCAGGCCGAGTGGCGTCAGGGTGTCCGCGTCGTACAGGCGCGGCAACCCGTTTACCTGCGTCAGAATCGTCCGGCCGTCCGGGCTGAGGGTGGTCGTTAAGCCGGGGGCGTAGGGGCCGGGTCTGACCTCGAGGCGGTTCGCACCCGTGTCTTCGTCAAACAGCAGCAACGACCCGTCGGAGCCGGCGGTGTACACGCCCCGGCCGTCCGGGGTAGCCGCCAGGAAGTAGATGTGACTCCCCGGCGCGTGCGTCAGCGACGGGCCGAGCGGGCCGCGCTTCAGCCCCGGGATCCAGTACTCGACGCGATTGCCCTGGGCCACCAGCACGGCCTTACCGTCGGGAGACCACCGGGCCCGAAGAATCTTGCCAGCGAACACATTGACGGCGACCTGGTCATCGGAGTACTGCCACGTGCCCGTGTCCCAAATGGTTATCCCGCTCCCGTACACGAGGAAGCGCTTGCCGTCCGGGCTGAAGACTGGAGGGGAATCGAATGGGGAGCCGGGGTAGACCCCGCCCGCCTGCTTTCCCGTCTGGGCGTCCCAGAAGTGGAAGGCGCGACCGTTTCGGGCACCGCCGAAGATGTACCTGCCGTCCGGGGTGTACCCCACGTGGCTCACTTCGTCGATCAGCTGGTCTCGGCCCGTGTCGAGCGGCTCCCCGACCCGTTTGCCGGTGGCCGCGTCCACGCGGTGCAGATGGATGGAATCGTTGACCAGGACCGTCTTGCCATCCGGGCTGAAGGCCACGCCGGCGACGCCTCCCTGCTGCCAGTCGATTCCGCCGGCGCGCTCCTGCTTGCCATCCGGGCTGAAGGCCACGCCGGCGACGCCTCTTTTCGGAAACGCTTGCGGCGCGCCGATGAGTTTCCCCGTCGCCGCGTCGCGCAGCCTGAGACGCCGTTCTTGCACCGTCACAAGCACCTTGCCGTCCGGGCTGAACGCCACCTGTTCCACACGAGCGCCGGAGCCGTGCGGGTACACCGCCCGTAGGGGGTGGAGTTGCTGCCCGCCCGCGGCCAGTTGCCGGCGCAGGCCGGTCCGTAAGTCCGCCGCGCCTTCGGGCGCCGTCTCCAGGCCGCGCACGAGCCAGAGCAGACCGGCGGCGGTGTCGCCCTGCTGCAGCCGGGTGCTCCCCTTCTCGAAGTCCAGTGTCGCCTTGACGAGTTTGGCCGCGCGTGACCGCTCCTCAGCGACTTCTTTCAGCTCTTTCTCGCGCTCGCCCGCCTCGGTCAGCCCCGCCTCGGCCCGGTGCAGCCGGGACGCGAGCAGGGCGATCACGACGCCGAGGAGGGCGATTACCGCCAGCGCCAGGCCCGCCACCGCCGGCCGGCGCCGGGCCCACTTCACGACGCGCTCCGCCCTCCCGGTTCGCCGTGCCTGGATCGGTTCGCCCCTCAGGTAGCGTTCGAGGTCATCGGCCAGCGCGTCGGCCGAGCGGTAGCGCCGGGCCGGATCTTTCTGCAGACACTGCAGGCAGATCGTTTCGAGGTCGCGCGGAATGTTCCGCTGGACGGAGCGCGGCGGCGCGGGGTCGCGCTCCCGAACCTGATTGAGGATGTCGATCGCGGTTTCTCCTTGGAAAGGTGGCCGGCCCGTCAGCAGCTCGTACAGGATCGCTCCCAAGCCGTACACGTCCACCGCCGTCGTCAGCCGCTTCCCGCCCGCCGCCTGCTCCGGCGCCATGTAGCTGGGCGTGCCGGTGATGGCCCCGCTCTGCGTCAGGGCGCTGTCCTCCTCGACGCACTTCGCCAGCCCGAAGTCCGCCACGTGCGGCTGGCCGTCCGCGTCCAACAGTACGTTCGACGGCTTCAAATCACGGTGCAAGATGCCGCGCTGGTGGGCGTGATGCACCGCCCGCGCCACCGTCCCCATAAGCCGCGCTGCGGCCCGCGCATCTCTCGCGAAGCGCGGCAGGTGCTCGGCGAGCCCGCCGCCGTCGATCAGCCTCATGCTGAAGTACGGCACCACCGGGCTCGACGGCCCCGCCCGCCACCGGCCCACCTCGTAGATGGGCACGATGTGCGGGTGGTCCAGCCGCGCCGCCGACTCCGCCTCCTGCCGGAAGCGCTCCACGTCGTCCGCCGACGCCAGCCGCCCCGCCAGCACCATCTTCAGCGCCACCACGCGGTTGAGGCTCTTCTGCCGCGCTCGGTACACCACCCCCATGCCGCCGTGCGCGATCTCCTTCAGCAGCTCGTAATCGCCAACGCAATCGGCCGGCAGCTCGGTCGGCGCCACCGAGCGCAGCGGCACCGCCAGGCGCTCCACCGCGGCGCGGTCGGCGAAGAACTCAGCCAGGTCCGACGCCAGCTCCGGGTAACGGCCCAGCCACGCCTCGGGCTCGGGCGTGTGCCCGGCGCGCGCCTCTTTAAGGTAGGCGGTCACCACCTCGTCCAGCAGCGCCTCGCGATCGAACGTCATGGTCGCCTCAAGGGTCATGGCTATCTCCTGTCGGTTCGCGCATCAGCTCGCGCAGCCGCTTCAGGCCGCGACGCAGCAGGCCGCCGGCTGCCGACTCACTGCGGCCCAGCGCGGCGGCGACCTCCCCCACCGGTAGGCCGTGCAGGTGGTGCAGCTCGACGGCCCGGCGCTGGTCCTCCGCCAGCCCGGCCAGCGCTTCGGCCAGCCGCCGCAGTTCCTCGTGCCGCACCGCCCGCTCGCTGGGCGAGGTCTGGTCGGCCGCCAGCAGCGCCTCCAGCCGAGCCGAGGAATCCTCGACCGCAGCGTGCAGGGACCGCTCGCGGCCAGCGTCGCGCTTGCCGGCGGCCAGGTGGCGGCGCACGGCGGCGGCTAGCTGATTGGCCAAAATCTGCCGCACCCAGGCGGCGCGCTCGGCCTCGGTGCCGCCGCGGAACTGCTCAGCCTTTTCGTGGGCGCGGGCCAGCGTCTCCTGCACCACGTCGGACGGATCGAGCTTGCCGCGCAGCCGCGGGTCGAGCTGGACGCCGGCCAGCAGCCGCAGGTAGTCGCGGTACGCCTCCAGGTTCATTGCGGCCCCCCAAGAGAACGGATGCGGCACCCGCGGCGCGCGGGCGCGGAAAAACCGGGAAAGGTGTCCGGGGCCATTGTAAACGCCCGGCGCCGGGGGGGGAATGAGGGGGCTGACGCGGCGGGCCGGCCGCCGGGTTTCTGGAGACGCTCCCAAGGCGGCTGCCAGATCCCCAGGCAGGGAGATCCCGAAAACATCCGGCTCAGCCGCCGGGCAGCGCTTCCAAGGGGGATGGCCGGCGGGTCGCCGCTCTGCCAGAGGCGGCGGGCCAGATCGAGGAAGCGCTGGCCCTGACGCTTGCAGGTCACCAGGATGCTCGTCAGGACACCGTGGACCAGCGCCCCCAGAGAGTCTTGTTACAGCCGCCCACCGTGCGGGTGATGACCGCCGGTCGCAACATCTGTTCGGCGTGGTTGTTGGTGGGCGGGACCTCGGGGTCGTGCAAGAACACCAACCATTCGCCGCGATGGGCCCGGATGTGGTTGTCGAGACGGTCCAGTTCCGGGCTGATTGTCCGCGGCAGGCCGTCGAGCCAATCATCGAGGCGGTTCTCGATCTCCTGGACGCGGCGGGCGTAGCCGGCGGGGGTCAAGGCCTCCCGGCGGTGGGCCAGGTCTATCGCTTCCTGCAGGAGCGTGCTCAGGGACTCCAAATAAGGTTGCTCCTTGTCGGCGACGATGTCGTGGAGGTCTTTGCAGCGGCGCAGCAGGTGGCCGTTGCAATGGCCCTTGGCGACGGTGAGGACGTCGTAGCTCTTCAGGCCGTCCACCACCAGGTAGCCGTCGAAGTCGAGGCCGAGGATGTCTTCGGGGACCTGATGGCCGCGGGCACCCACGCCGGTGCGGATGACGTAGAGGGTCGCGTATTTGCTGCTGAAGACCCACAACCAGGCGTTGAGGCGGCCGATGCGCCAGCCGGTCTCGTCGGCGTGGACGACGTGACTTTGCCGCAGGGCTTCGACGAGCAGGTCGTAGGTGGGCCGGGCGCGGTCGGCCAGGCGTTGCTCGGCGCGCACGGAGGTGGCGGGGGCCACGTGCAGGTCGGCGTAGGTGGCGAGGAGGTCGCCGATCTTGCGATAGCTGACGCCGAGGCGGTGTTTCATCTCGGCGGCCATGGTCAGGACCACGGGGCCGAGCGTGTTGCCGGCAGCGCCGAGGGCATCGGAGGTTTGCTCGGGGTGCCGTCCCTGCCAGCGCTGGCGGCAACAGGGGCAGAAGCCGGTCTCGATGTTGAACTGGGTGACGATGGGGACGATGGGCGGCAGGTCGGTCGGATACTGGGTCACGACGGCGGGGTCGCACAAAGGCACGTGGCAGGTGGGGCACTCACGCAGGGGTACGTCGATGACCCGGTCGATTTGCTCGGGAGTGGGCACGGGGCGGAGAGCGGGCGGGTGACCTCTGGGGCGTCCGGACTTCTTCGGTTTGCCGGGTTGCGTGTTCTTGCGGCGGAACGGGTGGGTCTGGCGGTGTCGTTCGCGTCGGGCTTCGTCCAGGCCTTGGCGGAGTTCGCGGTTCTGTCGTTCCACCTTGGTCAGGCGGCGGACCACGCGGCGGTTCTCCCGCTGGAGGGACTGATGCTCTTGGTTCAGCACGGCCAGTCGGCGGCGCAGTTGCAGCAGTTCGCGGTCCCGTTCCTGGCAACCGAGACACGGGGTGCGACCCGCGGTCATGGCGACCTCCACGAGCATTGTTCCGCAAGAAGAAGCTTGGTCCTTGAGGTGCTTCAGCCGAGGTGCGTCTTCATCGTACGTGCCGAGTCAAGAAGCCGGAAAAGGCTCAGGAAGGGCCGCCTCCCAGGGAGGGAGAAGACGTAACTTCAAGTGACGGTAAACATGTACGAAGGAAGGGAGCTACCGCGAAGCGGTTTAGTTCAACCACGGTTCTCGGACCGTGGACCCATTGAAGGCTTTTGCAATTCCTCGCCTTGCCAGCTATCCCTGCCCACATAACCACGGTTCTCGGACCGTGGACCCATTGAAGGTCGGCTACTAGCACCAATTGAGATGACGCGGCTCAATTGTTAAGAATGAGGCGAGACGAACCATGTCTATCTCGCTGACGGGGTGTGAGTGAGAGCACCACACGACGATTCCCCAACCACGGCAGTCGATGATCCTCCGTGTTGAATCGGTCAATCACCGGCGTCAACACGTCCTGGCCCGCGAAGGGGTCCCATTGCACCACCACCGCTGTCGGCGTCCCGTAAACCATCCCCGGACGGTTGATAAAGGTCCGCCGTATCGTCCGCAGCTGGCAGCCCTCCCAGTTTCTGCCCAACTCCGCTGCCACATCCGCCACCGCGTTGTAGACCAACGCCACCAACCAACCCACCAGTTGGAATGCTCCACGTTGGAACCGCGGACGCTTGGGATCGGCACTCTTCTTGTCGTAACCACATGGCACTGCATCCAACGCTTCATCGTACACCCCCACCCGGTACGCCTGCTCATGATGCTGCCGCGACCGAAACATCGTCAGCACATCCAGCGGCGAAACCAGCGATGTCGTGAACAACGGGTGCCAGCGGTCCTTCTTGGGGCCGGGCACGATCTCCCGGCACACCACCGTCCGCACCGCCTGCTCGGCCGTCTCCTCATGCAGCACGGTCTCGGTCTCCGCCAGGCGGATCTCCTTGGCGGGCGCTTCCGTGTACGGACCAGGCTCCGCTTCGGATACGAACAAGCCGCTGGGCAAGGCCTTCCAACATCGCACACGGTGGGGATAACGGCAGGCACGCAAGGTCACGTCCAGCCGAGGGTGTTCCGCTGCCACCAGATCCCACAAGGTCCGCACCCCAGCGTCGCGCTTGCCAGCCCCGGCGTCGAACACGGCATGCACATACTCGGGGCGGCCTCGCGTCAACGTTTGTTGCAACAGCGCCGCCGCCACGTCGATCAGGTCCACGTTACCTGGTGTCGCCCGCACCGCCAGGTAACGCTGACGGAGCAGATCATAGGTGTAGTAGAGCTTCTCACAACGCATGCGCTTGTTGCGTGTGGTGACGTAACCCTTGGCAATGCGGAATTTCCGTGTCCAACGCGGGATGGTGTGCTCGTCGTAGCTGACCAGCGTTGTCGCGTCGTGGAGCAGATGCCAGGGACTGGTACGGCGGCAGAAGACCTCCACCGCCTGCCAACTCAGGTGGCGACGCCAGCCACCGACGGTGAACCGCGACGGCCAGCGGCCGCCGCACAACAAGGCGAAGCCGATATCCTCCATCTCGTCGAGATGGAACAAACGCTCGATACCGACCAGCAGCGTAAACACGCTGGTCAGGAAACTGGCCTGGAGTGTACCCACCTCGTTGGGCAACGTCGCCTGGGCGGCTGCCAACCAGGTCAACGCCGACGGCAAGAAGAGGAAGGCGCCGGCGTACTGCGTCCGCGTGGCGAAAAGGGGGGCGGCTTCGACGGCAGCGGGCGTCCGGCGGGCAGCTCCGGCACCCCGCCGGACGGCAGGACCAGCGGCAGCGTAGGGGATTGGTCGGCTGGGGAGACCGTCGCCGTCGCCTCGGCCGGTGCCGGCACCTGGTCGAGGCCGTACTTCTTGAGGAAGTGATACAACGCGATGCGTGAGACGCGGACACCAAAGGTGTCATCGATGAAGTCGAGGATGTCGCCGCGGCTGGCTCGGGGATGGGCGAAGAGATACTGGGCAATGGGACCGGCGAAGCGGGGCAGGAGTTTGCCGTAGGGTCGTCCGTCCATGCGGTGGCGGGCTTGGCGGATGGCTTGCTTGGCGGAGAGGGTCTGTTGCTGGGAAGCGGTCTGCCGCGAGCAGCCGACGAGGCGTGCGATGTGGGCTACTTTAAGTCCGCTGTGGCAGTGGAGCAGAAAGTGGCCGAGCAGTCGGTTGGCATAGTAGTCGTCGCCTTGGTTTTGTCGAAAGGCGAAGGCGGCCTGGAGCAGAGTACTCTGCTGGGAGGTAAGACGTTGTTGGGGGATAGTGGCTTGTTGAAGCCAGGCGGCAAACGGGTCTGCGTCGGCGGTCATGGGAGTCCCTCCCGGGCGAAAAGCCGGGAGGTAGTCTATTCCGTCGGGGCAGCAAGTTAACCGTCAGAGCCGCGAGACTCGTTTGGTGCTAGGAGATTGAGGAAGACGAGGATACTTCCCATAACCACGGTTCTCGGACCGTGGACCCATTGAAGGTGCAAAATCTTCTCCTCGATGGCTTCCAGCTTGTTGATGCATAACCACGGTTCTCGGACCGTGGACCCATTGAAGCTCGCTGCCGCCGATCATCCGCAGGCGCCGCACCAACATTAACCGCAGGCGCCGCACCAACATTCGCGTGTGCGCGGACATGGCGGCTTCCTTGTGCGGGCAACAACAAGCGTCTTCTGCCATTATTGTGTGTCCCGCCGATGGACTGGGCACACGCTTTTTTTTCACGGCATTTGCAGTCGGGTCGCTGCTCGTCGGGTGATGGTTCTTGGCCGCTGACCAAAGTAGAATGATGCGCAGGACCACAATACCATCCTCACACGGGTCTGCTCCCGGCTCTCAGTTTTGGAGCGACTCCAGGGATTAATGTATGAGCGAGACTCAATACATCGGCTTCCGGGCCACCGAGAAACCGGTCAGCGATAAGGACCTCGAGTACATGCGACAGCAATCCTCGCGGGCTGAGATAACGCCCTGGTCCTTCGACAACGAATACCACTACGGCGACTTCCACGGCGATGTGCTCACCATGCTCCGCCGTGGTTACGATATCCACCTCCATTATGCCAACTTCGGCATTCGCAAACTGCTCATCCGGCTTCCACACAATCTGCCGGACACCCCTGGGGCCAGGGCTTATTTCGCCGAGGATGGACTCCAGTTCCTCAAGGACAAACGGGGTCAGGGCGGCATCCTGTCCATCGATCCGTATCATGAGCCGGGCGACCAGGAGGAACTGTGGGACGCGGATGAGATCCTTGATCGGCTGGTCCCACTGCGCGCCGAAATTCTCGAAGGCGACTTGCGGCCACTCTATCTTGCTCATCTAGCCATGATGTCCGATGCCGAACACGACCCGGAGGAAACGACCGAAGGTCCAGTCCCCGCCGGCCTGGGAAACCTCACGGCGTCCCAGCGAGCCCTGGCGGAACTGTTTGGCCTCAGCGACGCCTTGATCGCCGCCGCGGCCGAGGGCAACTCAGGACAGCCAATGCAAGAGGATCCAGGGGAACTGCATGCCGGCTGGCTTCAGAGCCTCCTGCAAGCGACCAAGGATGCCTGGCTTCTGGAGTGGCTGGCGGATGCTCACTCCAGCGCCAGAAGCGACATGCTGGCGGAGTTTCGCAAGAGCCGGCCGATGGCGGTTTGGCCGACCGTCCAGCGCGATCGGACCATTGCCGAGCTGGAAACGGCAGCCGAGGACATTCACAAGAAAGCGGTCCGTAAGGCCGACGAACAGGCCGCCCAGCAGCGGGCAAAACGACTTGCCGACATGGTGGCTGACCCGGCTCCGACTCTGCGCGAAACGGAGCGGCTTGTGAAGCTCCGCTCACGACACTCCTACCTTGAGATCGCCACGCTCCTGAAGGACCTTCGCGAGGCGCTGGCAGGTAC
Organism: Gemmataceae bacterium; assembly: GCA_036557825.1. Classification (GTDB taxonomy): domain Bacteria; phylum Planctomycetota; class Planctomycetia; order Gemmatales; family Gemmataceae; genus JAJPHU01. The sequence continues at coordinate 10,418 of DATBGU010000357.1, forward strand.
AAAGCAATCCGGCCTGGCCGAACAACAGGCACAGAAACTGAAGAAGGAGAATCCCACGCTCAAGCTGCTAACTTCAGAACTTCGTCGTGCGGGATTCGTGGCAAAATGAGATGAGTCCTGGTGGTTTGAGGCGCGACTGCTCTGCCAGTGAGCAGGAACCAGCGCGCGTCGGTCCGCAACCGCGAAGCAAGTTTTTGAACGAAAGCGGTTAATTCGGACGGTTGCTGGTTCGAGGATGGTATCGCCTGGGAGCCCGGATGCTTTCGCTCCGAATGCTCTCCTCACAAGAGTTGACACGCCAGGTGGCGAGAGGTCCGCGCGGAAAAGTTGTCCATGCCGATCTCGACGCCATCGCCACGATATGGGTGACCTCGGCGGTGCATCCCCAAATCAGGATGGCACCAGACCCACCATCCCCGTGGATGTGGAAGAGGGCAAGCCAGGATTCGGTCAATTAGACCGCAGCAGATTAGGGGAATTGATTTGCGCGCGGAGTCGAGGAAACCGGAGCGCGAAGGGGCTTACCCATCGGTGGCTAAGCAGCAGCTTGCCGCTACCGTGTCGGCCACCGGCCCTTACAATGGGTCAATCCCGGCGGCTTATCCAGTACGTCCACCAGCAGAGAGGTGTTACCAGTGGCCGGCGTGCGCGCCGCCATCGACGTGCAGGGTCTCGCCGGTCACGAACGTGGCCGACTCCAGGTACAGTACCGCATCGACGATTTCTCCGATCTCGCCCATTCGTCCCAGCGGATGCAGCCCAGCGAGGAAGGCATGCGTCTCGGGCTTGTGCATTGGCGTCTTGATGACGCCCGGCGCCACCGCGTTCACACGAATGCCCTTGTCCGCGTACTCGATCGCCAAAGACCTTGTGACCGCGTCGAGCCCGCCCTTGGTGAGGGACGCCAGCGCCGACGGCACACCCTTGACGGGCTGATTCACGAGCGTCGTCGTCAGGTTCACGATGTGTCCGCTGCCCTGCGTGAGCATCTGCCGGACGGCCCGTTGCGAGATGTGGAAGAACCCAGCCAGGTTCACTGAGATCTTGGCAGCGAAGTCGGCCTCGGTGTATTCGGTGAACGGTTTGGCAATGAATATCCCGGCGTTGTTGACCAGCGTATCGACACGGCCGAACTTCTCGACCGCGCCGCCGATCACCCGGTCTGCGACCGCCGGATCGGCGATGTCGCCGGCCACGGTCAGCATGTCTGCCGACGCGGCGGGCTCGATGGACCGCGAGTTGGCAACAACGCGGTAGCCACGATCGAGGAACCCACGAACCAGGCCCGCTCCGATCCCCTGCGATGCCCCGGTGATGACGGCGACCTTCTGTTGCGCATTCATGATGAGCCTCCTTCACCAGCGGCCACAGCTTGCCGCCGTCGGAAAGGAAATCGTTGTAGGGATCGACCAAGAACAAGCCGGCCGGGCGGGATCGTAGGTAGTTTCGTGGCCATTCTTCAAACCTCCAGTGGATGGACTGTCCAGGGGCGACGCAGGAGTGCGCGGAACTCAGTCGTATCGTCTCTCGGTCAGATGCGCGTCGCGCTCCAGAAGAGGGCGGAACTTCGTTGCATAGTAGTCTCGTCCGAGGCTGTTCAAATGGTCCCACCGCTGTAATACCTTTGCTGGCAGTTCGACAGTCCAAAAACCTTCCGGAGTCGGCGCGAGGTCGCCCTCGACGCGGCCGGGAGCGATGTCCGCGGTAACTACGCCCTCGCCATCTTCATAGGCCAGGCGGGCAAGCACATTGCCGTGGCCATCGGTGATCTGCGTTTCGCCGAGAAACCGAGAAACGTACGGCACAGTCTCGTTGCCCGGTGTCAAGCCTTCGAACTCGCCAGCCTGCGCGGCATGCACAACGGGGACCCCAAGCCTCCTTGCCAGGTCACCCGGAGCCTGCCGGAGGTAGTTTCGGAGGCGCGCTTGGTCGTCCGCGTACTGAGGCGGCACGGGAAGCCGCATGTCCCACCAGCACGATCCGCCGACGACGAAATTCACTTTGCCGACAAGCCTGCGCACGGTCCGGGAACGGATAAGTTCCCAGCACAAGGCCGCGCCCACGGGACCGGCTGGAGTCGCGAGAACGCCGTCATCCGAGCCGCCGATGTAATAGCTGTTCTCCCACATGGTCGGCAAATCCTTGTCGTGGCGATAGTACTGGCCATTTGGAAAAACAAGCAGAAAGCTGTTGAAGCAGTCTTTCCCCGACTTTGCGATGAACGAGCCGCCGACGACGCCGTTGTGCTCGCGCGCGAGCGTACGCAACAACTCCAGGGCAGGGCCTTCCAGCGGCAACCAAGCAGACAGCATGGCCAGGGCGAACGCACCTGCGGACGTAAAGAACTCCGGAAGGATGACCCATTCGGCTCCACGGCGAAACGCCTCGCGGACCAGTGACTCCGCACGAGAAAGATTGCTGGCAACGGCACCAACTTTCGCCCGCATCTGAATTGCTGCGACCCGGATGTTACCCATGATTACTCTCCTCCTTCGTTGAACGATCACGGTGTTCCCCGTGGCGGACCTTTAAGATCGACGACCGCCCAACTCATCCGCGTGAAGCGACACAAATTCCCGGACGCTCATCGCCGGCTGGCCAGTCACCCGGTCGGTTTATCACGGTTTACACGCCAGGGGGCGGAAAGCGGTCTGCGAAGAAGAGCCGTTCCCACCAGTGCGCCCGCCGTAGTCCTGCGTCGGGGACAGCGAGCGTTCGCTGGCGACCCCGCCGGGTGCGGACGACGAGGGTGTGGTCCGGCTGCACCGCGACCACCCGGTAGAACTTCGGAACGCAATAGGTGTAGGTGTCGCCGTGCGGGGCCGGGTGGATGTCCTGGGCGTGCCGGCCGGGGTGAGCGGAGAGTTTCTGCTTGCGGTAGATCACGTAATCGCCGGGCCTGAAGTGCGCTGCCATCTGAGCATCCCTCATCGGCTGAGCGTTCCGAAGTCGCAGGCTAACAAGCAATTTTAGCCCTGGGGGACGGCAAGGGTAGGGCGGAACGTCGGCCCTGGCGATGTGCCCAAGGGGAAGGCGGAAGCGGCAGGCCTCGAAGGGTAGTGCCACCAGCGCCGCTTCGTGCTAGAATCCTCCCGGACAGGGAGGTCTGCTCGTGTCGGCAGGACGACCTGCGGTTCCGGCAGCCGTGGAGACCACCCATGCACGTCAAGATTGAACTCCTCCGGCAGTCCGAAACCATCCTCGCCGTCTTACGGAAGGACGGCTGGGAGATGGCGTTCGGGCAGGATGGCGTCAGTGCCCGCCACCCCCAAGCAGCCGATGTGAGCGCTGCCCGCCGCCGACTTCACGGCCTGGGCTTGTTGATCTCCGGATCGCTGCGCGTCACGTTCTGCCACACCGGCCCGTGGGAGTCCGCTGAGCAGGGCTTGTGAGCCACCCAGCATACGTTAGTCCCGCTCCTTCGCCAACCGCCCGATCAGCCCCAGGTCGAGGTGGCCTTTGGCCCCCAACCCTTCTTGCCCTCCGGGATATCGGGCTGGAAGCGCTCGTAGAGCCGGAAGGCATCGTGGGCGAGTTCCTGGGGCTTGTAGGCTTTGGAGAGCTTCCGCATCGCTGACCACACCGCTTTCAAGTTTTCACCGAACTTGTCTTCCAGGAAATGCAGCACGCTGTCGAGGTCAATCGCGTTTCGAACACGCACGGCCCAGAAAGAGGCGAGCCACCTCATCGAAGTTCCTGACCGCCTGGGAGAACAGGCGGTCGGCGGCGGCATGGTGGCGTCGTTGGGCCTGTCCGGTAGTCTCCCAGACGCGGCTGATGGTGGCGTCGGCCCAGGCAGACGATCCAGGCGGCGACCATGCAGCGGAACAGGGCGAAGACCTCCGTGCGGAAGGCGGCAGCGAGCGGGGCTAGAAGCGAGTCGAGGGACGGGATAAGTTGATCCATCAGCGGGCCTCCGTGCGGCGGGCGAGCTTCGGAACTTCTCTCCAAAGATTCGACCAAGTATCCAGACGCCCCACTTTTCCGAGGACGCAATCCGAAAATCGTTAGGATTGGTTTTGCCGGAAGTTAACCTCAGGCGAAGGCAATTACCAGCCGGCCAGTGGACGACGGTTTACCCCAGCGGACGCCGGCCGTTCGCCATGAAATTGTGGAGCCCGCTCATGTCTTCCGCACTCGCTGATCGCAACCTGCTGTTCGGCATCCTGGCCGTGCAGATGGACTTCATCAGCCGTGATGCCCTCATCGCCGCCATGAACGCTTGGGTGCTGGACAAGACCAAGCCACTCGGAACTACGACTCACACAAACTCAGTAACCACGATGCGCTCAAGCGGGTCCATTTCTTCGCTCATCATGCGTCCTTCGCCTCCTGTACTCTTTCGGTGTCGCGCCGTCTTGAGAGTCGCTTCTTCTGGTTCTTCTTCGCCCCCGGCGCGAACGGGTTCCTCGGCTGATGCACCAACCACATCTCCAGGATCGCCTCGTCAATCACGGCCCGCTCCGTGATGCCGAGTTTCTTGGCGAGTTTCTTCACAACCTTCTCGATTTCCTTGCTGGGACGCCAGCCGACGGCACTTCCGCAGAGTTGCTTGTAAACTTCCTTGACCGCTTCGCTCTCCCCTACCACGACCTGCGAGCCGGTAATCGGCGGATCATCATCGTTCATGTTCACTTCTCCTACCTTTGCTTCCCCCTCTTCGGTGCCGGTTCCATGTTGGCGGTCTTTGCGGGCTGTTCACCTCTTATGCACCATACCTCAAAGCCACTACAGTGTCGGAGGAATTCGATCCACTTATTCAGATGGTCGTCACGGACCTTATAAGGTGACATGGTTTTCTGGTCCGGATTGTCGCCCCACTTCTCGTCGATAACAAGTTCCCCCCCTTCCGTGACCCCACGAAGACGGGCCGCTCATCCCACCCCGGATTGCAGTTCGGGACGAGACGGCGGCCCGTGTGTATCAAACCGTGCGGCCTGTGCTGGAATCGCCAAGATGTTGAGAGAGCAAACCGTGTGCCGGGCGAGAGTGATTTTCTCACTGCTGGATCGGCGGCGCCGCCCGTCTGGCGGAGCGCGGCGGGAGCGGGAGACCTCAGGGAGCATCGAATCGGAAGATTTCAAGATGACGCTCGTACCGGGAATCTTTGGGAAGATGTTGACAATAACCCCCTCACTTCGCGCGAACAACATCGGAACCGTTACTTCTTCGCAAGGATTACCCTCGCAACCCCTGGCAAAATGACCGGCCCCAGAGCCGGCCCGCAGAATCTTCTTGCATCCACCCCCATCCGGTACACTCGTCATCAGCCGGTGGCCCGTGTCTCCCTCGTTGAGTATGGGCAAAAGCGGGCTAACCGCGCCGCCGGCTTCCTGCCGCGCCCTCGCGGCCGTGAAGTTATCGTGATCCTCCTTTGAACCTCCTTGTGTCCGCCCCCCTACCGGGTACACTCGCCATCAGCCGGCGGAGTGTATCCCCCCTCTGAGATGGAATGGACCATTAAACGTCCGCCGGCTTCTTCCTCGCTGCCTTCCACAACACCTACGCTCGCCGGGCGAGCAAAGCGGATGATCTCCGAGGAGGGTTTCCCGATGGACCAGCACCGTGATCCACCATCGCGGAGAGTCTCCCGCGTCGAGGGATTGGACGTTGTGGGACTGTTGCAGGAGATGATCGACCGTCTGGTAGCAGACTTCGCTTTCGCTCCCGTCCAGTTGGCAGGCAAGGACCATATCAACCGGACTACCGAGCCGGTGGTCCGCTTTCTTCTCTGGCTGGAGAGGACACCCGAGGCACAGGATGCCTTGCGGTCCGCCTTCCAACGACTGGCGACAAGGCCGCCGCCGCGCTGAGGTCAGGGGGCGTTGCCATGCTCCAGAAGCCGATCTATCTCATCGATCTCTTTTTGTGGTTTTTCCAAGGAGTCGATCAAGTCTTTCATTTTCTGTGCGGCTTCGGGATTGCGCCCGCGAAGGGAGTCCAGCGCGTGTTTGAGCTTTTGGGCAGCTTCCGCAACCTTACCTGCTGCTTGCTTGAGATACCTGATCGCATCCGTGGGCCTTTTGTCCGTCACCTTCACTTCCTCCCAGCGCCGAGGGCGCCAATGGAACCGCTCGCGGATGTGGACCGTGACGCCGCGGCGTTGTCCGTCAACCGGCTCCATCTCGTCGGTCTTGAACACCACGTTCCAGCCGTGACCCTCCCTGTCCATCGAGACGATGCAGAAGGTTACGCTGCTGATAGGCGAGGTCCACGGCCCCTGCTGTTCTGTGCCCCTGTCTCCGAGTATCCGTTCACGGGCCGAGGGTGACACTCGCACAGGAACGCATCACATGATCGGCGGTCAGAATTGCTCCGCAACTGCCGCCGTAGGGACAAAAGCGACTCTGCCCGTCAAGAGATGCCTTGCCCGTCTGAAAGGGATGAATTACTGCACCCATTTTTCACTTCGAGGCCGCCAACATTTCGGCGAAGACGGCAAAGGATTGACCGAGGTGGATCGTTGGCTTCACCGCTTTTCTCTGGGTCGTCGATCCATAGTCCGCGTTTCCGGCGGGATTTTTAGGCAATCCAGAGTGAATAATTGTGCATCCACCTTCGCGTTAGGTTCGAAGGTTTCGTATCGATATCGCGAGCGTTCCATCCTGTATGTGGGCTTGTCCGAGTACCGATATCGGGAGGTCATGACCAACTCCGTGACGTACCAAACATCCCCGACCGTTTTCCACTTGGCCGAGCACTCTTCATGGGCATCGTCCCATCCCGGCAGCAGCATCCGATACCGCGTCGGATTGTACTTCGCGTCGGACGATACATCGATCTCGATCCTATCTTTGGGTTTCTCTTTGTGTTCGTAACTGAGCCGATAATCCCCACCACTGAGGTCGGTAATCTGGATGGTATCCTGCTTCATTGTTTTGACAATCCTGTCCAACCCGACATGTTGAAGCCAGATTCGGGTCAGGTCTCCCTTGACGACGGTAGGGGTGTTAACCAGGTTGTCATAGATTTCCACCCGGCAACCAGCTGGGCGAATCCGTTTCGTGAATGTGACGACCTGGACTTTCGTGCCGTCACAGATGATGGCCAGGTCATCCGGCTTCCACTCCGCTATCTTTTCCTCCTTCTTCTTCCCTTGCCTGTCCAAATAGGTGGTCCTAATCCGCTTCGTCTCGTAGTTGAAGCGGAAGTGATACTTTTCGTCCTTGAAGTATACCTTCACCGTCCCCTTTGCCCAGAGCCGGGATTCCTTCTCTTCCGGCTCTTGGACGTAGCTCTCGAAGGCGACTACACCTGTTCCAGACCGAATTGTCTCAGTGGAGGCTCTCGATGCATCCGTCGCTCGCTTGACGATACCCTCGCGTTTCAGGGGTACAGCGGCAAGTCCCACCGCGAAAGTCAAACAAGCCAACGCGATGCTGAGGAATAACGTAATCCTTCTTGGTATCATGGTTGTGCCCTCTACGATATTTGGGCGGATTGGGACCATCGAAAAGAGTGTAGTAATGTAATCGCTCACTGCCCATTTGACGGTCAGGCGGCATGAACGTCACTTGGCAGGATTATCAGTGACGGCAGGACACGCCCTTCGGCGGCTGCGGCCATGCAGGCTGTCAAGAAATCCCACACCCCCCGACCTTGCTGACGGCACGTCTCCACCACCGACCAGATGCATCCCAGGTATTCCGAACCCATCCCGCTCTTGGGACCATGACTCATTTTCCGCCACAGCACCCCATGACGCAAGGCACGCTCCGCCGCGTTGTTCGTCGGCTCCACGCCCGACACGAACGCAAACAAAAACATCGACACCTCCCCATGCAGCAGTTCGCGGCATGTTCCCGCCGTCTTGGCGCAGCTGCACACCGACCCCCGCGCCAACACAGCACGGAAGCGTACACGAAACGCTCGTTGGGCGTGTAGCCTACCCGCGAAACGCACCTTCGTCAGCGTCCCGTCACGCACTCTCTTCCACCATCCCAACATCTGACCCGACATCCCCAACAACTCCTTACCAATTGCCGCACCTGCATTGTTCCGATCCACCATCGCCTGAAAATCCCGACGCAGATGCGACCAACACCACTGGTGCCGTTCCTCGGCCAGGTGGCTGTATATGCTGTGCCGGTCGCTCGTCAGAACGCGCCGGTAGTCGGTGCCCACCAACGACCGCAAGGCAGCGCGGTTGCGGCCGTCGGCGATTTGGTACACCGTGGCTACTGCCGTAACCATCACCCACAACCAACGGCGGCGGCCCATCGACGTTTCATCGACGTTGGCAGGTTGCTGCCGGGCCACCGCCAGCAATTCGTCCACGACCGGCTTCAACTGCTGGCCGACCTCCGCCTCGGTGGCGCAGACCTGTCCGGCGCACAGCGGGATAGAGAACAGGTCGGTGAGCAAGCGGGCGGCTTTGGCCTTGCTCAAGCGATAGGCTCCTGTCAGCAAGACGCAGGCAGCCTTGAGCCGGGGGCCGTCCTGACCGGCGGGCGCGGAGCCGCAAGTGGTCAGGCCACAGCGAGGACAAGGGAGGCGGTGACGGCGGTACTCGCTGACGATGGGCCGAACGGGGGGCACGTCCCAGACCTGATAACGCAACGGTTGCGGGTCATCGCCATGCAGCGGCAGTTGGCAGTGGCGGCAGGCCGTCGGTTTGCAGTCGTAGATGGCGTCGGGGTGATCGACGAGGGCACGCTGGGCCTTGGCGTGTCCGTGCAGACCGCCGGCTTTTTTGGCCGAGGGTGCCTTGGGCGGTGCGCGTTTGAGGGCCGGTGGGTCGGAAGAGGGCGGCTTGGAGGAATTGGTAGAATTCTGATTGAGCCGTGCTTCGAGTTCGGCGAGGCGTTGCTCGTAGCGTTGGATCAAAGCCCGGATAGCGGCTTGAGCAGCGGGGGGGATTTGCTGCCAGAGTTCGTCAGGGATTGGCGGGTCCGCATCCATGCAGCTGGACTATCGATTCGGCTACCACTCGGCAACCTCGACCTGTGAATGAATACGTCTCCGATTCGGTAGTGCTTCGCGCGGCTCAACCTGCCGACCTTTACCCCGTTGCCCGGTTTCAATCCCTATCCCATTTCCAAGATGGTTGCAATGTTGCCTTCCAGCTGAATCGCTGATACGACTGCTCGCGTCAATCCAGGTCGGGCAGCTGCTCCAACCCATCCCGGTTCGCCAAGCCGCCAAAACCTGTTGCGGTCGGAGCGACTGCCTACTGCTTTGCCGTTATGGAAGTGCCCTTTGTCACAAGTTCCGGGGATCGGCCGAAGCAGCCAGGGTGGTCTGAATCAGCTTGGCACGCTCCAGGTCCACGTTGGTCTTAAGCACCACCCCGCCCAGCCCTCGTACTGTATCCAGGATCATCTCCATATCCCCTTCGTCGTCCAGGACAAACAGGGCAGAAGTGCCTGGCTTCATCAACGCCTCTACCTCTCGGACGAAATCATCGCCGATTCCGGCAGCTGCGGCGGAGGCGGCCGTGCCTACTCCGCCCAACATGGCGCCGATCGTCGCGCCGGTTAGCGGCGCGGCCAGCACCAGGCCGGCGAGGAAACCCACAGCCGTGCAGCCCACGATGTTGGCCATGCCTGGGAATTGCTTTCGGTCAAACGTGAAAGTCCCGTCGGCATGGCGCACTACCACCGCGATATCCAAGAGGATGAGGGATTTTCCGCCCTGGCCGACACCCCAGCCAAGCTGGGTGATCTCCTCTCGGACGCGATCGGCCTTCTCCATGTCGTCATACCCGATGGCCCACAAATGCGCGGCTGTCGTCATGGTCGGTCCTCCACCTGGGCATCACCAGCGGCTAGCGTGGACTGAATCAGTCTCGCCCGCTTCACATCGACGTTGGCCTTTAACACGGTCAGCGGCGGCGCTCCCAGCGCCAGCCCCGCGAGGAAACTTGCAAAGGTGTGGCCGCTAAACTTGATGGCGGCCACGAACGGCTCGCCCCGGGTTTTAACTGGAAGATGTTGATTATATCCAGCGAAATCATGATTTCCACCCTCTGATTACTTGTTTATTCTTGCACACACCGTCAGCGCCGCCCCGTCAGGTGGGTGTGCTGACGCATGCCCGGTCGAGGCCACTTATGGCCGTTTGGGCGAGTGCTTCCATCAGGTGCTGATCCTGTGCCCAGGCCAAGCGGCTGATAACCGGCAGAAAGCCGGCGTATCCAACGGCATCCTGCTGGACCCGGCCGGCGCCGTTCAACAGACCTGGCAAGAGCTGGAGAACCAGCGCCAGCGGCAGCCGGGGTCGATGGCCTACTCCGACGTCTTCTGGCTGTGCGCCATTCTGGGGGTGACGCTCGTCGTTTTGGTGCTGCTCATGAAGCGCTCGGTGGCCGAGACAGGCGAGCACATCGGCGCCGAGTAGGCCGACTCAACTTCCTTTTCGGTTGAACCGATATAATCCGGAGGACGCGAAATCTAGTCGGGGATGCCCCCTTTTCACGGGGTAGACATGTGTTCATGGACCGCGTTCGCACAAATGCTTAGCGCCGCGCGACCGCAGTTGTGCTGCATCCTGCTCTCCCTGACGGCGGGCTGTACGCACCATGCGTACTTTTCCTCGCCGGCAGAGCGTATTCTACCGCCGCCGGGCGGTCCGGCGCAGACTGCCTCTGCTGAAGATCTCCCGCCGTCCCCGAAGACCGCTGCCGAGAAAAAACACAAGGAAGGAGAATCCGGCTCCGAAGAGACCCTGCCGTCGCCGAGGACCACGGACGAGAAAGAACACAAGTCGGGAGAGGCGGAGAAGACGCCGGAACAAGCGCCGTCCCGCCCGGACGCTCCCATCCAGATAATGGCCAGCAACGGCGTGGCCTGTCAACCGCTCACGCTGCCCGACGCCATCGCCCTGGCCTTCCAACTTCAGCCCCGGCTGAAGGCGGCCGTGGAAAACATCCGCCAGGCCCAGGGAAAACAGGACATTGTCTTCGCCACCTTCCTGCCGATTGCAACCAGCGGTTACTCTGTCGGAGGGTTCGACCTGAACGCGGGCGGGGCGCCCTTGCAGATCCCAGGGTTCCCCAACTCCTTCAACTTCATACCTGGCCTGGGCACGGTGCCGTTTGGCCTGAACATCAAGACCGGCTTCGAACTGGCGGAATTCAAACTCCAGTGGCTTGTCTGCGACTTCGGTCGGCGGCTGGGGCGTTACAACCAGGCCGGTCTTGCCACGGACATCGCCCAGCTCCAGACCCAGCGTGCCTACCAAACCGTCGCCAACGACGTGGCGACGGCCTATTACCAGGTGCTCCGGACACGGTCGCTGCGCCGCATCGCCAGCGAATCCGTCCGCCGCGCCGAGGACGACCTGGATGTGGCCAAGAAGCTGGCCAAGGGCGGCGTGGTCGAGCGCGAGAAAGTCTTGCGCGCGAAGGTCGCGCTGGCCCAGACCCAGCGGGCCCACGATGTGGCCGAGGAGGCGGAGATTGTCGCCGTTGCTGCCCTCAACCTGGCCATCGGCCTCAACGTCAGCGCGGCCACCGGCGTCGTGGACACGGCCGACGTACCATCCTTCAAGCTAGGCCTGGCCGACTGTTTGCAAGCGGCGGTCGACCGTCGAGAGTTTCAGGTGGCTCGCAAGTCGATACAGGTGGCACAGGTGGGCGCGCGCGTCGCCGGCGCCGACTTCGCCCCACGCATTGTGGCCGACGGCTCTCTCTTCGACTTCCAGCAATCCAGCCCGCGCGGCCATGCGGATCTGGCGCTGGGCTTCATCAAGCTGGAGTGGGGTGTGTTCGAGGGAGGCAAGCGGGTGGCGGAGCTGCACGTCGCCGATTCGCGCATTCGCGAAGCCATGGCCCAGGCGGACTCGATCGCGGATACCATCGCGTTCCAGGTCAACCAAACCTACCGCCAGATGGTCGTCGCGCGCAAGGGCATTGATCGCTCCCGTCCGGCCGTGGACCAGGCGCGGGAAACCTACCGGCTGGTGGTGGCCCGGTCCCGGGAGGGCGACGCCACGCCCGCGGAGTTGACCGAGGCCGAGACGAGCCTGACCCGAGCCGAGCAGGACTACGCCAACTCGGTCTACGACTACCTCACCGCCATTGAACGCCTGCAATATGCCATGGGAGCCACGGCGACGCCGCTGACGCCTGGCGGTCACCCTACAATCCATTGACGATTTCCGATGGACGATTGACGATTGAAGGAATCCGCCTTTCAATTCTCTATCGGAAATCATCAATCCGGAGGTTAGCACCCATGTCCACACCGAACCCGGCCGCGGCGCCCGTTCCCCCGTCCCAACCTCCTGTTCCCACCCCCCCGCCCCCGGCGCCGCGAAGGCGTCTGCTCTCCCGACTCCTGTGGCTCGTCGCGTTGCTGGGATTGGCCGGATTCGCGACGCCCTTTGTCTACTTGTGGTGGTCCCAGCGCTTGACCTCCTCGATCACCGAGGATGCCTTCGTGGAGGCCCATATCGTCAACATCGCGCCGCAGTCAGTGTCGGGGCACCTCGTCCGCTTCCTTGTCGAAGAGAACGACCGTGTCGAGCAGGATCAAGTGCTGGCGGAGATCGACGCCGTGCCCTATCGCGATCAGGTGGAGCTGGCTCGCAGCAAGGTCGATGGGGCCGAGGCGGAACTGCGGCGGCAAGAGGCCGCCCTCGCCCGGCTCCGCATGGAGGTTCCCATTCAGATCGAGATCTCCCGCCGTAGCCTCGCGGCTGCCAAGGCGGATGAGGCCCGAGCAAAGCAAGCTCTGAAGTTGACCGAGGACGAAGTCGAGCATGGGATCGAGGAGGCCCAGGCCGGGCTTGAAGCTGCCAGGGCCGATCTGGTCCTGGCACAGCAGGAATACACGCGCTACACCAACCTGCAGAAGGAGGCGGCCGTGCCCCTACGGCGCGCCCAGGAAGTGACGCGGTCCCGAGACTCGGCCGAGGCGCAACGGAAACTAGCCGCGACCAAACTCGCCAAGGCGAAGGCCGACGAAACGCGGATCGAGGTCGCGAAACGGACGCTGGAAGCGGCCGAGAAGGCGACCCAGAAGGCCGTGAAGGGTGTCGATCTGGCCGAAACCGGCAACGCCCAAATCCGCGAGGTCGAATTACTGACCGCCGTCAAGCAGGAGGGCGTGGCCGAAGCCCGCACGGCCCTGACCTCGGCCAAGGACCAACTCAAGTACACCCAGATCCTCGCGCCCTTCCCCGGCGTGGTGGTCAAGCGTTACCGTCACCTGGGCGATTTCGCCTCGGCCGGCGTCCCCATTCTGAGCATGTACAACCCCGACCTGCTCTACGTGACGGCCAATCTGGAAGAAACACGCCTGCACGGTGTCGCTCCGGGTAACCCGGTGGAATTGCAGGTGGACGCCTTCGCTGAGCCGTTCCGCGGCCGCGTCCTCTGGATCGACAAATCGACCGGGGCGCAGTTCGCCCTGATGCCGCGCAACGTCGTCTCCGGCGAGTTCACCAAGGTCGTGCAGCGCGTCTCGGTGCGTATCCAGATTGAGAAGGACGAGCGCTGGCCTCTCTTGCGTTCCGGGCTGTCGGTTCGGGCGGTTATCAGTCACGGCGACGGCGATCCGCGCTGGGCCGAGCAAACTGCCAGGGAAATGGCGGACATCGAGGCGCGTTTCAATCGGGCGAAGGAGTGACCGGATGACCCAGCTCACGGCAACTTCTCCCCAGGCGCCGCCGCCTCGGACTCCCCCGGCCCTTGGGGGGTCATCGCCCTGGTTGGCGGCGGTGGCCGTCGTGCCCATCCTGGCCACGGTCTACCAGACGCTGGTCCTGACCGATGTGTTGGACGACGTGATCCGCAAGGGCATCGAGGCCGAACACTACAGTATGATCTGGACCAACGTGTCCTGGGGCATCACGGTCATTTACGGGGTGTTCGCCGGCATCTGGGCGATGGTCCGCTTCGGCGCCCGCAACACCCTGCTGGTCGGACTCGCCTGGTTCGCCCTGGGCAATCTGCTGTGCGGGGCGGCGATGGATGTCCCGACCCTTGCGGCAGCTAAGCTGGTGGAGGGAGTGGGCAAGGGGATGGTGATTGTGATTTGCCGCTCCCTGCTTTACCGCCAGTTCGACCGCATGGTGATCGTGGCCATCGGCTTCTATGGGGTGATCGCCTACGCGACCCGCCCCACCACGCCGCTGCTGACGGCCCTCGTCAACGACGCGCTGTCGTGGCGCTGGATCTTCTGGGTGAACGTGCCGCTGGCCGTGCTGGCTTTTCCCCTGGTGCTCCGCTTCATCAGGCCCGACCGCCCGCCCCGACCGCTGCCGCTGCGGATTGATTGGATTGGTGTCACCCTGTTTGTGACCTGGATCGTGAGCCTGACTTTCGTCTTCGGCTGGTATCGCAAGTGGGGCGGCTGGACGTCCAACGCCTTCATGGCGACGGCCGTGCTCGCCATGCTGTTGCCCGTCGTTCTGCTCCTCTGGGTCGGCTCCGGCCTTTCCGCCAGCGAGCATTTTCGTCGGATGTTCCGCGTCCGCATCTACGTCCTGGCGATGTGCGTGCGCATGCTGATGTTGCTGCAATTGCTGGCGGTTCTGACACTGATGGCGAAGTACTGCGTCGAACTGCGCGACTACCCTCGCGAAGTGGCCGGCTGGATCCTGGCGCCGGCGACCGTCACCATGGCGGTCTCGACCTTCCTGACCACCTGGTTTCATCGCCGGCAGCTGCGGCATTTCTGGCTGCTGGTCGGCGTTGTCGGCTGCGCCGGTTGCCTGTGGTGGATGTCCTCCCTGGATAATTTCACGAGCAAAGAACAACTCGCCGGGATGATGGCATGTTGGGGATTGTTCCTTGGGCTGTTCCCCCCCGCCTTCCTGCAAGATGAGGTCGAAGGCCTGGACCGCCGCGACTCCTTGTACGGAGGGGCGGTCGCGGTCGTCTTCCTGATCGTTCCGATCGTGGTCATCCCAACCATCACCGGCACGATCGTTTCCGCCTGGACGGACCGCGCCCTGGACGCGCAGCGTTTGAACTTGCGTCAAAATCGACCGGAAGTTGAGGAGTCGTCCGCCCGTGTGGCGGACTACTATCGCCAGAGGGGGGTGGGCGGGCCTGCGCTGTCCCAGATGGCCTCCACCGTCTTGGGTGGCTTCGTCAAGGTCGAAGCGGTCGCGCACGGCATCCAGAGCGGGCTGCGCTTCCTGAGCCTTATAGTGGGTAGCGTCGGGCTACTGGTCACGGCTTTGCTGGCCAGGAGCGGCGCTGCAAGTCCAGCCTGAGCGCCAGCCCGGAGCCAGAGTAAATGGCGAGGGGCGTAGCGGCACACCCCAGGGAAGGCGCCGCAGCGGCTCCGGGGAGGGATTGTAGTGTATGATCTTACCCCTGCTGGTCGGTATCGGTGTGCTGCTCGGCAGCCTGCTGTCCTACAGCATGGCGACGGAACTCATCGTGCGTATCGTCGTGCGGTTGGTCCGAACCGGATTCTCCGGGCTGGGGTTCTGGAAGAACGTCGCCGTCATGATGATCGTTTCGCTGGTCACGGCGGCGGCGCACCTGATCCCGATCGCTCTTTGGGCGGTTGCGCTGATGATGTGTGGGGAGATTTCGACCTTCGAGAAGGCGTTTTATTACTCCGCGGAGAATTACACGGCGCTCGGCTATGGAGACATCATCCTGTCCGAGCGGTGGCAGTTACTCGGCCCCCTTGAGGCCATCAACGGCCTCCTGCTATTCGGGCTGTCAACGGCGCTACTATTCGCCGTTATGAGCCGCCTGATCGGGAACCGTCTCCGGCATCAACTCGGTCAGCAAGGAGGGGAAACGCACACAGAGGGATCGGGTTTGGAAATCCGGAGTGAAAGAGATCTCCCATGACAATCGTCGAACGGCTCTGGAACAGATGGGGAAAGATCATTCGCTGAGAAGTTTGCTCTGTCGAACTGCACGCTCATTTAGGTCGAGAAATTGGGCCCGTTGCGGCCGACGTGGGTGGCGGCACAGCTGGATTGAAGGAGAGATCAAGTGGCTTGTCGGTCCCGCTTTGAGAGCCGGCGCGGGACGGGCCTTCTCAGGCTCCCCGCGCCGTGCCCAAAACGCGATCCGTGTTTCCAGTGCGTTAAGGGTTGGTGCCGGCATCGACGGAGACGCTCCCGACACCACTGACGGTCAGATCCGAGACGATGAGTTGCGCGCGAAGCCTCTTTGCCGCGTCCCCCACCAGGGACAGGTGGCTGCCACCCGTGACGCTGACCTTGGCGCCCGCGGCATACACCGTGCCAGTGATGTTGACGCTGCTCTGACCGGACAAGCTGATGGCGGCGGTCGCATTGGCAGCCTGGAAGATCGCCAATCCCTGGTAGCCCTGAGGTAAGCTCAGATCCGTCAGTTGCGCCGCGGAAAGCCCAGTCAGGCTGACAGTGGCCTGGCCGCTGATCGTGATGCCGTCGCTGCTATTGGCAGGAGCGTTGTACAGCAGAACGCCCTGCCCGTTGTCCGTGACGGTGGCCTGGCCGGAAACGGTGAACCCGCCTCCTTGCAGATAATAAACCCCCGGCTCCAGAACGACGTGCGCTTGACCGGAGATCGTGATTCCTCCAATGTAAAGACCCGGCTGCAAAACCATGTCGGAGGTGATGTGGAGCGTGCTAGTACTCTGCACCGTGGTAGGCACGGGCGGCGCACTCAAGTAGGCCAGCGGATCCGCCAGGAGCGGTGCATTATTGGAGACTGGCCCCACAAAGGCGCCGTGGCCGCTGGTCGCTGTGCTCCTGGCATCGATTTGAGCGGCGCTGACCGCCCCGTTGCCCGAGACGATGGCCGCCTGACTGCTGCGGGAGTTCACCACGATGGAGCCGCCCGTCGCGCTGACGCTCCCATTGCCGGTAGCGCTCAGCGCCCCCTTGCCGCTGGGGTCCAGGAGAAGGATGCTCGTCGGCGGGGTAGGCGTGAAGGATACGCCGCGCAGCACTTCGCCGTATCCCGCCGTCTCCAGCGTCGTGAACTGCTCGTTCGTGGGAAGGGTGGTCGCGCTGAGATTGTCCGTGATCGCGACGAGCTTGTTCGGATCCGCGCCCGGATCGGTGTTGGCGCTGGTGGTCGAAGTGACGGCGTAAAGGGTCACGGTGCCGTCGCCGTTGACCTGGCCGGTGAGGTTGCGCAGCCCGTCCGTGGCGGGATCGAGCGCCGTGGGATACACCTCACCGTTGGGGCCGTTGGCCACGCTGTACGGCACGCCGAGGTTCAGACCGGCTTGCAGCGTGTAATCGAGCTGCCAGACGCCGTTGACCAGGCTCCACTTCTCCAGGCCGGTGTTGGGGTTGGCAGCGCCCGTGCCGTCGCCCTCGTCGGCCACATAGAGTGTGGTCGCATTGGCGAACCAGATGCCGAAGGGGTGGAAATCGGTCGCCGGATCATCGGTGACGATGTCTCGGGCTGGCGTGGTGGGGAAGCCGGGAAGCGGCGTGATCGGTAAGGTGCCGGCGTCGTCGAACGTGGGAAGGCTGCCGGCGTTGCCCACCTGGTAGACGGTATCAAGGCCGTTGCTGCCGCTGCCCTTGGTGACATAGAGCGTATTGTTGAAGATCGTCTCGCCGCGGAAGTTATCGTCCTTGCCGGTCTTGTCCGCTGCGCCATACGGCTGGCCGGTCGCAGGGTTGATGTCGGCGAGGGAGAAGCCGCGCTGATAGCCCGTGGTGCTGCCGAAAGTGCCCTGAACCTGGCCGACGACCGTCGTGTTCGCGGTCGGATCACCAGGCACGATCATCTGCACGCCGGTGTTATCGCTCAGCATACTCAGCGTGTTGCCGTCCTGCGT
Organism: Gemmataceae bacterium; assembly: GCA_036557825.1. Classification (GTDB taxonomy): domain Bacteria; phylum Planctomycetota; class Planctomycetia; order Gemmatales; family Gemmataceae; genus JAJPHU01. The sequence goes on from DATBGU010000357.1 coordinate 28,117, forward strand.
GATGCTCGCGGTGAAGTTGGATTGACTGGTGGCCGGGGCCGCGCTGATGACGAAGTCGGTGGCATCGAGAATCGAAACCACCGTCGCGCCCGCAGGGATGTTGCCGCCGGAGATGGGCTGTCCGGCCTCCAGGCCAGCCGTGGAGTTGCCGCTGCCCGTGATCGTCAGGGTGGTGCTATCCGCCGTGGTGTTCACTCCCTTGATCTTGAAATTGCCGCCGTTGCCGGCATTGCCGACAAGGTAATAGTCGCCCGTATCGCCGAGGATGGCGGCGCGGCCGTTGTTGCCGCTGTAGGCGTTGACCGGCGTCATTTCCACCGTGCCGTCGGCGTTGATCTGCACCACCACGCGTTGGCTCGTCCCTTGATTCACCGGAGAGGCGCCCACGGGATTCGTCGGATCGATGTGGCCGGGCGTGTTGGCGTTGGACACGTCGAGCGCGTTGGCGGGCGACAAATAGGCGATGAAGGTCACGGCCGAGCCGTCCTGCGACAGATTGAGCGCCAGTTCGGACTTGGAGGAGAAACTCGTCGTCACGTTGTTGTTGAGCAGGGCGGTCACGTTGATCGGGCTGCCGACGGGCGTCCCGGAGGTGGTAATCTGCTGGAGGTAGATTGGAGACGTCACGCCGAAGCTTGGGTCTGGTCCCTCATTTTGCCAGACGAACGGATAGGAACCGTTCGCGACAGCGGTGCCGCCTCCGGGCAGGGGTTGGCCAACGGTCACGGTGGCCGCGGTGCCGCTATAGACGCTCTCACTCACCAGGAGGTTGCCGGGGATCAAGGTCGAAGGCGTGAGCCGCGGCTCCAGTTCCAGAAGGACGGGACGAAAAGTCGGCGGACGGCGTCTCTGACGTCCCGGTTGGATCTTACGAGTGCGGACCAACTGCCGATGCAGACCGCGGAGCCAGTTAGCGACGGACATGGATTTCCTCTCCCAAGCGAAGTTGGTCCACGCTATAGTGAAAACGACATCTGCCACGGTGCGCAGACCGTGCGCGGGGACGATGCGAGGCCGGTGAGTTGCTTGCTTGGCGGCGTGCGCTCACTGGCCGCTTTTATTTATGAGACACTACCGACCGTAAAGTCGGATATGCCCACATCAATGGGACACGAGGGAGAAATGTAACGTCTCGCGCGAGCAAGGCAAGCGTCGATCGCGGGATTCATAAGATCTTCTTCACCGTCCGTCATCGCGGGGATGGGACTTGACATTCAATGTTACATCTGTAGTGGATGGTTCGGCTGACACACCTACCGCGGTGCCCAGGCACTGTAGAATCCCAACACCGCACCAACCGCCAGATAGTGGCAAAGGCTCTGGGCCACCCACGACAGTATCACGGCTGGTATCACTTCAAACGACACATCGTTGAGCAGGTACACCAGCAGGCTTCCGACTCGGAACACAGCCAAGCCCGAAGCCGCACAGAAAATGAAAGACTTGATCGACTCCCTGGAAAAACCACAAAAAGAGATCGAGGAGAGAGATCGGCTTCTGGAGAGTGGCAACGCCCCCTGACCTCAGTGCGGCGGCGGCCTTGTCGCCAGTCGTCGGAAGGCGGACCGCAAGGCATCCTGTGCCTCGGGCGTCCTCTCCAGCCAAACGAGGAAACGGACCACGGGCTCGGTGGTCCGGTTGATAGGGGCCACGCCCGCCAACTGGACCTGATTGAACTCGAAGTCCGCCACCAGACGGTCAATCATCTCCTTGAGCAGTCCCACCACGTCCAACTCCTCGACGCGGGAGACTTCGCGCAAGGCGGGAGAAATTTGCCGGATCATCGGAAAATCCTCTTTGGGAAAAACCACCTTCCTCATTGGGGCAGACCACCCCAACAGGCTGCCGGTCGCCTCTCCTCTTGCCGTTAAGGGCAATCCCTCGCGGTCCCAGGACCGTTGCGCAGGTCGCCTTGAGGTTGAAAGTGGCAGTGTTGTCAGTGTTAACGGTGGTGGGGTCCGTCCCGGTGGAAACGGCGCTGGATGAGAAAAGAACTTCGGCAGTGTGGCTTCCTTCACCGCGGGAACGATTGGCTTCTTATCGCGAGTGGAATGGAGCCGAAAGAGAAGTGTAGCTCTACAAGACTGTTTGTCAAGGAATTTCTGATCGTTCCTCACTTGCCACGATGTCTTCCGCGGCCAGCGGAGTGGAATGATTCTCCTGTTGGGGCCGACAGCCTCTGTGCCAGGGAGACACCGAGTCGGACTCGTGGTAAGGAGGTGAAAATCGTCTTCAGCCGAATCCCTGCGACTTCGCGTTTGTGACTGGCTCGCCTTACAGCAGCTGGCCGCCCAGCCGCTCGATACGGCCAAGGATGGCCTCGACCCAGGAGGCGTCCCTTTCGATCCCTTTGTACTCGGCCTTGTACCGAGCCGCCAGCAGACCGTCCAACTCGGCGTCGTAGCGGGGCAGTACGAAATCCGCACCCGCAGCGGAAAGTGTGCTCCCATCCCACTCCCACAGGGTCCGTCTGCCTTCGCCGTTGATTTTGCCCAGCCAGGCGGCACCCCGGACCCTCTTCATGGAGGCAATCAGGCCGTGTGACCGCAACCTTTCTGCGGGCATCTCCATCGTCTGTCCCACTGCACACCTCCTTGTGTCCCGGGCACCACGGCGGCAAGCGAGTCGCGTCGGATGATCCTATCTCGGAACGAGCCGAGGCTGTCAACCCGACCTGCGGGCGGCAGATCGCCGTCAACCGCCTTCATCAAACCTTTATTGGACTCTTCTCCCGCAGCATGAACAATAAACACTGCCCATGCGGTCTCGGACACCAGCGACCCTTCCCACCGCCCTCAGGAGTTTCTCCCGTGCCTCACAGAAGCGCCGCCCTAATCACCGGGCTATCCCTTCTTTTCCTCGCCGGCCTTCGGGCGGAAGACCAACCTTCGCGGCCCGGTCCGACCGACAAGGGCTTCGTGCTGCCCAACGGCTGGACCCTCACGCCTGCTGGCCGGCAGGTCACGCTGACTGACCTTCCCTTGAACATCGTGCCACTGGCCGGCAGCGAATGCGTCCTCGTCGCCACCAGCGGCTACAACAAACACGAACTGTCGCTGATCGACCTCGCCGCCGGGCGCGTCGTGGACAAACAAACGGTCAAACAAAGCTGGTATGGTCTGGCGAAGAGGCCCGACCAGAAACGCCTGTGGTGGTCCGGCGGCGGCGCCGGCATGCTGCACAACTATGAACTCAACGAACACAAACTGAATCGCGTCGGGCCAGACGAGCCGCCGCTGCCGAAGAGGGGCGAGAAAGAGGACAAAACCGAAACGCCGAAAAAGCCTACTTTCAAGAGCGGCGTAGTCCTCGATGTCGCGGCGCACATCTTGTATTCGCTAGACATCAACGCCGGCAGCATCACTGCCCTCGACCTCGATGATCCGGACAAATCGCGGACGGCGAAGTGTGGCGGCCGGCCCTATGATGTGGTGCGGGGCCGCAACGGGGCGCAGCTGTACGTTTCCGACTGGGCCGGTCGGGCTGTCCTGGCCGTCGATCCCAAGAGCCTGCGCGTCGTCGCGCGCATCGCCGTCGGCGAGCACCCCAATCAGATGGCCGTGCATCCGAAAGACGATCGCTTATTCGTCACTTGCGCCTCCAGCAACTGCGTCACCGTCATCGACACCCGCCGCGGCGTCGTGATGGAGACGATCGCCACCGCTCTGTTCCCACGCGCCCCGGAGGGCAGCACGCCGGACGCCCTGGCCCTGGCCCCCGACGGCGAAACGCTGTACGTCGCCAACGCCGACAACAACTGCGTCGCCGTCCTTGACGTGGCGACGGTCGGCAAGAGCCAGGTCAAGGGCTTCATCCCGACGGGCTGGTATCCCACCGCGGTCGCCGTCACGCCCGATGGCAAGACGCTGCTGGTCGGCGTCGGCAAAGGCAATCAGACCAAACCCAACCCCATCGACAAGGACACCAAACACGATAAGAGCGTCCCCGATTATCGCCGCCTGCCGTTCCCCTACATCGGCACCACGCTCAGCGGAGCCCTGTCGATTGTCCCCGTCCCCGACGACAAGCAATTGGCCAAATACACCACTATGGTCTATCGCAATTGTCCCTATTCCGATAAACTGCTCACCGCATCGCCGCATCCGGTCAAGACCGCCATCCCGACAAAGGTCGGCGAGCCGTCGCCTCTCAAGTATGTGATTTACATCATCAAGGAGAACCGTACCTACGATCAGGTGTTCGGCGACATCAAGGAGGGCAACGGCGATCCGTCGCTGGTGATGTTTGGCGAGAAAGTGACGCCCAACCATCACAAATTGGCCCGCGAGTTCGTGCTGCTGGACAATCTCTATTGCAACGGTCAGGTGTCACGCGACGGCCATCCCTGGTCCACGATGGCCTACAACACCGACTACCTCGCCCGCGACTGGCACCTGACGTACTCCGGTCGCAAGGGCGTGGACGACGACGACGAGGATCATCTGTCCAACGCGCCTTCCGGCTACCTGTGGGACGCCTGCAATCGCGCCGGCCTGAGCTATCGCAGTTACGGCGAGTACGGCAAGCGTGTGAGCACCGGCGACGGCGGCAGCAAGATGGAGGGCCGAGTGCCTGGCCTGGTCGGACACATCTGTCCCGATTACGGCATCGCCAAGGTCAAGGGCAAGCGCCCGCGTGACACCGATAACGTCGAGGTGTTCTTGAAGGAATACCGCGAGTTCGAGAAGTCGGGCCGGATGCCGCGCTTTATCGTCATGAGCCTGGGCGAAGACCACACGACCGGAACCACGCCGGACACCTACACGCCGCAGGCATGTGTGGCCAGCAACGACCTGGCGCTGGGCCGCCTCGTCGAGGCAGTCAGCAAAAGCAAATACTGGAAGGAGACAGCCATCTTCGTCATCGAGGACGACGCCCAGAACGGACCCGATCACGTGGACGCCCACCGCACGGTCGGCCTGGTCATCAGCCCGTACACCAAACGGCACGCCGTGGACGGCACGCAGTACAGCACGGTGAGTATGATTCGGACCATGGAGTTGATTCTTGGCCTGCCGCCCTTGAGCCAGTACGACGCCGCCGCCCGGCCGATGTATGCCTCGTTCACCGACAAAGCCGATCGGACGCCGTACACCCACGAAGAGGCGCGTATCGATCTCGATGCCAAGAATACCAAGAAATCGTACGGCGCGGCGCGGTCGAGCCGGATGGACTTCCGCGAGTACGATCGGGTGGATGATTTTGAGCTGAACGAAATCTTGTGGCGGAGCGTCAAGGGCGTTGACGCGCCGGTGCCGGCGACGGTGCGGCGGGCCATCGCCAACCGCCCTGCCGAGGTCCGCAAGTGATTCCGGATTGCAGCGCCGGCTCGGCTTTGCGGCTATTCGCGCCGTCGCGATACAAGGCGCGCTGCAAAACAAGCCCCAACGATTTGGTGACCAAATAGCGGCTCGGGGATACCATGATCGTCTCTCTGGCGGCGGGTACGCAACGCGAACCCGGCCCATCTTCTGCCCGCTCAGGTTCCGTGCTGCCCGTTTGAAGAACCTGGCCGATCTGACCGTGACAGTTCTCGCCACAGTGGTTAGCACACGTTGCTGAGAATGCTGCCCCGCCCAGGCCGCCCGAATACGCCGTGGTCGAGAACCATCAGGGCGGTGCAGGCCTCTTCTCCACCGTGCAAGGCATCGCGTGTGGCGGGGCTGGTGTCTTCTCCACCGTGCAAGGCATCGCGTGTGACGGGCATTTATTGCTCTTGGCGGCACTACTATACAGAGAAGAGCAGGACCCGATCGCGAGGGGGGCATGGCCACGCCACAGCTGAGCGACTTCCTCCGCCGCTTGACACGCGGCATGGTGGCCGAGACCCTGCGCGATCAGTCGGACCGGCAGCTCATCGAGCAGTTCCTGCAGACTCAGCAGGAGGCGGCCTTCGAGGCCCTGGTGCGCCGGCACGGCTCGATGGTGCCCCACTGAATGTAGGCGGCGGCGATCGGGAGCTCGAAAAGCGAAAGCACCAGCAGAACGATCCGCGGTTGGATACGCATGCTCAGCTCCACGGCTGGCTTTTGGAACGCCCCTTCGGGCCGTCCTGGACTCGCTCGACCAGGATCACCGCAGTTTTCTCGTCGTCGTAGGCTACAATCGCTCTTGCCGGTAGTGTGCCGTATTCATTGTCGCCCGAGATAGCCCGGCCGTCCACGTAACCGCAGCACGGAGTTCATCGTCGATGGTGTTCCGCCAGGAACAGGAAGAAGGTCTTCCACATCCAGCGGTGGGTCACGTCGTGACCTTCAACTCGTGAATTCTGCCGCCTAAGGCGGACTTTCTCGGCTATCCATGTCATTGGACAGTCACCCGTGAAATCCTGTCTGAACTTGACTTTTCCGCTTCCTCGTTCGTGCGCTGACCGCTATGTTGCGTCGCCGGGAGGACATCCTGCAAAGGCTCCGGTTCGATGATGAGCCGCGCGAGCCGCTGACGGGTCAGGAGTTTCCACGACCACCGGAACAGCGTCCCGATTCGGCTGCTCGTCAGAACCAGGAACTGAATGTGAACGAAGGCCCACACCAGCTTGGCCAACAAGCCGGCGGTGCGGATGCCGAACGCCTCCATGACGGCGAAATTGCGGCCGACCGTGGCCAGGTTTCCCTTGTTGAAGTACTTGAACGCGGCCGGCTCGGGTTTCCCCTTCAGCCGGCCCGCGATCAGGCGACCGACGTAGTGGCCTTGCTGGATCGCGACCTGGGCGACGCCCGGGAGAGGTTTCCCGCCCGCTTCCAGGCAAGCCGTGTCTCCCACGACGAAGATTTCCGGATGAGACGGGACGGAGCAGTCGGCCAGCACCTTGACGCGACCTGCTCGGTCCGCCTCGGCGCCCAACCATTGCGCTGCTGGAGAACCCCTCACCCCCGCCGCCCAGAACACGTTGCTGGTCCGGATCCGTTCGCCCCGCACGATGACCCCTTCCGCGTCTACCTTCTCAACCCGGGCACCCGTGCGGACTTCCACCCCCAGCTTCAGGAGCTTGGCGGTCGCGGCTGCCGCCAGCTTTTCGGCGAACGAAGCCAGAATGCGGGGCCCCGCCTCCACGAGGATCAGTTTGAGCGAAGCAGGGTCGAAGCGGCGGAACTCGGTCTCCAGCGTTTGGCGCGCCAACTCCGCGATCGCCCCGGCCAGTTCCACGCCGGTGGGACCGCCACCGACGATGACGAACGTCAACAACTCGGGATGGTCTTGGGGGACGAGCGTCCGCTCGCAAGCCTCGAACGCTCCCAGGATCTTGTTACGGAGCTGAACGGCGTCGCCGAGGGTTTTCAGGCCCGGGGCATACGCTCCGTATTCGTCATGCCCAAAGTAGCTGTGGCGAGCACCGGTCGCGAGAACGAGGTAGTCGTAAGCCAAGGGAAGCGGCGCACCGTCCACGAAGCACACCTTTTGCCCAACATCCACTCCGGTGACCGTGCCCTGCACCACGGTGGTGTTGGCCTGCCTGTGCAGCACATGGCGGATCGGGGCCGCGATGAGCTCGGGCGACAGGACCGAGGTGGCGACCTGGTAGAGGAGCGGCTGGAAGACGTGATGGTTGGTCTTGTCGATGAGGAGTATGCGGGCCGAAGCCTTCCTCAAGGCACGGGCTGCCGCAAGACCCCCAAAGCCCCCGCCCACGATGATGATTCGGGGTTCGCGTGCCGTTGTTGCAGAATTGGAATCCATGGTCAGTTCCTCCGAATTTGGCCGGCCCTTTTGTCTAGTAGAAACCCTGGTTGTCTCGTTGGACGCTAACTTTGCCGGCGTATCGTCGCGAGACAAAAACGAAATATGCAGCCGCCAGGGCGAAAGCGATCGGCCACCAGATCGCGGCGTAGGCCAGCGAATTGGCGCCCGCGGCGACGTCGTAAGCGCTGAGTGAGTTTTCGGGCGCCAGCGTCGAATGCAACACGACCGGAAAAATCGCGGCCGCCGAGGTGGCCAGCAGGCCGGCCAGCAGCAGGTTCGACCCGACGAATGCAAGCATTTCACGCCGCGTTGCCAACCCGGAAACCAGCACGCTCACCGCGGCACAGACCAGGAGCAAGCCGAGCCACCAATACGGGTTGTGAATCGCGTGCCCCAGCACATCCGGACGCACCACGGCGGATTCGACGGAGATGACCACTAGCAGCAGCGCAGCCGCCGCCCAGAGTCCCCGCGCGTAGCCCGCGCTGCGGTCATGCACGATGCCTTGCGTCTTGAGCGTGAGATAGGTGGCACCGTGCGCCGCGAGCGCGACCGCAGCGAAGAGCGCAACCGATACCGTATACCAGTCGAGCAGTCCCACGTAGCCGCTTGGCGTGAAGTCGGTGAAGAAGGCCATGGAGAACGTGCCGTCGGAAGCAAGCGGAACACCGCGGGCCATATTGCCCGCCGCCGCGCCGAAAAGTATGGCCAGAAGCGTGTTCGCGAGCACGAAGACGAAGTCCCAGAACCCCTGCCACATGCGATCGTTGATGTGGCCGCCCACTTCAAGTGAGATTCCGCGCAAAATCAAACACCACAAGATGAGAAAGAGCGCGAGATAATAGCCGGCAAAGGCGGAGGCCAGTAGCTTGGGGAATACTGCCAGCACGGTGCCGCCGAAACCGACCAGCCACACTTCGTGCCAGGACCAGAGCGGTCCGATCGCAGCGATGACCTGACGGCGTTCTTCGGGCGTACGCGCCACAAGCCAGTGGAGCATGCCAGCGCCGAAGTTACGACCATCCAGCGCCACGTAGACGATGAGCATAAAGGCAGCAATTGCGTACCATGCAGCGATCATACTGTTGGCTCCTTTCCACGTCCGGCCGGTAGGGCGTCACCAGGTACGTGACTGATCTCGCGTCCGATCGGACCCAGTTCTGTCTTCTCGGCGGGTAATGCGGATAGGTCTGGTACAGCCGGCTCCTTTCCCTCTTCGGCCGAGAGTGCGTCACCGGGTCCGCGACCGATCTCGCGACCCACCAGAAATAGAAACAGCGCGCTGAGCACCAGGTAGAGGCCGACAAAGCCGATGAGTGTGAACACCGTGTCACCGGCGCTGACTACCTGGCTATGGCCTTCCGCTGTGCGAAAGAGACCGTAAAGGAGCCAGGGTTGGCGTCCCAGCTCCGCGGTCATCCACCCCAGCGTGTTGGCGAGGTAGGGAAATGGGAACGCCAGCATCAGCACCCAGAGCAGCCCGCGGCTGGATTCCAGCCGGCCGCGCAGGTTCTGGAATCCGGCATAGCCCATCAGGACGATAAAAATCGTCCCGAGCGTGATCATGAGGTGAAATGAGTAATAGAGCAGCTCGATGTTGTCGGGCCACGACTCCTTGGGAAAGTCGTTCAATCCGGAGACATTGCTGCCAAAGTGGCCGTAGGCGAGAAAGCTGAGGGCGCCTGGGATCTCGATTGGGTTGTCGAGCCGCTGGGCCGCAACATTGGGTTGCCCGATCAAGGCGACGCCGGCCCTGGGACCGCCGGCGAATCGGCCCTCCATGGCCGCCAAAGCCACCGGCTGGTGCAGGCTAACCATCTTGGCCTGCTGGTCACCGGTCGGGAACGCAACAAGGATGGAGGCAATCAGCCCAACGACGGTCCCCGCGCGGAGATACATCCGCGCCTGGACCGGATGAAGGCCGCGCAGGCAGTAGAATGCGCCCACGGCGGCTACGACAAACGAACCCGTTACGAGGGCCGCCATCTGATTGTGGGAGAACTGGACCCAAGCCCAGGGATTGAGCAGGTAGGAGCTGAGGCTGTCAATACCCAGCGAGCCATCCGCGGCGATCCGATAGCCCACGGGGTGCTGCATGAAGGCGTTGGTCACCAGAATGAAGTATCCAGAGAGCCAGCTTCCCAGGGCCACCGCCAGCGCGGCCAGGAAGTGAATGCGCGGACCCAGTCGCTTTTCGCCCCAGATGAGCGCACCGATAAAGGCGCTTTCGAGAAAGAACGCGAACATGCCCTCCATCGCCAACGTCTGCCCAATTACGCTGCCGCTGTACTTGGAGAAGCCCGCCCAGTTGGTCCCGAACTGAAACTCCATCGGAATGCCGGTCACCACCCCCACGGCGAAATTGAGCCCAAAGATCTTGGCCCAGAATCTGGCCGCTTGGTTGAATCTCTCATCGCCCGTGCGAAGGGCGCGCCACTTCCAATACACCAGGAACCACGCCAGGCCCATGGTCAACTGAGGGAACAGGTAGTGGTACGTAATGGTGAACGCGAACTGGAGACGGTGCCAGAACAGTGCATTTTCCATGGTGTTGTTCCCTTAAAAACTGGGACGGCGGCACAGTTCCATTGCGGACTTCAGCGAAGGTAAGGAGTCAAGGGTCAGGAGTCAAGGGTCAGGGGTCAGCAGAGACGAACGAGTGACCCCTGACTCCTGAGTCCTGTCACCGGCCTCTTCCTTAGACAAGCCATTCGGGTTTGCTCGAGCCCCGCGGGACAAGGACGGTCCGGAAGGCGCCCGGAGTCCGTGACAGGACCCCCTGGTCCGTCATGCCCTGGTACGTTCCCAGCGGCGTTTCCGCGGTGAACAGATCGGGAGCCACGTCCGCGTGCTCGTCGGAAGATCCGGCCGTCGCTCGGGCATACGCCTTGTCGAAAATGCCGAGCGAATACAGCCACAGCAAAGTCCGGGTCAGAGAAACGGTGACCCGGTAGCTGCCGCCCTCGACCGCGCGCCGGCGAAGCGCCGCGAGAACGCCGACGGTGCCGAGCCAGCCCACCACGTTGTCGCAAAGGGGGATAATTGGCGGAGACTTGGGATGCGTGGGCGTCCCCTCGAGCGTAAACAACCCCGATACAGCTCCGCCGATCTCATCAAATCCGGGACGATTCTTCCAAGGGCCTTTGTCACCGTGGAGAACGACACGTGTATGAATCAGCCCCGGCTTCTTTGCGCAGAGCTCTTCGGCGTCAAGCCCGTTCCGCTCCAGATAGCCGGGGCGCTTGTTAGCGAAGAATACGTCGGCATCCTTCAGCAGGTGATCGATTTTCGCGCGATCGCCCTTGGAGTAATCAAGCATTGTCTGACGCATCCCGACCTGCACGTCCCAGGCAAACGCCTCGATCTCGGTGTCGTCGGGCCGCCAGATGTTGAGGACGTCGGCCCCGTAGCAGGCGAGGTCTCTGCCGATGCCGGCTCCGGCAATCACATGTCCCATGCCGTAGGCACGGATGCCGTCCAGCGGGATCTTTCCATCCTTCTTGAACGGGATCGGCTCGCTGTCGCCGATCTTCTCCACGCTGATCAAGGGCATCCTGGAGAGCACTTCGGTGTATTGGGGCTCCTTGCGAAATTCCTCGAAGGTCCGCACCTTGGCCACGACTATCCCGGCGTCTGCCGCCGCGTTCTCCAGATCGTCCGCGCGCCACTGCAGAATAGCGTTTCGCACAGAATCGGGGTTGGGGTCGCACCGCAGGAAGCTGAGAGCGCGGACGGCCAGCTTGGGGTAGATGTTCAGCGGCACAACGAACCGTCCGTCCTTGGTTTCGCGAAAGAGCGGCAAATCGAGAAACGCGTGGATCAGAGGGTCGTAGAGGGCCGGTGGACGTCCATTGATGGTTTCCCATTTCAGATCGAAGAAACCGCAGAAACGCCGCAACGCCTTGCGGACGTCCACGGTGATATCCTGTCCCTCACCGGTCCGGTCCCGCCACAGCGCCGCGACGCCAACCGCCTTGGCGGCCAGACCGAGCGCGGCCATCGTGCCAAAGCGATGGGGACTGGGAATGATCGGATCAGCGCCGTAGAAGCTGAGCTTGCCGCCGCTGTCGGCGGTCGTCATACCGACATTGGCAAGTACCTCATTCACCCCCCGGTGCAGGTCGAAATCCGGCGAGGTCGCGGGATGACTCAGCTGATATTGCATCGCCTTCGTCAACGGATCGGTGGAACCGTTCCCCTCAACCGACTGGGCAGTCGCGGGACTGAGCGTTGTGTAGTTGATCGCTGCCCTCCCGTTTGAATGCACCACCGGCAACTCGGCGTACGCGATGCCCGTGAGGTTGCCTTGCGCCACCAGCAGCGTTTTCTTGTCCGAGCCGTCGAGATTGGCGCTGTAGACGGAGCCCGTGAGATCGGTGATGAACATGCGACCGCCCTTCAGATCCAGGGCCAGGCCGATTCCCTCCATCAGGCGCTTGAACACGATTTCGGGGGCTGGTCGCCGACCGGGCGACGAATCCAGGGGCGCGCGATTGACGGTGTTGCCGCGAGGCGGATCTCCCCGGTCCGTCCAGTACAGGGTGCGCGTGGCCGGATCAATGTCGAGATCGATCGGTTCCGGCAAGGCGTCATAAAGCAGCTCTATGTCTTGCCGCGTCGAAGCCGTCTGGCCTGGCGGAATCTCGATGTTGGCGCGGAACAAACGTCCCTGGCCCGCCTTGGCATCGCCCTTTTGCGTCCAGTAGAGCTTGCCGCCTTCGACATCGACGGCAATGCCCACGCAGTGCTTCGTCGCGTCCGACCCTGGTCGCGCGTTCCCCTGGCTGGAATCGACGAGCGTCTCGATGTGCGAACCGTCGAGGTTGCAACGCATCACACGCATGCCTTCTCGATCGCACCAGTACAGCTTTCCCGTGGTCTTTTCGATCTGGAGCTGCTTGGGCGTGAACGTACCGCCCGGCGGAACGATGGTCGTCATGTTTCGACCGTCGAGATCCGAGCGGAGGATCGAGCCGTCGTTCAACCTGAAATGTCCCATATTCGTCCAGTAGATATGTCCCGCGGCGACATCGATCGCCAGGCCGTCCGGGAGCTTATCTCGGCCTTCCTCAATGATCGTCCTGAGATCGGAGCCGTCGGGGTTGGCAGATAGTACGCGACCGCCGCCCAGATCGAGGAAGAAAATGCGGCCAGCGGTGCTTTGTTTGTTCTGCGTGGTCGATGCTTTCGTGAGTGTTGCGTTCATGTGTCAGATCTCCGTTGTGTGGATATTTGGGTTATGGAAGTGTGCTGCCCGCCTTGGCGCGAAGCGCGAGGAGGCCGAGCATCACCTCGTTCTCTTCGTTGGCAAGCTGCTCGACCGACTGGCCGCGCGCCTCCTTCAGCACGCCGTCGATGACGGTCTGCTTGAGTGCCGGCGTGATGTCCGGCATTTGCAGATCCTCCATCATGCCCTGGAGGGGACCCATCAGGTGCTCCATGAAGTGGTGGATGCCGCCCGCGCCGCCGCCCAGATGCCACTGCAGGCTCTGGCCCATGACACCCCACCGCAGCCCGGGGCCATAGGACACGGCGACGTCCGCGTCCGCCACGTCCAGCACACCCTGCTGGATCAGAGAAAGGATCTCCTTGTAGAGCGCGGCCTGCAGGCGGTTGGCGGCATGGCCCGGAATGGCCTTGTGCAGTCGGATCGGCTTCTTGCCTATCGACGCGTAGAACGACATGGCCCGTTCGATCACCTCCTCGGAGGTCTTCACCCCACCGACCACTTCGACCAGCGGAACGATATGGGGGGGATTGAAGGGGTGGCCGACCACGCAACGCTCGGGGTGCTTGCAGGCCGACTGCATGACATCCATGGTGATGCCAGAGGAACTCGACGCGATGATCGCGTCCGGAGGGGCGGCCTGGTCCATCTCGGCGAAGAGCTTGACCTTGAAGTCGGGTCGTTCCGGGGCGTTTTCCTGGACGAGGTCGGCTTCGGCGAGCGCCCGGCTCATACTCGCTGTGAACTTCAGCCGCTCACGGGATGCGCCGGCCGGGAGGCCAGCCCCGGCGAGTGCGGGCCAGGCGTTATCGACGTACTTGCGGAGGTTCGCTTCTGCGTTCGGCGCCGGATCGGTGGCGACCACGTCGAACCCGCGGGACAGGTAGTAGGCGGCCCAGCTGGCACCGATTACCCCCGTGCCGACGACGGCAATGCGAATCGGTTTGTTGACTGACATGTTGGTTACTCCTCACCGGGCGGGTTTTGAGAGAGGCTCAGTCGGCCCGCCCTACCGACTGAAACCTTCAGTTCACTTTCCGATTTGAGCAAGCAACACCTAAGCGCTTCGGGTCGGCAATTCCGAGCCGGCGTTCTGCTCCAGGGGCCGCCGCATCTCCAGTGGATCGCCGTGAAACCGCCACGCCTCCAGGCCTTGCGGCGAGAACAGGTCGAACACGTACCAGGCGAGCTCGCCGCACTTGCCGAAGGGGATCAATGCCAGTCCCTGGGCTGGATCGAGGCAATAAACATCGATGGCCTTCAGTTCATCGAACGTCTCTTCAAGCTCGATGTCGGCTTGATCGAGTTCCTTGACAGCCAGTGTCCGCCGGATCAAAATGTGTCGGTCGGGTCGGCCAGGGTGGGAGTCCAGCCGCTCAATCTGCCGCCGGGCTGACTGCAGATGCAGCCAACGCTCCCGCAGCGATCGGACAACGGCGCGTAGGTATGGAACGGCTCTCAGGGCTGCGTCATAGGTCCACAAGTGCAGCGCTGCGCTTGGTTCAGGTCGTTGGTCGCTTTGCTTTCTCATGATGAATCTCCCTGGTTTGAGGGGTTGGTCCTCCCCGTGATCCGGTCGGGCCAGAGCCCGCGTCTCGTCCCACACTCTTCCTGGGACCGGCGGGGTGGACAAGAAAATGCATAAAATGGTCGTAGCCGCCTTGATCCTTGGGGCCCTGGCCATGAACGAGGAACCGACCACCGTCATCATCCAGCGCTACCTGGACGCCTTGCCCGGGGACATCGCCGCCGAGCCGATCGTTCGAGAGTTGCTGGAACGGGCGGCCGGCCGCTTGCGCCTGCTATGTGGGACGCTCCTGCACAAGAGCTACCCACGGCTCACACGGCCGCCCGCAAACCTGGAGACGGATGAGCTGCTCGGGGACGTCGTGGTTGGGCTGCTCACGGCCTTGCGCAAGACCCGCCCCCCGACCGTACGCCGATTCTTCGCGCTGGCCAACCAGCACATGCGCTGGCAGCTCAATGACCTGGCCCACCGCCTGGATGAACGGCCCGCCGCCGCGGCCCTGGTGGAATCCGGCGTTGCTGCCTCGCCCGACAGCGCCGCCTCCGGCTTCAGCCCGGACGCGCGGCGCATTCTGGAGGTGATCGAGGGCCTCCCCGAGGACGAGCGCGAGGTCTTCGAGCTAGTCGGCATTCAGGGATTGACGCATGCCGAGGCGGCGACTGTGGTGGGAGTTTCCCAGAAGACCGTGCAGCGGCGCCTGAACGAGGCCCGGCTCCTGCTGGTGGAGCGGCTGGCGGACCTTCGCCCGCCCACGCCGCCCGGTGACACGCCGCCAGCTTGAGGAGGCACTGCCTATGGTCAGCAACCCTCAAGTGCACCGAATGCTCAAGGAGATGCTCGACTCGGGCAAGACGCCGGAAGAAGTGTGCCGCGATTGCCCCGAGTTGCTGCCGGAAGTCCGGCGGCGGTGGCAGGAGTTCCAGCTCATCGACGCGCAGGTCCGGACGTTGCTTCCGGGGCTCGCGACACGCCTGGATGCCGGAGCGACCGAGCCGCCGGTCGCCGGGCTGCCCCAGGTTCCCGGCTACGAGGTGGAGGCGGTGCTCGGGCGGGGCGGCATGGGCGTGGTGTACAAGGCCCGCCACCTGGCCCTCAAGCGCACCGTGGCCCTCAAGATGCTCGCCGCCGGCCACCCCCACCCGGCCGAGCGGGCGCGCTTCCGGGCGGAGGCCGAGGCCGTCGCCCGGCTCCAGCACCCGAACATCGTGCAGATCCACGAGGTCGGCGAGGCGGACGGGCGGCCGTTCTGCGCCCTGGAGTACGTCGCGGCTGGCTCGCTGGCCGAGCGGCTGGCGGGGGAGCCCCTGCCCGCGCGCGACGCGGCCCGCCTGGTGGCGGCAGTGGCCGAGGCGATGCACCTGGCGCACAGCCGCAACCTCGTCCACCGCGACCTCAAGCCCGGCAACGTACTCCTGGCCGGCGAGGCCGATACGCCGGTCGGCCAGTGCCAGCCGAAGGTGACCGACTTCGGCCTGGTGCGGCAGCTGGACGCTGACTTCGGTCAGACCTTCGATGGCATGGTGATCGGCACGCCCAGCTACATGGCGCCCGAGCAGGCCGAGGGTCGCGCCCGTTCCGCCGGCCCCGCCGCCGACGTGTATGCCCTGGGCGCAATCCTCTACGACTGCCTGACGGGGCGGCCGCCGTTCCACGGGACGACACCGCAGGAGACGCTGGAGCAGGTGCGCACCCGGGAGCCGGCCTCGCCCTATTCGCTCAACCGGCAAATCCCTCGCGACCTGGGGACAATCTGCCTGAAGTGCTTGCGCAAGCAGCCGGAGCAACGTTACTCCAGCGCCCGCGAGCTAGCCGACGACCTGCACCGCTTCCTCGACGGCAAGCCGGTCCTGGCTCGGCCGGTCGGCCTGCCGGAGCGCGCCGTGAAATGGGTCCGCCGCCGGCCGGCCGCGGCGCTGCTGCTAGGGGCGCTGCTGGTCCTGCTTGGAGTGGCGGCCGGCACCGCCGTTTGGCTGCACCAGCAGGAGGCGGACCGCGAAGCGGCCAAGGCGCAACGAGAACAGAAAGCCCGTGACGTCCTCGACGCCGCGCTGAGACGTTACGACGACCTCCGGCACGAGGAACGCTGGGAAGACGCGCAACAACTCCTGACGTTAGCATCGCCCCGCCTCGCCGAAGCCAATTCGCCCCTTCATGAAAGGAGATTCCGAGAAGCGCGCTTGGACTGCCAGATCGCCGCCGACCTGGAGCGGGCCCGCGAGAGCTATCCGCTCTTTCCCGATGGCAAGGTCGATTACAAGCGGCGGGCCAGGGACTTCCTCAAGGCCTTCGAGCGGACGGGGTTCCGGATCGATGACGATCCGGAACAGGTCGCGGAACACATCCGCACTTCTGCGATCCGCGATCAACTCGTCGCCGCCCTCGAGGACCGGGCGCTGGTGGCGTTCATGCTCGCCGACCAGCCGTTAGTCGAGAGGTCCTTGAGGATCGCGCAGTTGGCCGACCCGGGGTCGCCCTGGCGGGACCAATTCCGCGACCCGGCCAACTGGCGGAAGCACGAGCAACTCCAGGAACTCGCTGCGACGGCATTCACCAGTTCGCCCCCGCCGTCGGAGCATCAACTGGCGTTGCTCGCCCTGTTGCTCAGGCGGAGTGCGGCCTGGGGCCAAAGCACCCAATTGCTGGGCGAGGCGTGTCGCCGCCAACCCAGAAACTTCTGGACCCATCGCGAGATGGCCATCGCCCTATCCATGCACGATCGCGACCGAGAGGCGGCCGGGTACTATCGAGTGGCGCTGTCGCTGCGACCGGATAACGCCGCGGCCCACGAGGGGCTTGCCTTCTGCCTGACCCGTTTGTACCAGTCGGATGAGGCCATCGCCGCATTCCGCCGCGCGGTCGATTTGCCCCCCGACAGCGCGTCCACCCGTGCCCGTCTCGTGGGGGCCCTGGTAAACGCCGGCTACTGGAAAGAGGCCGAGTCGGAATGCCGCCGCGCCCTGGAAGCGGACCCCTCCAACTACCTCGCACCGATGAGCCTCTCGCTCGTTCTTCACCGGCACGGGCGGTTCGAGGAGGCTCTCATCCCGGCCCGCCGGGCGGCGCAGGCCGCTCCCAACGCCGCCAACGTTCACGCCGCCCTCGGCGCACCCTGCGTGAAGTTGGCTCGACACGAAGAGGCTGTGAGGGCCTACCGCAGAGTGATCGAGTTGAAATCGCCGCACTTCCAGGTAGACCATTTGCTCGCCCAGGAACTGGCAGCGATGGGGCAGTGGGAGGAAGCGATCACGGGACTGCAAGCCGCCGCCGCCGACCGCCCCACTGATCCCCGGCTCCCCCTGGAGATGGGAAAAATCTACTGGGCGCACGGAAAGCTGGAGGAGGCGGCTGAGGCCTTTCGGAATGCGGTGACCCACAGCCCCGGAGAAGCGCCGCCCCTGGACGGACTAATCGCGGCGCGGCTCCGTCTGGGGCGCTTCGCCGAAGCGCGGACGGACATCGAGTCGCGGCTCAAGCTGCCCGCGACGGGTGCGGAACGTCGGGCGCAGCGGCGGCAACTCGACCTCTGTAACTCGATGCTTGCCATCAAGAGCAAACTGCCGGCCATACTCGCCGGCAAGGAGCGGCCGACGGACGTTGCCACCCAGCGCGCCCTGGCCGAGTGGTGCTTGATCCACAAGCGACTCCCGACCACGGCCGCGGGCTTTTACGCCTCGGCTCTCTCGTCGCAACCGTCCCTCGCCGACGACCTGGAGGCCGGCAACCGGGCCCACGCCGCCGCCGCGGCCGCCCTCGCCGGTTGTGGAGTCGCCGCGGACGCCGCCCAACTCGACGACCGCCGCAAAGCGGAGCTGCGCCAACTGGCGCTCGACTGGTTGACCGCCGAATACAACGTCTGCGCGGAGCGACACCGCGTCAGCAAAACGGGCGACCGGACCTTTGTCGCAACGGTTGTGCGCTCCTGGCTCCGGGACGAGGACCTGGCTGGTGTTCGCGACGCCCCGGCGCTGGCCAAATTACCGTCCAGCGAGCAACGATCCTGGCAAGACCTCTGGGCCAAGGTCGCGGCCCTCGCGGAGCGCGACCCGATCGCGAAGTTCGAGCAGGCCCGCGCTCATATCGCCCGAATGGAGTGGGAACAGGCCGCCCGATGCTACGCCGAGGGGATGGAGCTTGAGCCGTCGGACAACGGCGACCTCTGGTTCGAGTACGCCGCGGCCCAGGTGCTGGCGGGGGACCGATCCGGCTACCGCCAAACGTGCGCGCACATGCTGGCCCGCTGCCAGCCGGCGGGGCCGATGCGCCCCTACCTCGTCGCCCGCGCCTGCACGCTGGCCTCCGATTCCAACGAGCAGCCGGCGCGAGCAGCCGTGCTGTCCAAGAACGAGTTGCTGGAACGCAACCAAACAGAGTTCTGGGCACTCACCGAGCTAGGCGCCTTGGCCTTCCGGTACAACATACCAACGAATCCTATCGGGTACCTGAATCCTGTCGCGTACCTGGAGAAGAGCCTGGTGGTTCACGGCCGTCCCGGGCGGGCGGTCCTGAACTGGTTGTGGCTGGCGCTGTTCTACCAGAAAATGGGCAGTCCCACCGAGGCGCAGCGGTGGCTGGACAGGGCCGCCAACTGGCTGGACCAGCAGGGCGGCCGAATGCCGGTGGAGGACCATTACATGGGATCGCACCTGCACAATTGGCTTGAAGCAAATGTCCTGCGCCGTGAAGCGGAAGCGCTAATTCGGCCGGCAGAGAAGCGCTAAGAGCCGCTGCAGGGCCACCGTGATGAGGCCCGCGCCGCACTGACCGCCGTCTACGGCACGTTCACGGAAAGCTTCACGACGCCCGACCTCGTGGACGCCGCCGCGCAACTGAATAGCCTGGCCGGGAGGGATGAGGGTTGACGGACAAAAAAAATACCTTCGCTTCCTCCTTCTACTGCCATTTTATCGATTTTGTTGTCCACCCCCCGGTCCCAGGAAGAGTGTGGGACAAGGGCAAAAGCGCATTCTCAAAACGAAGGAACCGACGATGACAACGACAAGCTATCGCGCAGTGCAGGCGAGTAAGCCCGGCCGCCTGGAAGTGGTGGAGCGGGAACTGACGGCGCCCCCGCCGGGTAAGGTCCGGATTCGTGTCGAGGCGTGTGGGGTCTGCCACTCGGATGCCGGCACGGTAGAGGGCCAGTTCCCCATTGATTGGCCGCGCGTCCCGGGCCACGAGCTCGTCGGGCGGATCGACGCGCTTGGTTCTGGTGTCCAGGGCTGGGCGGTTGGGCAGCGTGTGGGTGTCGGATTTCTCGCCGGTTCTTGCGGCTATTGCGAGTTCTGCCGCAATGGCGATCTCGTGAACTGTCGGAACCAGGAATATACCGGCATTCATCATGATGGCGGATACGCCGAAGTGATGATCGCAAAGGCGAGCGGGCTTGTGTCGATCCCTGAGGACCTGTCGTCGGTCGATGCGGCGCCGCTACTGTGCGCGGGACTCACGACGTTCAGCGCCCTGCGAAACGCGCCGGCGAAGGCCGGTGATCTTGTCGCTGTGCTCGGTATCGGCGGCCTCGGTCATCTGGGTGTGCAGTATGCCCGGCACATGGGGTTCGAGGTCGCGGCGATTTCCCGTGGCGTCGACACGGCGGAACTGGCCAAGAAGCTCGGCGCCCACCACTACATCGACAGCAGCGCTTCCGACCCTGCCGCGGCTCTGCAGGAGCTCGGCGGCGCCAAGGTCATTCTGATAACGGCTTCCGGCGGCAAGACGGTCGCCGCGACCTTTAAGGGCCTGCGTCCCGGCGGTGTCTCCATCGTCCTCGGCGTTGGGCCGGAGCCGATCGAGACCTCAAGTCTGGATCTCATATTCGGGAGCCGCAAGCTCGAAGGTGCCCTGACGGGGGACCCGGCGACCGCTGACGCTACGCTCCGTTTCAGTGCGCTGAGCGGCGTGTCCGCCATGATCGAGACCGTCCCACTCGACCAAGCGGCGAATGCCTACGCGAAGATGATGGCTGGGAAGGCGCGCTTTCGCATGGTTCTGACCATGGACCGATCGGACCGGGCTAATTAACGCCGTGTGCAACTTTTTCACGGATCATGGTGCTCTCCTCTACAAAAGCAGTAGAGAAGTCTGTTTTGAGAGGAGAGACACCATGACCCTGGATGATTATACTTCACGCGGCTAGAACTGGCTCGTCTTCGTAGGTCTGGAAGTTGAGCGTCAACAGAGTTGTCATTTGCTGCTTGTACTTGGTTCGCAAGCCGTTCAGGCACTCATCGATGGTCTGGGTAAAAGTTTCATAGTCGGCCAAGGGGCGGCAAGCCAGACACTCCTTCTTCACGAACTTCCACAGCCGCTCAATCAAGTTCAAGTTGGGGGAATAACTGGGCAAGAACAAGAGTTCGATACGCAGAGACCGCGCTAGCGCTTGCACCAGCTCACACCGCTGGTAGCGCGCGTTGTCCAACACCAAGGTGATCGGCCGGGGCAAGCCAGCCGCCGTGAGCTGGTGGAGCAGACCGCACACCGATTCGGCGTTGATGTAACTGTGGTTGGCCACGCGGATCACCTCATGCGTGACGGCATTCAAGGCGGCCAGCACGTTGTAGCGTTTGCGGCCGGAGGGACCGGGGACGAGCAGGCGGACCGAGCACCACAAAAAACCGAGGAACGGCCCGTAGACGAAGTGAGCCGCATCCACGAACAGCACGGTCCGCTCGTCCCGCTGGGCCTGCCGTAGCCGGGGCCGCAGTTTGGTGGTCAAGAAGTCGGCCTGCTCCTGCGGGTCGGCCTTGGCCGGGATGGTGCCGACCTTGCGCCAGCGCAGGCCGAGAGTTTTTTTAAAAAGGCCCGCACCTGGGTCAGACTCCGGCGGATGCCGGTCTGGCGCTCGATGGCGGCTTGGGCTTCGCGGGTGGAACGCGGCGGGTGCTCCAGGAAGTAATCTTCCAAGGAGGCTTGATGGGCGGCGAGTTCGTTGGCCTTACCCTTCCAGGGGAGGCGGCGGATGCGTTGCAGGCCCCCCTCGGCGAACTCGTCGAGGTAGCGCTGGACGCTGCGGCGTGAGACGGCGGCTAGGCGGGCGATGTCCTCGTGCGTGCAACCTTGGCTCTTGAGCCATAGGACTTCCATCTTCTGCTGGACGCGGGGATGCGGATGGTGATAGCGGTCGTGGCAAATCGCAGGAGCAAAAAAGAACGCTGGGGCTATCTGCTTTTCGTCGATGAAGTGCAGACCGGGATGTACCGGACGGGGCCTTTCCACCTTTCCGAGAAAATGGGCCTGGCTCCCGACCTACTGACGCTCGGCAAGGGCACCTCCGACATGATGATCCCTTTCAGTCTCACGCTCTATTCGGCGGCCCTCTCGCAGCGCTTGCAACAGGTCTGTCCCTCGCTGCCCGAAGATCTTCGCCGCCGCGCTCACTACCCCGCCGCTTACCAGAGCGTGCTGAACAACCTGAATCGGGCGGAAAAAATGGGGCTAGCAGACCATGTTGCGCGCCTGGGCGCTCTCTTCTCCCGACTCCTTACCGAAGAGTTGTCCGGCTGCCCGGCGGTGCAAGCGATCCGCGTTCACGGCCTGCTGATTGGCATTGAACTGCGGACCACGGGGCTGACGCGCCGATGGCTGGCGAAGCGGATCACGTCGCTTTACCTCCTGAGCATGCTCCGCCACCCGTCCTTCCCGGTTCTGGTCGGCTTCTGCCAATATGAGCCGAATGTCCTCAAGCTGACGCCGCCTCTTTCTATCACACCCGAGGAGGCGCCACGGGTGTGTCAAACCATTGGCGCCGCCCTGCGGGAGCCTTTATTCAAATTGTTGCCGCGCACATTGGCTGCGCTGGCCCGGTCTTCTTTCCATCGATTGCGAGGTAGATCCTCATGAACTTGTTCAAAGTCCACTTCCGCGAGCTGTACGAGCGCCACTTGTGTCGCCACTCGCAGTACAGCATCAACGTCATCCATCTGCTATCGGTGATTAGCAGCTACCTGGCCCTGTTCGCCCTGGCCTTCCGCCTGTTCGACAACGTGTGGGTGTGGCTGGCCGTGCCGGTTTTGTATTTTCTGCTGTTGAACTAAACCGCTGCGCGGTGGTCGTTGAGGAGGCGACAGCACTTTCGGTGTTCTGGACGAGCTTGGAGCTTTTGGCATCCGTCACGTGATGCCGCTTCTCCACGTAGGCTTGAGGGTCGCCCGCCAACCCTTCAACCTTGTCTACGTGGAGACTACGCCATGACCCCTCTGCGACAGCGTTTCATCGATGATCTGCGCTTGCGTAACTTCTCGCCCAAGACGGTCAAAGCCTACGTGGCCGGCGTCGTCCGCTTCGCCCGTCATTTCGGCCGTTCCCCCGCGCAACTCGGCTCGGAAGAGATTCGCTCCTTCCAGATCCATCTGCTTCAGCAACGGGCCACCTGGAGCCTGTACAACCAAACGGTCTGCGCCTTACGTTTTCTCTACGGCGTCACCTTGGGTCGGCCGGATGTTGTACACACCATCCCCTATGGCAAGAAGCCGAAGACCTTGCCCAGCGTACTCAGTCCCGAAGAAGTGGTCCAACTCATCGCGTCCGCCAAGCCCGGTCGCCAACGCGTCATGGTGCAAACCGCCTATGCCTGCGGCTTGCGCATCAACGAACTACTGCACCTGTGTGTCACCGACATCGACAGCGCCCGCATGGTCGTCATCGTGCGGCAGGGCAAGGGACGCAAGGATCGCCTGGTGCCCCTGTCGCCCCGACTGCTGGCGGAACTACGCGGCTACTGGCGGCAGTATCGTCCGGCGACGTGGCTCTTTCCCGGACTGATCCCGGGCCAACCGCTGACCGATGGCACGTTTCATCGCTGGTTCCAAGAACTCGTTTGCCGGTCGGGATTCCGCAAGCGCGTGACCTGCCATACGCTGCGGCATAGCTTTGCCACCCATTTGCTGGAAGCGGGGGTCGATCTGGTCACGCTGCAAGCGCTGCTGGGCCACAGCCACTTGCGGGCCACCGTCTGCTACCTGCATATCAGCACCCGTCACCTCCAGCGGATGCCCAGCCTCCTGGATCTGCTGGTGATCCCGCCCTCCGTTGCCGCATCGTCTCCAGCGACGGAGGGTCAAGCATGAATCGTACCGTCGGCATCGAGCGGCCGGCGGTGGAAGTGGCGGACGTGATTGCCGAATACGGCGACGCGTTCGTGGCCCGGCACGGTGGCTGGCTGACCGGTGTCCAACGCAAGGCGCTGCGTGATCTGGCGGCGTGTCGCACCGCGGCCCTGGGTGGACACATCCAGCGCTGTGTCGACTGCGGCCACGAACGCCCTGCTTACAACTCCTGCCGCAATCGCCACTGCCCCAAGTGCCAGGCCCTCGGCCGCGCTGCCTGGCTCGACCGCGAAGCGACGTACCTGCTTCCGGTCGAATATCACCACGTCGTCTTCACTCTGCCGCCCGAGGTTGCCCAGTTGGCGTTGGCCAACCCGACGCTGCTGTATGACCTTCTGTTCCACGCGGCGTCGGCTACCTTGCGTGAGGTGGCCGCCAACCCCAAACGCCTGGGGGCGCAGATCGGTGTGCTCATGGTGCTGCACACCTGGGGCCAGAACCTGCACCATCACCCGCATGTGCATTGCGTGGTGACGGGCGGAGGGTTGTCCTGCAACGTGCAAGGCGTGGTCGATAAGACGCCGCGTTGGCTGTCGTGCCGGCCCGGCTTCTTCCTGCCGGTGCGGGTGCTGAGCCGCCTGTTCCGTGGCAAGTACCTGGCGTTCTTGCGACAGGCGAGGGAGCAAGGCAAGCTCACCTTCCCCGCTTCGCTGGCGGCACTGCAGGACGCCGAGGCCTTCGCCAACTGGTTGTCGCCGCTGTACGCCAAGGAATGGGTGGTGTATGCCAAGCCGCCCTTTGGAGGTCCCCAACGCGTGCTGAAGTATCTGGCGCGTTACACGCACCGCGTCGCCATCAGCAACCATCGCTTGGTAAAACTCGAAGAGGGCCGGGTGACGTTCCGTTACAAGGATTACGCGGAGAGCGCTCGCCAAAAGATAATGAGTCTGGCGGCCGAGGAGTTCCTGCGTCGCTTCGTGCAACACGTCCTGCCCAAGGGCTTCGTGAAAGTGCGGCACTATGGCTTGCTGGCCAATCGACATCGCGAGGATCGCCTGACGCTGTGCCGACGTCTCTTGCTGGCCGTCAACATCGTTCTCAAACTGGGAACGTCCGGGACGGGAGAATTGGTGGAGGCGACGCGACGGGAGCCGACCCGTGTGCGCTCGTGCCCGCGGTGCGGCAGCCAACGGCTGATGAGGATCGAGGTGCCCAAGGGCGGTGCGATGGCGACGGCCAGCGATACGTCGTAAGCGAGCCGCCGACCGCATCCTGCGGATCCTTGGGTCGTGGAGCATGGGAATGGCGACGCTTCCGGCGTGGCCCCGCCCCTGTGCGCGCCGATCCTAGGCTGAGCCGATCGACGCGCGGATCACCCGTCGTTGCCGCAGGTTTGACCCTCGCGAGGTGGATGCTGCAAACGTGTGCATCCTCTGTTGGGACGCCCACGCAAGCGATGGCCTTGCCGCCCTCAAAGCCGCCCTTCCTTCAAATCCCATAGTCGCGGCTGGGGGTGACGCGGTTCAGTTCAACGAAAGTCTATCCGGCGTGCTCCGCCGAGACGCGACCGTGGTGCCATCCAGCCGCTGACGGCGGAGCACGCCGGATAGACTCCTATTCATTTTCAATCTGCCGGGGCGGGTGCTGGCGGCCACCCTTTTGTTTCTGATTGGTTTCTTTGCCCTCTTTTTCCTTCTGCCGTGCATTCCCCTGTGGATTTCCTTGCTCGTCCTCGTGCTGTCGCACGAGATCCAGCAGTGGAGCCACAAAATCTATACGGCGGAATATGACATGACGGCATTCAAGGAGAAGTATCGCAAGGGACTGCTTCTCTTTTTGCTCCTGTCGCTGTACGAGCTGCCCATTCTGCTGAATTACCTCGTGTTCGAGGGCGAGCGCCCACCTTCCACGCACCCCGGAACCGACGCGGCGAACGATGCGAACCGTGCTGTTGTTGCGTTTGGCGACGATGGAGGTCAAGAAGCCGAAGCGCCTGTTCGTGTCAGCTAGGCGACAACGCCTGACGTGCGTCTCCTTCCGTTGTACCCGGTCGCGGGACGGGCCACCAACGCGGGGCGTGAACGAGGGCGAGACTCCACCAGACGCACACACTGAAATACAGCGTCATCCACGGGATCTCCGCGCGCCACTCTTCCCAGGCAAAGGAGACCACCCGGCGTGACCAGGCATCTTGAAGTCCCGCGCCGAGATTCAGATACGCGCGCCCGACGGCCTCATCCGCCTGCCACCGCGCCACGTACATGGGCACGTCCACCGTCGTCATGAACAGAACGTACACAAATCCCAGCACCAGGGCCGCGAGCAAAAACGGCCTCCGCGCCGCCACGCAGCGCGGCGCCACACGCAAACAGCCGAGAACGAGGAGCGAAGCGGACAGGGTCCAGATCGATTCTTCGAGGACGTTGCCGAGGTAGCACGTGGTCAGGGTCGCGTGCCAGGAACACACCTCGGCAACGGCGATGAATGGCACAATAAGCCAGGCGAGAACCACGGCAAAGCGGCAGCCGGCATCCCGGGCGACACCATAGAGCAGAATGGCCCACTGTGCCATGAAGCATAGCTCCGCGGCCGTCGCGATGGATCGGCCTACGAACACGCTCGAGAGCCAGGAGTCAGACAGACTCAGGCGCTGCACGTCGGCACGAGGAAAGAGGGAACGGAAGCCGCAGCCGAGTACGAACACCGCAGACAGGAGAAGCTGCCAACGCTGGAAGGTGTAGAAAGAAGACGCTGTGCCGCCCTTTCGCTCGGTAATCGCCCGCGCTGAACGCTGCCAGATGCAAAGATTGATCACACCAACGACGCTAAGGAGCGTCCACCACGTCACCACGCCGCCCGATGAAAAGGGCACCGGGCGATGCGAAAGAAGGACACCCCACAGCGAGATGAAGGCAACGCACCCAAAAACGATGAGCTTGATGTTCTCGGCGATGGCACGTTTGGTGATTCGGTACATGGCAACCTCCCTGATGCGCGTGCGAAGAATGACGTAAGTGTTTAGTATATTTGGTGTTTTGCAAACTTTAGACATCAAAGGCTAGTCTATGGCCATACTACACCTCCGTAAGCCCGAGATAAGCAACGACCCGCTCGCTAGTCCAGCCATACTGGCAGACGTGTTGCATGGCCCAAGTCAGGGTAGTGCGCAACGTCTCCCGGAGAATCGCCCGACAGGCTTGGCCGATGGTCGTCAGCCGCTCGAAGG
>DATBGU010000358.1:0-13505 GCA_036557825.1 Gemmataceae bacterium
GCCATCTTCCCGACGCTCAAGAACCGCCTGCTGCCGCCTTTGGACCAGGCCGTCGCCGCCCTGCTCGACGACCTGGAGGCGACCGGCTTGCTCGACGAGACGCTGGTGATGATGCTGGGCGAGTTCGGCCGAACGCCGAAGATCGTCAACGCCGGCCGCGATCACTGGGCGCCGTGCTTCTTCGGATTGTTCGCCGGAGCGGGCGTTCGCGGCGGCCAGGTGATCGGCAAATCCGACAAGATCGGCGCTTACCCGGCGACGACGCCATACTCGCCGGACGACGTGGGTGCCACGGTCTATCACGTCTTGGGCGTCGATCCCGCCTCCGAGGTGCGCGACCGGCAGGGCCGTCCCGTGCAGCTCAACCGCGGCCAGGTGATGGAGGCGCTGTTCACGGGCGCGGCGGGGTAAAACGCATCGCATGCACTTTCTCGACCTGACGTTGCCGGCGGCAGCGGAAAACCTCGCTCTGGACGAGGCGCTGCTGCTGGCCGCGGAAGCCGGCGACGGCGGCGAGGTGCTGCGTATCTGGGAGTGGCCGACTCCGGCCGTCGTGCTCGGCTCCGGCTGCCGGCTCGCGGAAGATGTGGATGAAGGGGCTTGTGTCGCCGACGCGGTGCCGATCCTGCGGCGTTCCAGCGGCGGCGGCACCGTCCTGCTCGGCCAAGGCTGTCTCCTCTACACATTCATCCTCAAGTACGAACGCGATCCGGCCCTGAGTGACATCCGCTCGTCTTATCGCTTCATTCTCGGTTGCGTCGCGCGGGCGCTGGCGGAAGGCGGCGGCGTCATCGAGCCGGCGGGCGTCAGCGACCTGGCCATCGCCGGTCGCAAGTTCTCCGGCAGCGCCCAGCAGCGCAAGCGCTCCTTTCTACTGCACCACGGGACGCTCCTTTACGCCTTCGACCTCCCGCTCGTCGCGCGCTATCTCCGCGAACCGCCGCGACAGCCGGAGTATCGCGGCGGCCGTGGGCACCTGGCGTTCCTCCGCAATCTCTCGCTCGGCGGCGAAGAGTTGAAACGGCGTCTCTGTCGTGCCTGGGCCGCGAACGATCTCTTGCCGGCGTTGCCGGCGGTGGAGACGCGGCGGCTTGCTATCGAGAAGTACATGAGTCCGGCCTGGACGAGGCGGCGTTAAGAAGTCGTTGCCGCCTCGGCGCTCCGATTGTTTCCTCAGGGGTGGCCGTGGACGTGCATGTCGTGGCGAAGGCGTTCCAGGGCACGGCGCCATAGTTTGCGGGTTGCCTCCGGCGAGCGCTGCAAACGATTGCCGATGTCCGCGAAGGACCAATGCTCACTGCAGCGCAAGTGAAGTACCTGCCGGTACGAAGGCGGCAGGCGCTGCAAGGAGGCGTCGAGGGCGCGGCGCTGTTCCCGCGCGATGAGTTGCTCGCAGATGGTGCCGGCCATGCGGGCGGATGGGTTGGCGCGAAGCGCGTCGGCAAGGTGATCCGAAAAGCCCACTTCCTGGGAAACCGAACGACGATAGGCCTCGAAACGGCGCGTGAGATCGGTCAAGTTGTGCCGCAGGATGCCGCGCAACCAGCTAAGGAACTGCGGCTCGGTTTGACCGCGGAAGGTCGCGAAGTCGCGCATCGCCTCGATGAACGTCTCCTGAACCAGATCCTCTCCATCTACCTTCGCCTTCAGGCCGGCCTGCAATTCCTGGCGGGCCAGGGCCAGCAGATAGCCCCGGCAGGACTCCAAGCATTCGCCGAGCGCCTCGGCGGAGCCTCTTCGCGCCTCGCGCAGCAAGTCCACAAGAATGGCGTGGGTGCGCGGAGCAAGCCGCAAAGGTGTGTCCATTCGCCACCTCGGATCCGGACGAGCCTGAAGTTGGGTTTCCGGGGCCGTCGTTGGCAGGCGAGTGAACCCATCTCGAAGCAAGCTGTTTTGTTCGCAAATTCCAGACCGTGCCGGCTTTCGCGAATGCAACCTCGAACGCGAAGGCGCGAAAACCGAAGTCTAAAGAAGTAGAGACACGAGATGAGAAAATGTGTCCGGTTTCCGGATTTTATTCCCCTATCCCAGTGAGGCCGACTCGCGTTGAGGGGCCGACCCCTACTGGTCCGTTGCCGCGGAAGTGTTTGGCAGCTGAACTCGTGAGAGTTCAGTTCTCTGAACTCTCACGAGTTCAGCTACATTCCCGCTGCCGTCTGAACTCTCACCAGTTCAGCTACAGCTGCAACGGCCCCCTACGGGTGTCTTGCGGATACCGTTGTGTTTCGGAAATCGAGGAGGAAGTGAAATGCTCACGAAATGGTTTTCGCCTCGCACGCCTCGTCCGTCCGTTCGCCCGTGCCATTTCCGCCCGCAACTGGAGTATCTGGAGGGCCGGCTCGCGCCGTCGTCAATGGGCATGGGCCAAGGCAACGACAACGACCAAGGCGATGACAATGGGAAGGACAACAACGGGGGGCCTCCAGGGCACGTGAATGTTCACGACAACGACCACGAGAACATTCACATCAATGACCGCGATGACTTTGATCTGGAAGACAATGACGCCTTCGGCGTCGTTCTGAACAACCTCAATGTCAACCAGGTCTTCGCCCTGATGGGAACACCACAGGCTCAGCTTACCGAGATCCTCTTTTCTTCCCTCGGCCAGGCCGTGGCGACCACTCCCGGAGCCACCGTTCAGAATGCGCTCACGCTCGTGACCAATGAGGTCCAGCTGGGACAGGATACCGGGATGCTCCTGCAAGGCGTCCTTTCCGGCGGTTCCGTGGATCAATCGCTGGTGACGACCATCCACAACCTCCAGAGCGCCATTCAGAGCAACCCGCTGGAGGCGTCGGCGGCCGGCCAGGTAGCGGGCATCGTGGCGTTCGACATCGGCCTCAACGCGACCCTGCCGCAACTGGCGGGACATAGCTAAGAGTTGGTGGACAAAACCTCGTAGGTCAGGCTTTCCAGCCTGACCTACCCCCTCCTCACGCCGGTGCTTGCACGGCGGCCAAGATCTCCTCGATCTGGCGCACGCACGCCGTCAGCGACACGGCTGCCATCTCGAAATTGGTGTGCGCCGACACGCGGCGATGCTCGTTTTGCAGCACTTCCGCCGCGCGCCGCAGTTTCGGCAATTTCCCGCGGATGCGGTGCAGATACTCCTTCGTGTCGTTTCGCTGCGCCGCCGGTTCCGTGGCGCGCACGTAATCGAACAGCGTGCGCGGCACGTCGAGGAGTTCGTCGTCGTCCTGAATCTCCTCGGCGTGCTTGAGAAACGTGCGCACCATCCACAAGTGGGCGAGGGTTCCCTGCAATCGCGCGACGGCTTCCTCGGGACTCACGGGGATGCCTCCGGCGTGGTATGCGGCGCCGGCGCGGCGGCGGTTAGGGTCGCCGGGGACGGCTTGGCCGCGTGCTTGCCGGTCTCCACCTCTTCCTTGGAGAAGAGGACGAGGGCCGCGCCGATTCCAACAAAGAGAATGCCTACCCACAATTTCCAGCCCGGCACGTCGAAGGTGAAATGAAACGGCTCCCCTTTCTGAGGATGCCACATCAGGCTAACGACGGTGTTGATAACGGGAGCGAGGCCGAAAATCAGCGGGCCGATGTAAAACCTATAGGTCGCCGGACTGAGCTTCGCCGCCAGGGCGGCTTGCGTGGCCGACTTGCTGGCGAAGATCACGCAGATGGCGCCGATGGCCCCGGCCGCGCCCGCCAGGCCCGAAAACAGGAGGCCGTTCGGGTTCATCTCCGGCCGCTGTTCCGCCGGCGTGAAGACGTACAGGTAGAGGAGCGGGAAAAGCACGGCGATGACCATGTAGGCGATTCCGACGCACAGGATGGCGAGGATACGGCTGGCGGCCTTCCCTCCCAGCTCGTTGCCGCCGTAGAAGATGAACGGAACATAAGTGCCCCAGGCCAGCCCCGCCAGGGCCACATAGGCCAGCCAGGTGTATTTCTCCAGCATCGTGTTCGTCTCCTTGGAAACAGATCGGAAACCATCATTCATTCGCGCCGCAGTGCCAAAATCAGCGGCGCCCGCAGCGTCGAAAGCGTCGCCAGCGTCCCGGCGATCAGGCCCACCAGCACCACTGTGGCCAACAACGCGAGCAGATGCATCCAGGGGACGGCGCCGGCGCCGCTCCACAGATACGGCGACACGGCCGCCAGCGCCGACACTGTGCCGGCCAGCAATCCCACCAGCAGCAGGAAAGCATTCTCCGCGAGGACCAAGAAACCGAGCGTGGCGCGACGGAAGCCCAGCGCGCGCAGCAAGGCCAACTCGCCGCGCCGCTCCCACACGCTGCGCAGCAGCACCACGGCCAAACCCAATGAGCCGAGGATCAGCCCCAGACCGCCCAGCGCCTGAAACGTCGAGAGATAGGTGTTCTCGACGTTGAGGTAGGCATTCAACCGCTCGACCGTCGGCGTCGCCTGGAAACCGCGATCGCCGTAAGCCGACTCCAACACGCGCCGCACCGCGTCCTCCTCTTCTCTCGGTGTGTGAATAAGGAAGTAATTGTACCCCTCATGACCGGGATACAGGCGGAGGAAGTTCGGCTCGGACACGAGAAGACTGCTCTGGAACACGCTGTCGCTGAGCAAGCCGTCTATGCGGAGTTGATGGTCTGGAGGCAGCGTGATCTGTCCGCCGAGCTTGGATTTGAGCATCCATTCGACGGTGTTCTTCTCCCCGAACGCGGGCACTTCGTCTTCCTGCGGCAACAGCAGCGTCCAGGGATTGTCGCGCTCGGCCGTCGTGGCGGCGAAACGGAAGCGGCCCATCTCGGTAAACACGCGCCCCTCTTGTTCTCGAACGTCCGAGGGACCATCGTCCGGGAACCAGACGTTTCTCTCGATAAACCCGACCGGCACACCGAGCAAGCGCGGCCGCAACGGCTGGTACAGATTGAGACAGCTGGCGTCGTCGCCGGCCTGGACGCGGAAGGCGATGATTCGGACTTTTTCGAGCAATGCCGCCGCCTCGCGGGCGCGTCGCTCGGCGTCGGCGTTGTCGCCGCCGGACTCCTCGCGATAAATCGGCACCAGTTTCTCGCGGACCTCGTCGCGCCCTTCCTTGGTGTTCAAGTCGTGGTACAGCGGCAGATCGGACTCGGCCACCAGGTTGAAATCGCCGTTGGCGCCGGCGACGGCCTCGCGCGCATCGACGTGCCGGCGAAAGGCCTCGACGGCGACGAGCAGAAACGCGGCGGCGGCCAGCAGTCCCGCCGTGAGCAAACTGCGTCCGGGATGGCGGGCGGCGTTGCGAACGCCGAGCCGGGCCAGGCTCCATAACCCATGCCCTTCGACAGTGCGCGAACGGGTGCTGCGCATCCACCCCGACAGCGCCGCCAGGCAACCGATCAGCAGCAAACCGCCGCTGCCGAAAAACGTCATGGCCCGCATCTCATGGTCCTCGACGCGCCCCGAAACGGCGAGCAGACCGAGGCCGCTTCCAAGTGACGCCACGGCGATCCACGAACTCCAGCGCCGCCGCCGTGGGCCGACGTTCTCGCCCTCGCCCGGCATCTGTCCGGCGAGCAACGCGCTCGGCGCGACGCGCCCCAGCGAGAACACGGCCCACAGAATCGTCAGCACGCTGACGACGAACGATCCGCCGGCGCCGTAGATGAGACTCAGCGGCGCGAAGTGCGGACGCAAGAACGATTGCAGCGTCTCTCCCGGCCACAGCGCTCCCAGCAGTTGCAGCAACAGCCGGGCGTACAGCATCGCCAGGCATGTCCCCACCACCGCTCCCGCCCCCGCCAAGACGCACCCCTCGCCCAATAGCAGCCGGCGCACCGCGGCCCGGCGATAACCGACCGCCATCAGCAAACCGATCTCCTCCGCGCGGCGGTCGATGTTGAGCCGGAACAACAGCCCTACCAATAGCAAGGACGCCACAATCAGAAAGAAACTGAATCCGAGAAACAGTCCGGCGAAGTCGTTGCCCTTGGCGCTGGCTTCCAGAGCTTGCTTCCGAACCGGATTGAACACGAGGCCGCCCTTTGAAGGGTCGAGCCGAGCGAGCAGCTCGCGCCGAAACGTCCCGGCGCTCTCGTCGAGGTCATCGCCCTTGGCCGCCGCCATGCGGAGGGACGTGAGCCGGCCGAAGCGACTGCCCCACAAACGCTGACCGACGGCGAGGTTGACGTAGGCTTTCGGCGTGGTGCGGTAATCGCGCCAGTAATGTTCGTCGCGCGGCTTGATGCGTTTGTTGTCGTAGGGGAACGGCGGATCCCATGCGTCGATGGTCAGCTTGTCGGTGATGCCGGGGAACTCCGGCGTCAGGTCCGGGTCGGCAGTCACGCCGCGCAACGGGATGACGCCCGCCAGGCGAAACGTCGCGCGCTCCTCGCGCCGCTCGCCTTGATCGGTGGCGGGATAATAGGTCAACGTCACTCTCTCGCCGACCTCTTTCGGCAAAGGCGACTCCTTCCAGTCCGCCAGCACGATCTCGTCATCGGCCAGTTGCTTGACGCCATCCGGCAGGAACGGTCCCAGCGGCGGCTCCTGCGCCGGATCGAGCGCGGCGACCACGGAGTAAGGAATATCCTTGTCGCCGACCGCGATGCGATTGGCGAGATAGACCAGCGTCGGGGCCGTTCGCAGGTGAGCGCTTTTCGCCGCTTCCAGGGCGGCGTCGCCGATGAACGGTTCCAGTAAAAGCTGTCTGCTCTCCAGGCTCAGATAATCGCGATTCTTGCGATAAAAGCTCTCCACTTCCTCGCGATTCAAGGTCGGCCGAGCGACGGGATTGTTCGCTTGCGCGACCGCAACCGCCAGGCGATCGCGCCATTCGCGGTACTCCAGTTTGTCGTCGCCG
Source organism: Gemmataceae bacterium (assembly GCA_036557825.1). Classification (GTDB taxonomy): domain Bacteria; phylum Planctomycetota; class Planctomycetia; order Gemmatales; family Gemmataceae; genus JAJPHU01. The sequence goes on from DATBGU010000358.1 coordinate 6,779, forward strand.
TCTTTGTCGAGCCGCGCGAACAGCGAATCGACGCGCTGTCGCGGCCCCTGCAGGAGCAATCCCCAGTCGGCAAGTTGGAGATTTTCGCGCAGCGGTTCCGCCAGAGAGGAATGCACTTCGCCGGCCAGCAAGGCATTGCAGCGACCGGAGAGGTCGAGCCGTTCTTGCAGCAGAGCCAGCGGGACGTAAACGGTGCGCGGCGCATCCATCTCGGGACGAAGACTGAAATGATCGGCGGGTTCGTCCGGGTCCAGCACTCGTCCGACCGGCAGCGTCCATTCGTCGAGGAGGGCGGTGTCGTCGCGGCGTCCCAGCAAGGTTTCGCGCGGCACGGCACTCGGTTTTTGCAGCCGCAGCGACACCCGATCGCCTGCGGACACCTCAAGAGCGCGGGCCAGCGTGCTGTTGAGATACAGACGTTCGCCGTCTTGGGCCGAATTCGACCACGGGGCGGACTGCGACGGCCAGAAGCGTTCGTCCACGCCCATCACGGTGACGCCGCGCACCTGATGGCGGATCGCCCCGGACGATTCCGCGCCCGCACCCTGCCCGCGCACAACGACCGTCCCTTGCAGCACAATGGCCGGAGCGATGCGGCCGGCCGAACCCCCGGCGAGGAGATCGTCCGCCAGCGCCTGCCGGAAAAAGCGCGGAGCGGTGAGCGCTTCCTCGACCCAGTCCAGGCGCTGAAGCGACAAATCCAGCAGACTGCCTCGCAGCGAATCACCGACCAGCAGCGCGCCGGTCAGCACGGCGGTGCCGACGACGACGCCGAGGAACACGGCGAGGTTGCCGCGCCAGTGAAACAGTAGATTACGCAGGCGCAGACGTTTGAGCGTCATGGCAAAAGTCAGCTTCAGGAGTCCGCGCGGCGGATTCCGGTTTCTTGATGCTTGCTCTCTGTCATCGGCGATTGCAGGCTGCCGTCTTCCATGACGAGCCTGCGCGGAAACAGGTCGGCCAGTTCCATGCTGTGCGTGACGACGATGAGGATGGTGTTCTCCTCGCGGTGCAGATCGAGGAGCAACTTGCCGATGGCGTCGGCGGTGCGGCGATCGAGGTTGCCGGTCGGCTCGTCGGCCAGCAGCAAGATCGGGCGGTGAATGAGCGCCCGCGCCACGGCCACGCGCTGCCGTTCGCCGCCGGACAACTCGGCGGGCCGGTGATCGAGGCGATCGGACAACCCGACGCGCTCAAGGAGTTGCCGTGCCCAGGCTTTCATGGACTCGCGGTTGTCGCGCGCCACCAACGTGGGGATGAGCACATTTTCAAGCACGGAACACTGCGGCAACAGATGATGGTCCTGGAAAACGAAACCGATGTTGCGGTTGCGAAAGTCGGCCAATTCGCGCTCGGAAAGGGCGAAGGGATCGCGGCCTTCGAGGCGCACCGCGCCGCCGGTCGGCCGATCGAGGGTGCCGAGGAGATGCAGCAGCGTGCTTTTGCCGGAACCGGACGGCCCCATGATCGCCAGGGCGTCGCCGCGCGCCAGGTCCAGATCGATGTCGCGCAACACACGCAGGGCGCCGCTGCGCGTCGGGTAGTCCTTGCTGAGATGTTCGACATGCAGGGACATGGAACGTGATTCACAAAGGCCGGAGGGTCGGAACACGAAGCCGCGGCGTGCGCGCGGGCGACGCGCCCTGAGTCCTTAACCTATTGGCGCGGTTGGACTTCAGCAAGGGGACGAAGACGGCCGGCGCATCAACCGTGCGGAAGATAAGGACTTAGGACGAGCATCGCTGTCGGAGGCCGCAGCGTAAGCGAGGGAACTCCAATCCTTGCTTACCGGAAAGTGTTGGCGATGCTTCGCGTCAATCGTTGTTGGGATGGCGAGCGAGCGCCCGCGAACCGAGGTGAATTGACTTTAAGTCAAATGTTGACGTAAAGTCAATCACCGGTATAATCCGTGGTGCGGCCTGCGCTCTCTGCCGAGGAGGGACCATGGATGAACGCCGAGCGCAAGGCGAATTCTTCATCCCCATCGTGTGTAATTCGGACAAGAAGCCGCACCAACCGATTGCCTGAAACCGTAAGAGTTCACGGGCCGAGGATGACAAGCGTACAGCATCAGCCCCGAGCAGGGACGGCTGCACAGCGGGACGGGCCAGGGGAGTTATCGGACGAAGACCGCGCAATAGCATCCTGCTCAGCAATCGCCACGTGGTTGTCATGGGCGGCGGTAGGGACGCATTGAATCCCAGTATTCTCCTGGGAAACGAGTTCCAACTTCCAGGGATTTCACGTACGACGGAAAGTTGTTTGGAGGAATCAGCATGGGAGAGCGGACCAGGTCGTTCCCCCGGAGCGTCAACACTCAATCCGCGATCGCGCTGGTGGCAAGTCTTGTCACCGCGGCGCTGACTCCCATGGCGTCCGCTCGGGCGGCAGACGTGACCATTGTCATCAACTTCCCCGCGGACAAGGGGCCGGGCTATCGAAAGCCCAACCCGGATGCGGCGGGTGCCGTGGGACCCAAGCATACCGCCGTCCTCGACGATCGGGCGTTCGTGGTACAAGACAAGGCGACGGGGAAAGTCCTCCGAAACGATACGCAGCATGAGTTCTGGCTCAAGGTATTGCCGGCCAAGACATTCGACCTTCAGGCCAACGATCCGCGGCTCCTGTATGACCCGATCACGCGGCGCTGGATCGCCTGGGTTCAAGGGCTCAAACCGGCAAACGGATACCTGGCTATTTCGACGACCTCCGATCCGACCGATCCCTGGCGGGGAGTTAAGATGCCGATTCCGCCGCATAATTACGGCGCCCGCATTGGTTTCGACAAGAACGGGCTCTATATTAGCGTCCACAACGGCAGCGACGACCTCAAGAAGGCTCAAACTTGCCATGCGATTCCCATGGCGGACGTCACGGCCGCCGACGGGCCGAATCTTGCCAACATGCAATCGTTCGCGGATCTGCAAATCGAAGCATTTCCCGCCACGGACCTGGATCCCAAGAAAGCGCCGGATGCGGCGGCCGTCCTGCTGCACCGGGAATTCGGCGATACGGCCAGCAAGCTCTACATGTACAAGATCATGTGGTCGGGCAAGACGGCGAGGATTTCCAAGGCTCAGTCCATTCCCTTGAGCAAGACTTACCAGAGCCCGAATGGGGCATCCAGGAAGTTTCAAGCGGTTCAGCCGGCGCCCGGCTTGAAACTCCGTGCCGACGAGGGACGACGGACGCTAAGCGTCTTCGCGCAGGGCGGAAGCGTGTTCGGTTGCAACGCGGCGAAGGCCAAGATCGACTCGCGTTGCGGTGTTCTCTGGTACGAAGTCCGGGTGCGCGACGGCGCCTTGCTTCAGGAAGGGTTTGTGGACGCTCCGAACTGCGATTACCTCGTTCCCTCGCTGGCGGTGGATAGCAAAGGCAACGTCGGCCTCGGCTGCACCCGAACGTCGGAGAAGGAATTCCCTTCCGTCTACGTGATGAGGCATGCGGCCACAGACGCGGCGGGCGTCATGCGCACTCCGGTCCTGGCGGTGAAAGGAACCACCTATTATAGAAGCCCTCCCAGCGGCAGCACGAACGCGATCGGCTGGGGCAACTACTCCTCGACGTGCCTCGATCCTTCCGATCCGACGCTGCTCTGGACGTGCCAGGAGTATGCCAACAGCAAGGTGGAGAGAGAGTGGTGTACGGCCTGGGTTGCCTTTCGGTTCCACGAGACCAGGAAGCGTTCTCCATGACCCCATTGACTGGGGTGAAGCGGGCGACAGAGCACAGGCCCGACCCGAACCATCCCCTCAGCAGGCGGGGCCGACAGCCCGACGTGGTAAGCCGTTCCGTCTCGCGGCGGCAGCAGGCGATTTATTTGTCGGTCGCGGGCGTGGTCGAATTTATCATCCCCATGGAAGAGGATGGCTACCTCGAAGGTGAAACGGGGACTCTGAAAAAGGGAGGGAGAGAAGATGGCAACGAAGACCCCCCCACTATACCAGACCATCACCGGCCGGCGCCTCCCCTTATCCAAGCTCAGCCGCTCGGAGAAGGATTTCCTGTCCCGAGTGCGGCAAAAATATCACGCCCGGCTGGAGTGGACGCGCTTCGCCGCCTGGTGGAACGCGGAGTTTACCGGGAACGGCCTGGACACCAAGTCCCCGGTGTACCGCATTTGCCAGGATCTCGAAGCCCGTTTGGGAATCCACCAGGGCAGCGTGTCGCCCCCTGACTACCGTGACTTCCTGGCCGACCTGATCGACGACCAGTTCGGCTCCCGCCAGGAGTTTTGCCAGGCTACCGGAGTCGATCCAGGACAGCTCAGCCGCGTGTTTGCCGGTCGCGCGGACCTCTCTCTGCGGGCGTTGCAGAAGGTGCTTGAGGTTTTGCAGGCCCAGCTAGTCATCCAGACCCGGGACCAATCCCGCGAGCAAACGAGCGTCGCGCGCGCCGAGGAAGCACTGGCTCTTGCCACTCACTAACGATGGGTACTCCCAGGCGCTCAATCATTGTTGGGATGATGATTGAGCGCCCGTGATCCGAGGCGAGCGGCGAAGCGCAGTTTCTGTTCGCTCGACAACTCCTTGGTATAGCGCTTACGCGTGGCGTCGAGCCAGCGGACAGGACGATTACCGTAATCCGTCACGACGCGCACCAGCACCGGACCCGGATGCTCCAGGGCGGCGCGGATGCCGCCGCACAGTCCGTCCGGCCCGTTGATCTCCACGAATTCCAGACCGAACGCCTTCGCCAGGGCGGCGTAATCCAATCGCGCCAGGATGGTCGCCGTCGTGCGGCGATACGCCTTGATTTGCAGCGCCTGCATGTAGTGGTACGCCTGATCGTCCAGGATGAAGAACTTCACCGGCAGCCCCTCGCGCGCCGCCGTGGACAGTTCCATCCCTGTCATCAACATGCAGCCGTCGCCGGTGATGGTGACGACCGGCCGGCCGTAATGGACGCGCTGCGCTCCGATCGCGGCGGGGATCGACCAGCCCATCGACTGATTGTCGGTCGGGTTGAAGTAGGTGCGCGGCTGGCATACCGTGAACGCCTCGGCGGCCCAATGCTCCGAACAGGACACATCGACGAAGACCAGGGCGTCGGGGCAGGTGGCCTTGCGAAGGGCGAGGATGAACGCCATCGGATCGACGCCGCAGCGGTTGTAGCACTTGGCGTTCTCCTTGGCGTCCTCGCATTTGCCCTGGCGGATGCAGGCAATGAGGCCGGCGTCGGGGGGGCGGCGGATGTCGTCGGCGTGTTCGAGCAGGCGAGTGAGGAAGTCGCCGGCGTCGGCGTTGACGCACACCTCGGTTTTGAGGATGCGGCCGATGTTGTTGGGGTTGATGTCCACATGAATGATGTGCGGACTTTGCGGGATCGAGTAGAAGGCCGTCGAGACCTCGCTGTAACGCACGCCGATGGCCAGGACCACGTCCACCTTTTTGAAGACGTTCTCGGCGGCGCGGGTGCCCTGCGGGCCGTAGCCCCAGCCGACGGACAGAGGGTGGCACTCGCTGATGACGCCCTTGCCGGAGACGCTTGTGGCGACCGGCGCTTGCAGCACCTCGGCCGCGCTCACCAGCAGCGGGCCGTAGTTCATGCACCCCATGCCGGCGTAGATGCCGACCTTGCAGCCGCGCTGCCGCAGCAAAGTCAGGGCGCACAAGAAAGCGCCTTCATCGAACGGCACATCGCACGGGGCCAGCGGCGGACAGCCGAATTTGCACGTATCGATCAGCAGATTATACGGCACGACGACGGCGGTCGGGCCTGGTTCGCCGCACATCGCCAGCCGGAAGGCTTGCCGAACCGCGTTGGGGATCTCGCAGGCGTTGCCAACCTCGAAGACACCCTTGCACACCTGCTGCAACAGACCGAGCTGCGGCAATTCGTGGACCTGGAAGGGGCGGTATTTGTCGCCTCGCGCCACATCGCCGACGATGGCCACCACCGGCACGCTGTCCAGAAGCGCCTCGCCCAACCCGCTCAGCGCGTTGGTAACGCCCGGACCCGGCACGATGGCGAGGACGCCCGGCCGGCCGGTGCTGCGCGCGGCGCCGTCGGCCATGTACGCCGCTGACATTTCATGCGTCACCAGCAGATAGGGCAGTCCCTGGCTCTTCATCTCGTCCCACAGCTCATTCTCCTGAGCGCCGGGGATGCCGAAGACGCAGAGCACGCCTTCCGCTTTTAGCGTCGCTACCAGTGCCGCCGCCCCGGTCATTTTGCCGGCGACGACATCCGGAGGAGCCTTGTGTCCGGCCTCGGCCGTCGCTGGCTGCACGGCCGGCAGCGAAACCAGGCATCCGGCGGCCATCGACTTCAGGACGGTACGGCGCGAGATGGGCTGCGTCATGCGGCCTCCTGCCGGGCGGGATGAAGGGTTTCGCGACGCCGGCAGTCTATCCGCAGACCGTCGGCTATGCCCTTTATCGGCCCTGCCCGTCTCGCCCTTTATGCGGATTTTGCCGTTTGACCAACTTCGTTTAGCAGCGACGCTGCGTGTCGCGGCTAGAGCATTTTCGGAGTTTGTGTAGCGTCTGGGAGGGCGAGGCCAGTGCTGTGCACAACTTGTAATGTTAAATGGGCAAAGGAGTTAGGGAAAACCTGTTAGTGGACACCTGTTCTTCCGCGTTGGAGTGACAACGATGTGTCACTGAAAAGGAGTCGGGAAAACAGCGGTTTTTCGCCATTTTGTTCCTTTGTCCAGTACCCCCGAAGTTGTGCACAGCAGTGGGGCGAGGCTCCTGCCGAGCCGCACGTTCCCGGCTCGGCAGGA